>JAFSPF010000113.1 GCA_017443065.1 Lachnospiraceae bacterium
CCTTTCTCTGTGAATGGCGATGTGGTAACTCCATTGTACAGGAAAAAGGGGGTCATTGCTCTTTTTATATTTCAGAGTGGTGAATTCCCGATAAAATCAAGGTTTTGAACTAAAAACGTAACGAAAAACGTTACATTACCGATTCTATTCGGGAGGGTTTAAGATGAAGATTCTTTGTACCGGCGGTGCCGGATTTATCGGTTCCCATACGGCAGTGGAGCTCCTGAACGCGGGATATGAGGTCGTGATCGCGGACAATCTCTATAACGCGGAGCGGATCGTGATCGACCGCATTGCGGAGCTCACGGGGAAAAGCCCTGCCTTTTACGAAATCGATGTCTGCGACCGGGCGGCGCTTTCCGCCGTCTTCGAAAAAGAGAAGATCGATGCCGTCATTCACTTCGCGGGCTACAAGGCAATGGGCGAATCCGTCGAAAAGCCCCTGGAGTATTACACCAACAACCTGAACGCGACGCTTGTCCTCTCGGAGGTGATGCGCGCGCACGGCTGCAAAAAAATCGTCTTCTCCTCCTCCGCCACCGTTTACGGGGACCCGGTGGAAATCCCGATCACGGAAGACTGTCCTTTGGGCGAGCGCACGAATCCCTACGGCGAGAGCAAGGCCATGCAGGAGCGGATCCTTTCGGACATCAGCCACAGCGATCCGGATCTGGAGGTGACGCTGCTGCGTTACTTTAACCCGATCGGCGCGCATGAAAGCGGCCGCATCGGCGAGGACCCGAAGGGCATCCCCAATAATCTCCTGCCCTATGTGGCAAGGGTCGCGGCCGGTACCTTGAAGGAAATTCATGTCTTCGGAAATGATTACAAGACCCCGGACGGCACGGGCGTCAGGGATTATATCCACGTGACGGACCTGGCAAAGGGACATGTCGCGGCGCTGAAGGCCTCGAAAAAGGGTGTCGGCATTTACAATCTCGGCACGGGCAAGGGCTACAGCGTTCTGGAGGTCATCAAAGCCTTTGAAAAGGCCTGCGGAAAAACACTTCCCTTTGTGATTGACCCGCGGCGCGCCGGGGATATCGCCGTCTGCTACGCGGATCCCGCAAAGGCCAAAAACGAACTGCACTGGACAGCGGAAAAGACACTTGACGATATGTGTGCGGACGCCTGGCGCTGGCAGTCGAATAATCCGGACGGCTACCGTACACCGCAACCCTGAGGTATCCCCTTGTCACTTTCCGGTATGATCAACAGCATCTCCAGACCGCATCCGGAGGATGCGCTGAATCCCCTGACCACCGTCTGGGGCGCCAATCCCCTGCTACCCGATGCCCTGCCGGAATACCCGCGTCCGCAGTTTGTGCGCAATTCCCACATCTCCTTAAACGGCGTCTGGAATTACGCCATCACGGACACCGCCTCCGGCCCGGTCCGGCCGGACGGCAAAATCCTCGTTCCCTTTTCGCCGGAAAGCCGTTTGTCCGGCGTGAACCGGCAGCTTAAGTCGGAGCAGTATCTCTGGTATTTCAAGACGATCCCCGATCTGACCAGACCTTCCAAAGACGCGAGGCTCCTCCTGCATTTCGGCGCGGTGGATCACCGGGCGGAGGTCTATGTGAACGGGAGATATCAGTGCACGCATGTCGGCGGCTACCTCCCCTTCACGGTGGACATCACGGATGCGCTGAATGCCTTCCGCGAAAACCGCTCCCGCAAAAACCGCCTGCTCGTGCGCGTGCAGGACGCAACGGAGGAATCCCCGCAGAACCGCGGCAAGCAGGCGCTGAAGCGCGGCGGCATGTACTATACGGCGCAGAGCGGCATCTGGCAGAGCGTCTGGCTGGAGTGGGTGCCGAAGGGCTATCTCCGCAGCCTCAGAATCATTCCGCATGACGATCTCACGACCGTCACGCTTAAATTTGAAACCTCTGTCCCCGGCAGCATCGAGGTGGCGATGTTTGACGAACGAAGGCAGCCCTTCGTGCGCGCCTTCTGCAGCACCTCAAAGGAACCGCAGGAGGAATATCCGCTGGATCTTTGCCTCTCCGGCTCTGATTTAAAGCCCTGCAATAAAATCGGCGAGGGGCGTTACCTCGCGCAGATGCGCCTCTACCTGGAACAGCCCCGCGTCTGGACACCGGAGGACCCGTACCTGTATCACCTCTCCGTCTCCATCGGAGATGATACCCTTTACACCTATTTCGCGCTGCGGACCTGCTCCGTGGAGGAGGACGAAAACGGCGTAAAGCGCTTCTGTCTCAATCACAAGCCGCTGTTCCTGAACGCCGTTCTGGACCAGGGCTACTGGCCGGAATCCCTGATGACGCCGCCCTCGGACAAGGCTCTCATCTACGACATCACGCAGATGAAGTCCCTCGGCTTCAACATGATCCGCAAGCATGTCAAGATCGAATGCGCCCGCTGGTATTATCACTGCGACCGTCTGGGGATGCTGGTGTGTCAGGACATGGTGAGCGGCGGCGATACGCCGTCAAAGCTCCTCACCTCCTATTTGCCGACACTGTTTCCGAATACCTTTACGCGGCTGAAGGACGGTGCGCGCAGATACCGCAAGTACGGCCGCGCGGACAAGGACGCGCGTGCACAGTTTACGAATGAGCTGAAGGGCATGGTCTCGTACCTGCGCAATGCCCCCTGCATTGTCATCTGGAGCATCTTCAACGAGGGCTGGGGTCAGTTCGACGCGAACCTGATGGTGAATATCGTGAAGGACATGGACGATACCAGACTGATCGATCACGCGAGCGGCTGGCAGGACCAGGGCGGCGGGGATTTCCTCAGCATTCATAATTACTTCCGGAAGCCGTCCGTGGAAAAGGACCGTCACGGTCGCGCCGTTTTCCTCTCGGAATACGGCGGCTACGCCCTGCGCGTTGAGGGACATTCCTCCGTGGAGCGGCAGCTCGGTTACCGGGTGTTCCGGACACCGGAGGAGCTGAATGAGGCGTGGCAGGCGCTGATGACAGAAAACATCCGGCCGCTCATCGAAGAGGGCTTAAGCGGCGCCGTCTATACACAGCTTTCCGACATCGAAGAGGAGGTCAACGGTCTCATGACCTATGACCGCAAGATCATCAAGGTGCACCCGCCGGCGGGCGAAGGGGATTAAGCGTTCTGCTTTGCCGCGATCCGCGGAATCTGGTCGCCGCGCACCTCAATCACGGGTCCGCCCGTTCCCCTGATATAATCCCCGGTGATCGTCACGCGGCCGATGTTATCATCCTTCGGAATCTCATACATGATATCCAGCATGAATTCTTCAATGATGGCCCTGAGTGCACGCGCGCCCGTATCCTTTTCCATCGCCTTTTCCGCGATCGCTTCGAGCGCGGAATCATCAAAGCGCAGGTCCACCTCATCCAGCGCCAGGAGCTTCTGGTACTGTTTTAAGATCGCGTTCTTCGGCTCCTTTAAGATGCGGATCAGCATATCCTTGTCCAGCGCCTGCAGGGCGCAGAGGATCGGCAGTCTGCCGAGAAATTCCGGAATCATGCCGTACTTGCGCAGGTCCTCCAGCGTGGTCTTCGAAAGGATATCCTTATCCTTGTCATGCTCATCCTTTAAGACGGAATTGAAGCCGATCGCGGTTTCCAGGTTCAGGCGCTGCTTCACGATGTCCTCCAGGTCCGCAAAGGCGCCGCCGCAGATAAAGAGGATGTTGCGCGTGTTGACCGTTGCCATCGGCACCATCGCGGATTTCGAGCTCGCGCCGACCGGCACCTCCACATTCGTGCCCTCCAGAAGCTTCAGCATGCCCTGCTGCACGGATTCGCCGCTGACGTCCCGCGTGTTGACGTTTTTCTTTTTCGCGATCTTGTCGATCTCATCGATGAAGATGATGCCCTTCTCCGTCCGCTCGATGTCATTGTCCGCTGCGGCCAGGAGCTTGGAGACGACGCTCTCGATGTCATCCCCGATGTAGCCCGCCTCCGTGAGGGAGGTCGCGTCCGCAATGGCGAGCGGCACGTCCAGGAGCCTTGCCAGCGTCCGCACAAGATAGGTCTTGCCGCAGCCGGTCGGCCCCAGCATCAGGATGTTGGACTTTTCGATCTCGATCTCGTCCATCGTGCCGGTGGAGACGCGCTTGTAATGATTGTAAACCGCAACGCTGATGATCTTCTTCGCCTGCTCCTGCCCGACGATGTACTGGTCCAGCGTTTCCTTGATGTGATGCGGGGAGGGAATGTTGGCAATGTCAAAGACCGGCTTGACCTCGCTCTCCGCTTCCTTTTTCTTTTTGATGCGCTGCGTGTTCGGGATGCCGGCGGCCCCCATGTCAAAGCCCATGAAGGGCATGCCCGCGTTCTTGTTGAGCTCATTCATCAGCTGCGGGTTGTTCAGCAGATTGTTGTAATCAAACTGCGAAACGGCATCCAGCGTCTTGTGCATGCAGTCCTCGCAGATGCTGATGTTGTTCGGCAGCCTGAACATCTTCCCCGCCTTGGATTCGGGTCTGCGGCAGACAAAGCAGATCTGTTCGTAAACGTCCTCGTCCTTCTTTTCGGCGTTCTCTTTTTTCTCTTCCGGTTTTTCTTCCTCGGTCACTTCACGAAAGTCTTCCATTTGTGCTCCCTTCCAGCCAGGCCTCAAACATCAGCAGGCACCAGATCGCTTCCCGCCATTTTCCCTTTTCCGTATATTGCTTCCAGATCTCCGTCACGACCCCCGCGTTCAGGAACCCTTCCCGCCGGATTTTTTCCGGCGCCAGCAGCGTCTGCGCCCAGTCGCGCAGTTCTCCCTCCGCCAGCCATTTCTTCACGGGAATCGAAAAGCCCTTCTTGGGACGCTCCATCATCTCCCGCGGCACATGGCGGTACAGCACATCACGCAGCACCAGCTTCCCGCGGTTGTCCTTTCGCAGATACGCCCGCGGCAGCGTCCACGCGAATTCCACCACATCCCGGTCCAGGAAGGGCACGCGGGTTTCCAGGGACACCGCCATCGCGCAGCGGTCCACCTTCACCAGAATATCGTCCGGATGATACAGGCACAGGTCGATCAGCATCATGTCCTTGACGGGATCCCCCAGCACATCCGCGCCCGCCACCTCCGGGCTTGCCGCGTAGGGCAACATCTCACGGCATAGCGGGATCCGGTTCTTCAGTCCGTCCTTGTACGGCACGCTTGCGTACATTTCCTCCGGTGTGCCCGCCGCAACCAGACTTCCCACCTCCTCCATCCGGCCGATCCGCTTCAGCGGTGTTCCCTGAATCAGGGCCGCGGACAGGCGACGGAGCGGACGCGGGATGCCGGCGGCCCGCTTCCAGCTCTGCTCCACGCTTCCGTACACATTATAACCGCCGAAGAGCTCATCCCCGGCATCCCCGGAAATGGAAACCGTCACATGCTCCCGCGTCATTTTGCTGACAAGGTAGGTCGGAATCTGCGAGGAGTCCGCAAAGGGCTCCGTAAACATCTCCGGCAGCAGCGGGATGACGGCCTGCGCATCCTTTTCCGTAATATACAGCTCCGTATGCTCCGTGCCGAGGTGCGCCGCAATCTCCTTTGCGTACACCGCCTCGTTGTATGTCTCCTCCTCCATGCCGATCGTGAAGCTGCGGATCTTTCCGGGGCTCAAATCCTGCATCAGCGCAACCGTCGTCGCGGAATCAATCCCGCCGGAAAGAAAGGCGCCGACCGGCACATCCGCCACCGTCTGTCCCTTCAGGGATTCCTTCACCAGCCGCTCCAGTTCCGCGGAGGCCTCTTGAAAGCTTCCCCGGAAGGGATTTGCCCTGCCCGCAAGCGCGCATTCCTTCATGGACCAGTAGGGGCGGAGCTCCTCCGTTCCCTTCGCATAGGGCGTACGGATCGTCAGTACGCAGCCCGCCTTCAGCTTGTGAATGTCACGGTAGATCGTGTATGGCGCGGGGATATAGCCGTGCGCAAAATACAGCGGCAATACCTTTTCATTGACGGGATTGTCAAAGGCGGACAGCGCCCGGATGCAGCCGATGTCGGATGCAAAGACAAAGCCCTTCCCCACGTACCCGTAGTAAAGCGGCTTTTCGCCCACACGGTCCCTGGCGAGCGTCAGCGTCTTTCCCTCGCGGTCATAGAGCGCAAAGGCAAACATGCCCTTCGCCAGGCGCAGCGTCTCCGGAACCCCCAGGTGCTCCAGGGATTCCAGAAGGACCTCCGTATCCGAAGTGCCGCGGAAGGAGGTGATTCCTTTCGCGGCCAGTTTCTCTTTTAAGAGCGGATGATTATAGATTTCCCCGTTGAAGCTCAGAACAAAGCGTTCGCTGTGCGAAAGCATCGGCTGTGCGCCGGTTTCGGTCAGGTCGATGACGGCAAGCCGCCGGTGCCCGAGATACACATCGTCCTCCGGCGCACACCAGGTGCCGTCTCCGTCGGGACCCCGGTGCACCATGCGTTCCTTCATGACCTCGATATCGCGTGCGGCAGCCTTGCCGTAACGCAACAGACCGGCGATTCCGCACATGATGCTTCCCCGTTTAAGCGCCCATCTGCGAGCGCAGTGTGATCGTGAAGTGCATTTCCACAAAGCCCCCGATCGTCAGGCGCTGCACCGTGACCTCCACGGTGTCGCCGACAGAGTAATAATCCAGGGCCGAAATCAGATCGTCGCGGCTGGTGATCTCAATGTCATCCAGCCTTGTGATGACATCGCCGATCTGCATGCCGGCTTCCTCCGCGGCGCCGCCTTCCTGTACCGTCGTAATATAGGCACCGGTGATTCCCTGCGCCGTATTGATGGAGATATTCATATAGCCGCGGTTGCCTTCCGCCGCAAGCTCACGGACGCCCTGCGTCATGAGACGCTCGATCGTCTCCCTCGCCTGCGTGATCGGAATGGCAAAGCCCATGCCTTCCACGGAGGAGCCGCCGAGCTTCGCCGTGTTGATGCCGATCAGCTCCCCGCGGCTGTTGATCAGGGCGCCGCCCGAATTGCCGTGGTTGATGGCGGCATCCGTCTGGATAAAGGTGCCGCTTGTGCCGTCCTCCATCGTGATCTCGCGGTTTAAGGCGGAGACCACGCCCGTCGTCACACTCTGTCCGATGCCCAGGGCATTGCCGATCGCGATCGTGGGCTCCCCTAACTGCAGGGTATCGGAATCCCCGATCGTCGCGACCTTGATCGTGTTCTTTGTCTCCTCGCTCAGATCAGCCATCTGTACGACGATCACCGCCAGGTCCATGGCGGCATTCGTGCCGCGCACCTCCGCCGGGGCGCTGCCGCCGCCGTGGAAAAAGACCAACAGGGAATTCGCCCCGGAGATGACGTGGTTGTTGGTCACGATCAGCAGCTCCGTTTCGCTCTTCCCGATGATCACGCCGCTGCCCGAAGCCAGCGCGTCCTGCTCATAAACGCCGTAGATCGTGCGCGTGCGTTCCGTGAAGTTATTGTCAATCGAGACGATGGAGGGAATCACATCATCCACGACCTTCGTCACGTCCGTCACCACGACCGGCGTATCCTCCGCGATCTCCAGCTCGATTTTTTCATTCCCCGTCCCGTTGTTTGTCACGGGCGGCGCGTCCGCCGTATAGACCACCTGCGCGCCGGAGGAGCCCTCATTGCTGACAATGATGCCGTTCAGGCGCGGGGATGCCGCGCGCAGCACCGTGTAGGCCATGCCCCAGATAATGCCGAGCGCCGCCACAAACGAAAGTGCGATCAGGGCGATCTTTGCGCCGGTTCTCTTTTTCTTCACGGGCGCCGTCTGAACCTGCGGTCCCGCGGGCACGGGTTCATATTCGTATACGTAATAGTTCTGGTTCTCATCCATGGTTGTGTCCTCCCGTAACGTAAGTCTATTATCTCACAACCTTAATGATACGCGCAAACCTTAAGCAAACCTAAAGAAACATCTGTACGCTTTTACAGTGCAATCCCCGCCTTTTTCAGCAGCTCCCGCGCCGTATCCACGCTGTCCACGCCCGTGCGGTTTTTCACCGGCGCGAAGTCATGCTCCCGCACCACCTCATACGGCAGGCAGGAATCCAGCTCATGAATCATGTCCAGCACCAGCTGCTCAAACTTGCAGCCGTTCGGGGCCTCCGGACGCACCTCATTTCCCTCTTCGTCAATATGCGCAATCTTCTTCTCCACCACATGCAGCGGCAGCTCCTTCTTGACGATGCGCTGCAGGGCCGGTTCGTAAAAGAGATAATTCAGGATGACGCCGAAATTATACGCGGGTTCCCCCTTCTCATCCTTCGCGTCCATCATCTCCTTTGTCAGATCATAATATTCCACGATCGAAGGCTTTCCGTCCTCCAGGCACATCACGCCGACCGCCTCGTCCGGCGCGTTCTTCCGCACGACCTTCGCGCCGCATTCCACCCTGCGTTCGATGCAGGCGCCGACGAAGGCCGGCTCCGCGATCCGCTGCAGCACGTTATCCACGGAGAAAATATTCAGCCATTCGATGCCCTCCTCCCGGAGCAGCTTGTCCAGCCCCGCCTTGATCATGGAGACATACCAGCCGGCGTTGCCGTTCGGGCTTGTCGCGATCTGGTCCTTTGCCTCCATAAACACCTTTCCGTCGTAATCACAGGCCGGCGCCATGTCCTGTTCGAAGAAGGTGACCTTCTCCTCCGGATAGCCGAAGAAGTTCTGCTCCTTCAGGAAGCGCACCGTCACGTCATGGTTTTTTTCGCTCGTCATGATGAAGAGGCGGACGGGACAGAGCGCGTCCGTGACCTCCCTTAAGTTTTCGATCAGGCGCTGGAAAATGTAGATCGTTTTTGTCTCGCCGATATTGAACATGCCCTTCGGCAGATCGCTGCCCAGGCGTGTCCCCATGCCGCCCGCGAGCAGCACCGCGGCCACCTTGCCCGCGCGGATCGCTTCCTCACCCGTCTTTGTGAACTGCGCACGGTTTGCTTCGATTTCCGGCAGCTCCATCGCGGCCAGCGGGGAAAACGCACCGCGCGTCAGGGGAACGCCCCTGTGGCGGATATTCTGCAGAACGGAAAAGTCTGTCTTCTCGATCTGCTTCAGCAGTCCCTCCTTTTCCGCGTCTTCCAGCGTATCAAAAAAACGCAGGACATGTTCCTGTCCCGCTTCCCTGAGTTTTTTAAGCGCCGCATCATAATTCATCATTCTTCACCTCCCATGTATTCCGCAAAGGCATCCCGCCAGTCCGCAAAACGGTAATCCGATGTCAGGCGGAGCATATAGTTATCCAGTACCGAATTGAGCGGGCGACGCGCGCTCTGCGGGTTCGCGGCCAGATACGCTTCCGTGGAAACACGCTTCACCGCCGTTTTCTTTCCGCCCTGCCGGAAGATCTCCTCCGCAAAGTCCGCCCAGCTGCATTCCCCCTCACAGGTCGCGTGGAACAGACCGTAATTCTCCGTCTCCGCAAAGTACGCCACGGCCTTTGCAAGCTCCAAAGCGCTTGTCGGCGTCCCGAACTGATCCTCCACCACGCTGACCGTGTCATGGGCTTCGGAAAGGCGCAGCATGGTCCTGACGAAATTATGGCCCTCCCCGTAGAGCCACGCGGTGCGCAGAATGTAATAACGGTGCATGTGCGCCCGGACAAATTCCTCTCCGGCCAGCTTGGTGCGCCCGTAAACACTTGCGGGGCAGACGGCGTCAAACTCCGTATATGCGCCGCTTTTCTTTCCGTCAAACACGTAATCCGTGGAGATGTGCACCAGGCGGGCATTCGTATCCTCCGCCGCAATCGCCAGATTCCGCGGACCGACGGCATTGATCCGGTAGGAAAGATCCGCGTCCGTCTCCTGTTTGTCCACCGCGGTATAGGCGGCGCAGTTGATGATGACATCCGGACGCAGCGCGCGCGCGCAGGCCAGCACCGCATCGACATCCGTGATGTCGAGCGCTTCCATCCCGAGCTCCTCCGCAAGCCGCGGAGCCTCCGTATTAATGATGTCTGCGTCACGCGATGCAAAGACACGGTTCACCGCGCGTCCCAGCTGTCCGTTTGCACCGCTTACCAGGATCTTCATGTTACTCTCCCAGCCCTTCTTCGATGGCCTGTATCAGCGCATCCATCGCTTCGTTTTCATCCTTGCCGCTGCAGATCAGGGTGATCTCCTCCCCCTGCCGCACGCCGGAGGCAAGGATGCTCAGGATGCTCTTTGCGTTGGCGCTGCCGTCCTTGTACTCAAAGCCCGTATGGGACTTGTAGCGCAGCGCCACCTTGCTCAGGTGCTCCGCGGGCTTTAAGGTCAGCCCCGTCACGTTTTTGATTGTCACCGTTTTCTTTACCATGGTTCTTTCCTGTCTTAAATCATTGTCCTTTGTATCAGCTCCGCAAGCTCCCTTGCATCCTTTTCGATCTCCGCCAGATCCTGCCCCTCGATCATCACGCGCACGAGCGGCTCCGTCCCGGAGGGCCGGATCAGCACGCGGCCGTTGCCCTGGAACTTGTCCTCGATCGCTTTGATCGCGGAGACAATTTCCGGATACTCCGCGTAGGCTTCCTTTTTGTGATTCGGCACATGCGCGTTGACCAGCGCCTGCGGCATCACCTGCATGATCTGCTTCAGCTCCGAAAGGGGCTTCTTCGTCTCCACCATCACCTCCAGGAGATGCAGCGCGGACAAGAGCCCGTCGCCGGTGGTGGCCTCATCCAGGAAAATGATGTGTCCGGACTGTTCCCCGCCGAGGGACGCGCCGATTTCCTGCATGTGCTCCAGCACATAACGGTCGCCGACCTTGGTCTGATCGATTTTGATGCCCTCGCGTTCCCCCATCCGGAAGAAGCCGAGGTTGCTCATCACGGTCGCGACGATGGTATCGTTTTTTAAGCTGCCCTTTTCCTTCATGAACTTCCCGACGATGGACATGATCCGGTCTCCGTCCAGCGACTCTCCCTTTTCGTCCACCGCAAGGAAGCGGTCCGCGTCCCCGTCAAAGGCGATGCCGATCACGGCCTTCTCCGCCAGCACCCTTGCCTTCAGCTCCTCCATGTGCGTGGAGCCGCAGCCGGCGTTGATGTTGGTGCCGTCGGGATTCACGTGGATGGCAATCACGTCCGCGCCCAGCTGTGTCAGCGCTTCGACAGAGGTATAATGCGCCGCGCCCTCCGCGCAGTCCACCACCATCCTCATGCCGCGCAGGTCCACATCCATCATGGTCACGTTGTGATTGATATACTGTTCCTTGGCATCCGGACGCTGACGGATGCGGCCGACGGAGGCGCCCGTCGGGAAGGTGATGCCCTTCATCCCGTTTTTGATCAGCTCCTCGATCTCATCCTCCAGCGCATCCGGCAGCTTGAAGCCGTTGCCGTCAAAGAATTTGATGCCGTTAAATTCCATCGGGTTATGCGAGGCGGAAATCACGACGCCCGCATCCACCTTGTATTTGCGCGCAAGATAGGCAACCGCGGGTGTCGGCAAAACGCCCAGATAGACCGCATTGGCTCCCACGCTGCAGGCGCCCGCCATCAGGGCGTTGGCCAGCATCTCACCGGACAGCCTCGTGTCACAGCCGACCATGATCGTCGGGCGGTGCTTGTTTTCCCTGGACAGCACGTAAGCACCCGCCTGTCCGAGCTGCATGGCAAGGAGCGGTGTCAGCTCCTCATTGGCGACGCCCCTGACGCCGTCCGTTCCGAATAATCTCCCCATAGGTTTACTCCGTTTCCTCCAGAATCAGCTGCAGCTGCAGCGGTGTCTGCATCGTCACGCCGTTCGGCAGCTGTACCACCGCCGTTCCCGTCAGCTGTGCGGGCGGCTGCGCTCCCTCTTCGATGAGCGAGGACACATCCAGCGCAAACACAAGCGTCGCGGGATCCAGCGCGTTCAGATCCGCTTCCTGACCCGTCAGTGTCACGCGGAACGGCCCCTCCTCCGCCAGCCGGTAGGTCGCGCCCTCCGGCTGATTCGTCAGGGCGATCTGCGCCGCGGGAATCTCATGCTCTCTTGTCACAAGCGGCGCAATGCCCACCGTCACCTGTAATTCACCGTTGGCGCCGGTTTCCGCAAAGCGCACGCCGGCGGGCAGATAATCCCTCAGATTTACCGTGGTATGCAGCGTCTCCGTCAGTCCCGTCAGGTCAAAGGCATCGCCGCTTAAGACGATCTCGTTCAGCGTGCCGATCAGCGTCGCGTCCCCCGCCAGCATGAAGCTCTGCGGCGTGACCGTGTTATCCCCGGTCAGCACAAAGCCCTCCGCGGGATGTCCCTGCGGCTGCAGCTGCAGGGGCACTTCCTTTGCCTGCAGGATCGTGGCGGAAACACGTACCGTCGTGATGTTCTGCGTAATGCCGGCATCCCGGATCAGCACGCCCTCCGCGTCATACAGGCGCACATCGGACTCCGTCTGGATGTCCGAGGTAAAGCCCGTCACATCCACATCCGCGGAGGCCACGGCCACCTTGTTCACGCGGGACTCCGCTCCCGTGATCCGGACGAGGTTCTGTGCGGGCGTGACATTCCCCACCAGATATCCCTCCGCCAGCTGGCCGCTTGTCGTGACGGTCAGGGCGATCGTTCTTGTGGTCCGGTTTTCGATGTTCAGACGCACATCCTCGGAGCTGCCCGATATCACCGGATTGTCACGCTGGTTTTTGTTCACGGACAGGTGGATCGGGACGGTGTTGCGGCTGGTGAGCTCCTGCATGTCCGCCGTCGCGATAATGTTGTCCCTCGTAAAGGTCTCCGCGATGGAACGCGGCGCGGTGATCGAAACCGTCGCGACCGTGTCCGTGCCGTCCAGGATCTCATAGATCTGTCCCTGGTCCGTGATCAGGTTGGTGTTGCGCAGCGTCACGGGAATGTTGTAAAAGGGCACCGTGATCATCGGGTCATTGTAATTGGTCACAATGAACCAGAGGATCGCCGCGAGCAGGACGCTTGCGATCTTTAAGCCCCAGTTCCGTGTCAGTATGTTGGAGGAAGAAGGTTTCTCGTTCATGCTTTTTTTGCCCTCCTCCAGAAGCGTTTGGTCCGGACAGCCTCCGGCTTATCCTGGATCTGGCGCATCCGTTCCCGTAAGCGCTCCGGATTCACATCCCGCTCCAGCTCTCCCTGGCAGGCCACCGAGATCTTGCCGGTCTCCTCGGAAATGATGATCGTCAGGGAATCCGTCACCTCGGAAACGCCGACGCCGGCGCGGTGCCGCGTTCCCAGATCCTTGTCCAGATCCATGTTGTCCGACAGCGGCAGATAACAGGTGGCGCTGGTCACGCGGTCGCCGCGGATGATCACGGCGCCGTCATGCAGCGGTGTGTTGTGTTCAAAAATATTGATCAGCAGCTGGCTGGAGACGATGGCGTCCACATTGATGCCCGTCTGCTCAAACTCCGAGAGGGACTGCTCTCTTTCGATCACGATCAGCGCCCCCGTGCGCACCTTGGCCATTTCAAACGATGCCCTTGCGATTTCCGTGATCGTCTTGTCCGAAAAACGTCCGGCGTCACGCGCGTCAAAGGGCAGGAGCCCTGAAAGATAGCGCTTCCGTCCGAGGCCCTCCACGGCCTTTCTCAGCTCCGGCTGCAGAATGACCACCACCGCGATGATGGCGATGGAGAAGATCCGCTCCGTGATCCAGATGATGGTCGTCATGTTGAATACAATGGCAATCAGGATGAAGACGGTGATCACGATAAACCCGCGGAAGAGCGACCACATCCTCGTGCGTTTTGCCCACACCAGAAACTGGTACAGCACAAAACTGATGATCAGCACCTCCACGACATCCGTCACGCGGATGCGCGGCATATGCAGATCAGGCAGAAAGTTTTGTAGAAAAAAACGGATTTGTTGCCACATAGCTCCCCTGGGTTATGAAGAGGACGACTTTTTCCCTTCTGTTTCCTTGCGGTTCGGACGCGCCGCGTTCTGTCTGGGCTTCGGCTTGTGCGCGGTCCGGTTTGCGCCCGCGCGTTCCTGCCTCTTGGCCTCTTCGCGTTCCGCCCCGTGTCCCGTTCCGTGTCCCTTTGCGTGCGACCGGTTGCGTTCATGAGGCTCCTCCGCGTCATCCGTATCATGCGCACGGTTGATGGAGCGCACGCGTACCTGTCTCTCCTGCAGAATGATCTTCGGAACCGCCTTGACGTAGTAATAATATTCCTCATCCTCAAACTGCGCGTGCTCCACGCGGGAATAATCCACATGGAAGGTGAAGAAGAGGATGACAAATCCCGCAATGACGCCGAGGATCACGCCGAACACGGAGCCCAGTATCCCGACCGAAGCATCCATTGCAAGATCCCCGACCAGCAGGACCAGAAGACAGACAAAGGCGCCGACACCGATTGCGATCGGCCAGGCGCGGTCGATGGAACGTCTGCGCAGGATGTAGATCGCGGCGCCCGATATCACAAAGGCCGCCACATACACCAGCATCGTCCGGTCGCCGATCATCGTCTGGAGGATCGTCTGTACCTTGCCGATGGATTCCTCCGCGGCAAAGCTGCCTCCCGTGACACTCCCCGCGGAGACCGAGTGAAGGAAGAAATAAATCACGACACCGAAGGCCATGGAAATCAGGGAGACCGGCGCAAACAGCAGTCCCACAATGAAGGGCATGACCGTCGGAATGTGCCAGGCAAACAGCAGCGGCGTCAACAAAATCACCAGCGCGTCATGCGGTGAAAAACGGTAATACATCAGATAGACGCACAGAAAGATCACCATCGCGATCGCGCAGCTCTCCAGCGAATACTTATACAGGTGCGCCAGAATCAGCAGGGCGCAGCCCAGGGCCGTAAACCCGAGCGGCACCACGGCGCAAAGCAGCGCCACCAGAAAGGTGACGACAAAGGAGGACAGCGCGGTCCAGTACCCGAGGCGGGCATTGATCATGGCAATGCAGCACAGCGCAAGGATAAAACGCAGAACATATTTGACCGGTTGTTCAAAGCGGATATAGAATACCCGGATCCGGTGTCGCATTTCCAGAAGTGATGACAGATTCAATGCTCCCTCTCCAATTCCTTCAGCAGATGGTAATACTCTCTGGCCTGTTTTCGCGCGCGGTTATAGCGGATGGAGTATATGATGTAGGACACGATCACATAAACCCCGGCCAGCACAAAGTAGTACAGGATGTATTTGCGAAAACCGTCCAGCCCCGAACCGCTGTAAAACTCGTTCAGAATCTCATCGAAGCGAAAAAGGGCGTAGGCTCCCATCAGCACGACAAACAACACCGTCGCGCTGATGACAGCCTTTACCACCTCAAATCCGACATAGTCACCGCGATAGAATTGGTTGATCCTCATCCCTTCGCGGTTCAGCTCGTCTGCCTTGACCGACATTTTGGTCATGAGGATCACGCGTTCTTCGTTGATCATTCTCTCCTGTCAGTTCTTGATGAACCGCATACCGCCTTTATTTTTGACCGCGGCAGCAGCGGCATCCATGGCCGCTTTCCTGCGCGCTTCCATTCCCGGCTGGATGGAGGCATTGAGATTGCCCGTCATCGCCGCCTTACACTTTTCGCAGAAACGTCCCGTTGCAATCGGGGCGCCGCACTGTTCACAGTTCAGGACGCCCGCACCCTTGGAAAACTCCAGACGCTCCTCACGGACCCACTGCTTGATCTGACCTTCCGAAACCTCACAGCCTTCCGCCACTTCCTTGATCCCCTGGTTCGGGTTTTCCTTGATGTAGTCCTTGACCTTCTGGAAATCCGTCTCCAGCTCTTTTCTGCAGGTTTCGCAGATCGGCTGTCCCGCCACATAGTTGAAGATCTTTCCGCATCTTGAACAGTTTCTGACACCCATAATACTACCTCCTGTGCCCTTTCTAAGAAATCCCGGCACGTTCCCTTTTTATACGCCCTGGCGTATCCGCACCGGTAGCCACTGTGAAAACGTGAACAGACCGCACGCCGTTCCTCTTCAGAAGCGATGCCAGGGCATCCGCCGTGCTGCCCGTCGTATATATGTCGTCAACTATGGCGACGCTCTTTAATGATACATCATTTTTTTTGATAATAAAAGCATTTTTCAAATTATTATGCCTCTCGTAATAATCCAGACATTTTTGCGGCTTCGTGTCCCGGATCCGCGCCAGAACATCCGTCCGCACGGGGATTCCCGTACGCTTCGCAATCTCACAGGCAAAGAGCTCCGCCTGGTTATAGCCCCGCTCCCCGCGCCTTTTCCGGGAGAGCGGCACGGGGAGCAGCGCATCCGTGCAAAGTGATTTGAGTTCCCTCCGGTAGCGCCGCACAAAGGCCTCCGCATAGAAGGCCGCATACTCCTGCCGTCCCATGTACTTGAAGCGGTAGATGCTTTTCGCGATGTCCCGGTAGGCAAACAGCGAGAAGCAGCGGTCGTATGCATGGTTTTGACCTGCGCAGTCAGCACAGTATTCCTCCTCCGCCTCCGCGCGCGGCAGGGTCCTGCCGCAGCGCAGACAGGAGGGACCCCTCAGAATACGCAACTGCCCGCCGCAGGCGGCGCAGATGCCGCGCCGGTCCGGTGTGACACAATCGTCACAAATCGCGCAGCGCGGCGGAAAGACCGCGTTCAGTGTTCTTTTGTAAAGCGCCTCAGGAAAGGCTCTGATCCATCTGTTCAATCTGCTCCCTCAATCCGGCGTAACGCACCGCCTGCTCCGTATTGTCCGTCATGGTATATACCGTCTGCTCGCTCCCTAAGATCACCACCAGCGAACGCGCCCTCGTCACGCCCGTATAAAGAAGGTTCCGGTTCATCAGAAGACGCGGACCGCCCAGCAGGGGCAGCACCACCGCAGGGTTCTCGCTCCCCTGGCTTTTGTGGATCGTCACCACATAGGCCAGCTCCAGCTCCTGCACGGAGGCGAAGGGATAGGTCACGCGCCGGCCCTCGTCAAATTCCACGACAAGAATGCGCAGCGCCTCGTTGATCTCTTTGACCACGCCCATGTCGCCGTTGAAGATGCCCGTTCCCCGCTCCGTCACGACACGCAGACGGCCGAGCACCTCCCACTCCGCCTGATAATTGTTTTTGATCTGCATGACCTTGTCGCCCTCACGCAGGGTCATGTCCCCGAAATCATATTCCCTCTTGCCGGGCGCGGGCGGATTGAGCTGGCTCTGCAGCGCCCGGTTCAGGGCGATCGTCCCCAGATCCCCTTTTTTCATCGGCGTCAGCACCTGGATCTGTGACCGGGGCACGCCGAGATACGGCGGGAGCTTGTCCCGCACGAGCTCCACGATGTGCTTCGTGATCACCCTGCTGTCGTCCCGTTTCATGAAAAAGAAATCCTTCGCGTGCGTGTCCAGCCGGACATGCACGCCGGCATTGATCTTATGCGCGTTGAGCACGATGTCGCTCGCCTCCTCCTGACGGAAGATTTTCTGCAGCACGATCGTGGGAAAGCGTCCGCTGTCGATGAGATCACGCAGCACCTGTCCGGGGCCGACACTCGGCAGCTGCGCGGCATCCCCGACCAGCACCAGATGGGCGCCGGGCGGCACCGCCTTCAGGAGCGCGTGAAAGAGACGGATATCCACCATGGACATTTCATCGATGATGATGCAGTCCGCCTCCAGCGGCATCTGTTCGTTGCGTTCAAAGCGCGGCCGCGAAAAACCGCCCTCCTCATCCGGCGCACCGTTCACCTCCAAAAGGCGGTGGATCGTCTTTGCCTCATAGCCCGTCGCCTCGCTCATGCGCTTGGCGGCGCGCCCGGTGGGGGCCGCAAGAAAGACCTCCATCCCTTCCGCGGCATAGTAACGCAGGATCGTGTTGATCGTTGTCGTCTTTCCGGTGCCGGGACCGCCCGTGAGGATGGTGACACCCCGCAGGGCGCTCTCCAATACCGCGCGCTCCTGCTCCTCGTCCGGCGTCACCCCGCTTTCCGCGATGATCCTCTTTACCCGCTGCCGGATCTTCTCCCCGGAGATCCGGCCCGCGCTGTCCCCCGCTTCCTTCAGTCTGCGCAGAAGAAAGGCGCAGTCCCGCTCCATCCGGTAAAGATGCGCGTCATACACCTTGGTCCGCGCGTCCGTGAGCGGCACCTCCTCCTCCGTATCCGGTAACAGACAGACCACGCGGGACGCAATCTGCAGCTGCAGCAGCTCCTTTGCAAAGCGTCCCCCGTCCTCCCCGATTCCCAGAAGCGCCTGCGCTTCGCGCACCAGGACATCCCCCGGCAGATAGCAGTTGCCCTCCTGCGACGCACGCGACAGGGTATAAAGGAGACCGCCGCGGATGCGGTAGGCGTCATCCGCCGTCATGCCGCTTTTCATGGCGATCTCGTCCGCCGTCTTAAAGCCGATGCCCTCAATGTCATCCGCCAGCCGGTAGGGATTCGTGCGGAGCACGGTATAAACCTCATCCCCGTACCGCTTCAGGATCCGCGTCGCCAGAACGCCGCCGATCCCGTAGCCCTGCAAGAAGACCATGGCATCCCTGGCCTCACGTTTTTCTTCCATGGCAAGCGCAATCTCACGCGCTTTTCTTAAGGAGATTCCCTTGACCTCCGCAAGCCGCTCCGGCTCATCCTCCATCACGCGGAAGGTATCGTCGCCGAAGCGCTTCACGATGCGCGAAGCCAGCGCCTCACCGATGCCCTTCACCGCACCGGAGGCAAGATAGCGTTCGATCTGCACCGCCCCGTCCGGCAGGATGACGCGGTAGGACGATGCCCGGAACTGTTCCCCGTAAACCGGATGAGAGGACCGGAGACCCTCCGCCTCAATGATGTCTCCCGCATCCACCGCCGGCAGCGTTCCGACGACCGTCTCTTCCTCCCCGTCCACGGAGATCGTCAGTACCGTATAGCCGTTGTCCGCATTGCGGAAAACAACGCTTTTCACGTACCCCTTGATGCTCTCCATTGCTAATAAATTAGCAGATTGGCCGCCGGTACGCAAGGGGCATCCGCTTTACAAAAAAACGCTCTTCCTCTATACTTCTTACTATGCGTTTGTATATCGATCCCGGCACCGGGAGCATGCTGTTTACCATACTGATCGGCGCGATTTCCAGCCTCGTGTTCTTCGGCAGAAAGCTTTTGCTGAAGGCCAGCTTTGTGCTGCACGGAGGCAAGGCGGTGAAGAGCGAAAGCGGTGACCGTATTCCGATCGCCATCTTCTCCGACCACAAACGATACTGGAACGTGTTTCAGCCTGTCTGCGACGAGCTGGAGAAGCGCGGCGCAAGGGCGGAGTTTATGACGGCATCGTCGGATGACCCCGCGCTGGAGGCGGAATATCAATATGTGACAACGCGCTTCATCGGCGAGGGCAATGCCGCCTTCGCAAAGCTTAACATGCTGAAGGCGGATGTCATTCTGTCCACGACACCGGGGCTGGACGTGTATCAATGGAAGCGCTCCAAATACGGCGGGTATTACGTGCATGTGCTGCACGCCGCCAATGACCCTGTCACCTACCGGATGTTCGGACTGGATTATTATGATGCCGTCCTTCTCTCCGGCAATTATCAGATCGGACAGTACCGCGCGCTGGAGCAGAAGCGCGGCCTGCCCGCAAAGGAGCTCCGCCTCATGGGGCTGCCGCACATGGACGCGCTCGCCGCGCGTCTGCAGAATGCGGGCACGGAAACGCATGAGGGACGGAACGTGCTGCTGGCGCCCTCCTGGGGCATCAACGGCATCTTCAGCGTTTACGGCGCGTCCATCATCGATGCGCTCCTTGCGGCCGGACACCACGTCATCCTCCGTCCGCATCCGCAGTCCCTGACCTCCGAAAAGGAAATGATCGACGCGCTGCGTGCGCAGTTCCCGGACAGCGACCGCATCGAATGGAATTTTGACAATGACAACTTTGAGGTGCTGCGCCGCTCCGACATCCTGATTTCGGATTTCTCCGGCGTCATCTTTGAGTTTTCCCTGGTCTTTGACAAGCCCGTGATCTATGCGGACACCTCCTTTGACACGGGGCCCCTGGACGCCTGGTGGCTGGACGAAGAGCTCTGGACCTTTACCGCACTGCCCAGGATCGGTCACGCGCTCACAAAGGAAGACCTGCCCCGCATCGGAGAGGTGATCGAGCACTGCCTGACGGATGATGCCTTTGCCAAGGCACGCGCCGAGGTGCGCGATGAAACCTGGGTGTGCCGCGGGGAAAGCGCCGCGCTGATCGCGGATTATCTTATTGAGAAGCAGAAATCATTGACGGCACCGGCCGGCATGCCGGAGGAGGCACCTGCACCGCAGGCTTCGTAAAGGCATTTCTATGGGAAGTTTTTTATACAACCTGATTCTCCGGCCCCTCATTTTCCTGCTCGAAGTCATCTTTGTCCTGCTACACCGGCTCATTGGAAGTCCGGGACCGGTGCTGATGTTCTTAAGTCTTGTCGTTTCCCTGCTGACCCTGCCGCTGTACCGCCGCGCGGAGCAGATGCAGGAGGAGGAGCGCGAACGCGTGCTTTCCATGGAGCCGGTGGTCCGCCAGATCCGGGCGGTCTTCTCCGGCAACGAACGGCGGATGATGCTGGATACCTATTACCGCCAGCGTTCCTATACGCCGCTGCAGTCCCTGCGCAGTGCGCTTTCGCTGCTGCTGCAGATTCCTTTTTTTATGGCCGCGTATTCCTATCTTTCCTCCCTGGAAACACTGCAGGGGGCGTCCTTCCTCTTCCTGAGGGACCTCGGCGCGCCGGACGCGCTGCTCGCCCTCGGCGATATCCGGATCAACCTGCTGCCCGTGCTGATGACCTTGCTCAACGTCCTCTCCGGCATGGTTTACACGAAGGGCTTTCCGCTCCGGGAGAAGCTGCAGACCTACGGTCTGGCGCTGCTCTTCCTTGTGCTGCTGTACCGTTCCCCTGCGGGACTGGTGCTGTACTGGACCTGTAACCAGGTCTTCTCGCTGTTGAAGAATCTGCTCGCGAAGCATCTGCACGGGACAGGGACTGCCGCAGAGCGCGCCGCCGCCGACAACGCGGACGACGTTCCGGAGGAGGCTGTCGGCAAAAAGAAGAAGCCTTCGGTACGCCTTGCGCTGTTCCTTGCGGGCGGCATCTGCCTGACCCTGCTGACCGGCACGCTCATTCCCTCCGCCCTGATTGAGGACGAACCCCTGGCATTTTTACAGTCGGACTTTTTTTATCATCCGCTGCGGCTCGTCTTCACGACAAGCACCGTCGCGGCCGGACTCTTTCTCTTCTGGGGCGGCGTGATGTATTACATGGGAAACGAAACGCTGCGCCGCGCCCTCGGCACGCTGTATGCCGTTCTCTTTGTCACGGGGCCCGTCAACTACATGCTTTTCGGACGGGGCCTCGGCATCATCACCTCGGATCTGGTCTTTGAAAACAATCCGGTCCGCTCCGTCCCGCAGATTCTTCTGAACCTGCTGGTCCTGCTGGTCCCGGCGGCGGTCGTCATCCTTCTGTCCCGCGCAAAGCCGGCGCTTCTGTGCTACGGCTCCGGTGTTCTCGCCGCGGCCATACTGGTCTTAAGCATTATGAACTTTACAACGATCGCGGAGGTGATCGGCAAAAGCAGACCGCCGGAGGAATTCGCGGCAAGGGAGCGCCTCTATACGGAGGACGGGGAGCTGCGCGGCATTCTGCCCTTCTCCTCCTCCGGAAAAAACGTTGTTGTCATCATGCTGGACCGCGCGATCGGCGCCTATGTGCCCTTCCTGGTGCAGGAAAAGCCGGAGCTGGCGGAGCTGTTTTCCGGCTTCACCTATTATCCGAACACGCTCTCCCACGGCACCTACACGATCTTCGGCGCACCGGAGCTTTTCGGCGGATACGAATACACGGTGCCGGCGCTGAATGACCGCAAAGACGCGCGTCTTGCAGACAAGCACAACGAAGCGCTGAAGGTCATGCCCGCCCTGTTTTCGGAACACGGCTTTGATGTGACGGTCTGTGATCCGCCCTACGCCGGGTACACATGGATTCCGGATCTGACGATTTACAATGATCTTCCGGGGGTCAATGCCTATATCACGGAGGGACTGCTTTCGGACACCGTTGTGGATTTTCAGTCGGCGGAGCATATCCGGAGGCTGGACAGAAACCTCTTTTTCTACAGCCTGTTCAAGGCCTCGCCCCTGTTCCTGCAGCCCTTCATTTATGACAGCGGCGCCTATCTGGGCACGGCGATCGAGTTAAACTATCCGCGGCTCTTCATCGACAGCTTTTCCGTGCTGACCAATCTGATTCCGTTGACGGAGGTGCGTGATACGGCGGACGGACAGCTTCTGCTTCTGCAGAACGCGACCACGCACGAACCGGTCGAGCTGCAAAAGCCGGAGTACTACCCCTCCCCGCATGTGAACAACGCCGCCTTTCCGCAGGAGACGGAGGTGACGCTTCCGGACGGCAACACAATGTACATGCACAATGGCGCCCATATCACGCACTATCACGTGAACATGGCGGCGCTGCTGCAGATCGGCAAATGGCTCGATCATCTCCGGGAGGAGGGCGTTTATGACAACACGCGCATCATCATTACTTCGGATCACGGCCGTCATGTGGGACAGTTTCCCGCGCTGATCGTGGATCAGGACTGGGACGCGGCACGCGCCAATCCGCTGTTGCTGGTGAAGGACTTTGGCGCTTCGGGTCCGATGCGGACCTCGGAGGAGTTCATGACGATTGCCGATGTGCCGACCCTTGCGACGGAGGGCGTGATTGCGCACCCCGTCAATCCGTACACCGGAACGGTCCTGGACACAAAAGAAAAAGACGCGCATGATCAGCGCGTCACGACGTCCCACCGCTGGGATCCCGCTTACCACGGGGAATATGCCTTTGACTTAAGCGACGGCTACTGGTACCGCGTGTCGGAGGATATTCGCATCAGGGAGAATTGGGTGCGGGAAGAGTGAATGTGGGAGGAATGAAAAACCACGGATTGCTCCGTGCTTCGCACTCCCGCAATCCTGAAAACACTCGGAATCCGCGCTGTCGCGCTACTTCCTCGTGTTTTCGGCGCTCGCAACATGAAACCGGCATTGATGCAAGCATCATGCCGGCTTCACATTGCTCACTTGGTTTTTCATGTTTTCGTACATCATCTGCGCAATTCCCAAGCCCTGCGTTTCCGTCGCGGTTTTGCTCAGCTCCTGTAAGGTGTGATCCTTGAAGAAATCCACGAGCCTGCTTGTGCCGTCCGTGCTGTCGCTGCCGGACTCCCGCTTGAAGAAGTCCACGGACTTCTGCATCTGCTTGAACACCTGCTCCAAAAGATAAGCCTCGAATTCCTTGCAGGCGCTCATCAGCTCCTCGTCGGTCGCGGCCTCCGAGGTGCGCTTCGCCGTCTCACGCAGCTTTTCGACATTTGCGCGCTGCGCGTCCTGTATGGCAAATTCGGTTGCGAGATTGGCGTTTGATAAACTGTTTAGTTCCATGGTGAGTTCCTCCGCCATGCTCTTTACTCGGAAATGCTTCGCATTTCCTCGTTATCCGGCTTCGCCGTATGTCAATTTGCCGATGCCTGCGCCTGCCTGCAAGCAGTCGTCGCAGTCCCGTCAAATTGTCGCATGGCTCATTTAACGCTTAAGCTGGTTCGCCGTCTGCATCATCGCGTCGGTGGTGGTGATGACCGTGGAGTTCATTTCGTAGGCACGCTGCGCGACGATGAGGTTGACCATTTCCGTGGCCACGTTGACGCCGGAGCCTTCCAGATATCCCGTCGCGATCGAGCTCTTCCGCAGGGCATCGTTCGTCGCCTCGTTCATGACGGGGCCGGAGGCCACCGTCTCCGCAAAGGCGGTATTGCCGACGCGCTCCAGGCCGCCCGGGTTGTTGAACTGCCACAGGCCGATCGTCTGTCCGACGGGCTGCGGGACATCGTCCTCATCCGGATACAGGATGCTGCCGTCCTTCGCGATCGAAAGCTTGGAGGCAATCAGCCCTTCCCCGACGCGGATCTCATTGCCCTCGGTATTTAAGATCGGATTGCCCTCGGAATTCGTCAGCACCAGCTCCGTGCCCTCCAGGTTGCCGAGCGCCCAGGTGAAATCACCGTTACGCGTGTAACGGATCTCTCCGGTCTCGTTGTGAAAGGCAAACATGCCCTCGCCCTGGATGGCGATGGCGGTATTGGAATCATTGGCCAGAAGCGCGCCCTGGTTGAAGAAGTTGGTGATCGCGTTGACGCGCACGCCCAGGCCCACTTCGGAATCCGTCGGCTTGGGATCTCCGTTGGCGGTGGTCGAAGGGGACTGCAGGTCCTGATAAAGCAGGGACTTGAACTGCACGCCCTGCGCCTTGTAGCCGACGGTGTTGACGTTCGCCATGTTGTTGGCGATCGTGTCCACGTTCGTCTGCTGCGCGTTCATGCCCGCCGCGCCTGTCCATAAACTGCGTACCATGATGCTGCTCCTCGATCCCCTGAACTGCGGCTCCTCTCCCGCCGCTGTCATTCCTTTATCCTGCTGCCGTGGCGCACCTTACGTCACCGCACGCTTCCCCGTACAAATATTATGCCAGACGTCCCACCTGCGAAACCGCCGTCTCCAGCGTCGTGTTGACGGACTGGATCATGGTGGAATTCGCCTCGTACTGTCTCTGGACGGCGATCATGTTGACCATCTCATCCACCGTGGAGACATTCGACTGCTCCAGATATCCCTGATACACCTGCGCCGTCGCGGGGATCTGCACCGCGTCCTCCGTCGGCTCAAAGAAGTTTTCGCCGTAGCGCCAGAGCGTATCATAATCCTCAAAATCCGCGAGACCGATCTGCCCCACGACCGCGCCGCTCTGCCAGATCTGTCCCTGGGAGTTCACGCTTGTGCTGGTGTCCAGCGGATCCAGGACGATGTGATTGCCCTGCGGATCCAGGACGTAATCCCCTTCCTGCGTGACGAGCGTGCCGTCCTGACGCAGGGTGAAGTTGCCGTCGCGCGTGTACATGACGTTCGTCTGATTCGCCTCGTCGCGCCGGATGTTTTCCGCCTTATTCGTATATTCGATCATGAAAAAGCCGTTGCCCGAAAGGGCGAAGTCAAAGGTCTCATCCGTGACCCTAAACGGCCCCTGGGACCAGTCCACATAGGTCTCGCCGAGCTTGACGCCTAAGTTTAAGGTGCCGATCTGTCTTGTCGTGAAGGGGGCTTCGGAACGGTCCTTGATCTTTAAGCCCAGTACATCGGAGAAGGGCTGTGAGACGCTGCCCTCTTTCTTGAAGCCGGTGGTGTTGACGTTGGCGAGGTTGTTCGCCACGACGTCCATGCGGTTCTGTTCGTTGCGCATGCCGCTCCATGCGGTGTAGAGGCCCTTGATCATGTTCCTTTCTCCTTAGTCGTCGTGGTACCCCGCGAGGAATTCCACGTACCGTCCCGTTCCGACCGCGACGGCGGTCATCGGATCCTCCGCCGTGACGGTGTTGATGCCGGTCTTAGAGGCAATCAGGTCTTCCAGTCCTCTTAAGAGTGCACCGCCGCCGGTGAGCACGATCCCCCTGTCCGCGATATCCGCCGCAAGCTCCGGCGGTGTCTTTTCCAGAACGGAGTGGATCGCCTCGACGATCTGTGCCGTTGTTTCCCTTAATGCTTCTTCGGTTTCTTCGCTCGAAACCTTAACCGTCTTCGGCAAACCCGTGACCAGGTTTCTGCCCCTGACGTCCATGTAATCGATCTCCGCGTGCGGGTAAGCGCTGCCGATTCTGATCTTGATATCCTCCGCGCTGCGTTCCCCGATCAGGAGGTTGTGCTTCTTTCTCATGTAGCGGACGATGGCTTCGTCGAAATCATCCCCCGCGATCTTGACGGATTCGGAGACCACCGTGCCGCCCAGGGAAATCACCGCGATATCCGAGGTGCCGCCGCCGATATCCACGACCATGTTGCCGCAGGGCTTTGTGATGTCGATGCCCGCGCCGATCGCCGCCGCGATCGGTTCCTCGATGATGCGCACGTCCCTGGCGCCTGCCATAAGCGTTGCGTCTTCGACGGCCTTGCGCTCCACCTCCGTGACCCCGGAGGGCACACAGACCGCGATGAGCGGCTTGCGGAACGATCTTCTGCCGATCGCCTTGGTGATGAAGTGCTTCATCATCTGCTCCGTGACCTTGTAATCCGAGATAACGCCCTGTCGTAAGGGCCTCACGGCCACGATATTGCCGGGTGTACGCCCGAGCATGAGCCTCGCGTCCTCCCCGATCGCCTTGATCTTTTCCGTATCACGGTCATAGGCGACCACCGAAGGCTCCTTCAGTACCACGCCTTTGCCGCGGATATATACAAGAATGGACGCGGTGCCCAGGTCTATACCGATATCGCTGTACTGCATTTGCGTTTTCCCCTTTCATCGCACAAAAAATCAAGATATATTATAACGCAAATGCGGTAGGGATTCAATATCGCATAACGATCGCATATCGCTTGCGATATGCGTGCGCCCCGCGCGTGCGGCCTTGCCGCATCTTCCTTTCGCGCGGGTGTGCATCCCCCGGTTCTTTTTTCGTTTTTGCATGATTTCGCAGAAATCATGCGAAAAACGAAAGAAGAACCCGCTTCACCCTTTGAAACGGATCCTTCCGTCATTTGGTTGTTTTCATCTTGTCACGTCCTTGTTTGTGTGATGAAAGTTGTTTTGTTTTACACTCTGTTTATCGGCCTGAGACGGCCAAAACTTAACCCCGCGGGAGCATTTTTTTGATATACTGCCCCGTAAAGGAGGTCTTGTGCCGCGCGATCTCCTCCGGTGTGCCGCTGGCCACCAGCGTGCCGCCGCGGCTGCCGCCCTCGGGACCTAAGTCAATGATATAATCCGCGCATTTCACGACGTCCAGGTTGTGCTCGATCACGATCACGGTGTTGCCGCCCTCCACCAGCTTTTGCAGGATGGTGACAAGGCGCTGCACATCCGCAAAATGCAGCCCCGTCGTCGGCTCATCGAGGATGTAAACCGTGCGTCCGGTGGAGACCTTGGAAAGCTCCGTCGCGAGCTTCACGCGCTGCGCCTCACCGCCGGAAAGTTCCGTCGAGGGCTGGCCGAGCTTGATGTAGCCTAAGCCCACGTCATAAAGCGTCTGTATTTTTCTGCGGATCGTCGGCACGTTTTCAAAGAAGGCGAGCGCCTCCTCCACGCGCATGTCCAGCACGTCAAAAATATTCTTTCCCTTGTAACGCACCTCCAGCGTCTCGCGGTTGTAGCGCTGTCCGTGGCAGACCTCGCAGGGCACGTAGACATCCGGCAGAAAGTGCATTTCGATCTTGATGATACCGTCGCCGGCGCAGGCTTCGCAGCGGCCGCCCTTGACGTTGAAGGAAAAGCGCCCCTTCTGGTAGCCCCTGGCCTTGGCGTCCGGCGTGCCCGCAAAGAGCGTGCGGATCATGTCAAAGACGCCGGTGTAGGTGGCGGGATTGGAGCGCGGCGTGCGTCCGATCGGCGACTGGTCGATGTTGATGACCTTATCAATCTGTTCCATTCCGGTGATCGTCTTGTGCTTGCCGGGAATCGTGCGGGCGCGGTTCAAATCACGAGCCAGGCGCTTGTATAAGATCTCGTTCACGAGCGAGCTCTTGCCGCTGCCGGAGACGCCGGTCACGCAGGTCAGGACGCCGAGCGGGAACTTCACGTCGATCTTCTGCAGGTTGTTTTCCTGCGCGCCCTTCACGGTGAGCCACTGTCCGGCCTTCTTGCGCTTTGCGGGAACGGGAATCGTCAGCTTCCCGGCGAGATACTGTCCGGTCACGGAATTCTTTTCCTTCATGATCTCTTCCGCCGTGCCCGTCGCGACGACCTCTCCGCCGTGCGAACCGGCGCCCGGTCCCACGTCCACGATATAATCCGCCGCGCGCATCGTGTCCTCGTCATGCTCCACGACGAGCAGCGTGTTGCCGAGATCGCGCAGGTTTTTCAGCGTGTTGAGCAGCTTGTCATTGTCCCTCTGGTGCAGGCCGATGGAGGGCTCGTCCAGAATGTAGCAGACGCCGCAGAGGCCGGAGCCGATCTGCGTCGCCAGGCGGATGCGCTGCGCTTCGCCGCCGGAGAGCGTCCCCGTCGCGCGGGTGAGCGTCAGATAATCCAGGCCCACATCCACGAGGAAGCCGACGCGGGCGCGGATCTCCTTTAAGACCTGTTCGCCGATCAGCTGCTGCTGTTTTGTCAGCTTCATGCTTTCCAGATAACGCGACAGCTCATCGACGCTCATCGCGGTGATGTCGTAAATGTTTTTGCCGGAGACGGTCACGGCGAGGGATTCCTTTTTCAGACGCTGTCCCTTGCAGGCTTCGCAGGGCGTGATGCGCATGTATTCCTCATACTCCTGCTTCATCGTGTCGGAGAAGGTTTCCTTATAACGCTGCTCCACATTGGCGATCAGCCCCTCAAAGACCATCGGATAATCGCCGACGCCGCGCTGTCCCTCGTAATGCACGGTGACCTCCCGGTCCGCGCCGTGGATCAGCATCTGCCGGATCTTTGCCGGCAGCTTCTCATAGGGCGTGTCCAGGCTGAATTTATAGCTCTTTGCCAGCGCCGCGAGCAGCGCGTGGGAAAAGCTCCCGTCCTTTGCGGAGGACTGCCAGCCCGGCACGACGATCGCCCCCTCATTTAAGGAAAGACGCTGGTCCGGAATCATCAGGTCCTCGTCGAATTCCATGCTGTAGCCGAGCCCTAAGCACTCCGGGCAGGCGCCGTAGGGATTGTTGAAGGAAAAGGACCGGGGCTCAATCTCCGGGATGGAGACGCCGCAGTCCGGGCAGGCAAAGCTTTGCGAAAAGGTCATCTCCTTGCCGTCGATCACGTCCACGGTGAGCAGTCCGTCCGCAAGAGAAAGTGCCGATTCCACGGAATCCGTGAGGCGCGTGCGGAAGGAGCCGTCCGCCTCTTTTTTGATTACCAGACGGTCCACAATGACCTCGATCTGGTGCTTGATGTTTTTGTCCAGGGTGATCTCTTCGGAAAGATCATACTGCGAGCCGTCCACGCGCGCGCGGACATAGCCCGCCCGCTTTGCGCGGTCGAGCGCCTTTTCATGCCGCCCCTTTTTGCCGCGCACGATGGGCGCAAGAATCTGGATGCGGGTATCCGGCTTCAGCTCCAGAATACGGTCCGCCATCTCGTCCACGGTCTGCCTGCGGATTTCCCTGCCGCATTCCGGACAGTGCGGAATGCCGATGCGGGCGTAAAGCAGGCGGAAGTAATCATAAATCTCCGTCACCGTCCCGACCGTGGAGCGCGGGTTGCGGTTCGTGGATTTCTGGTCGATGGAGATCGTCGGGGACAGGCCCTCGATCTTTTCCACATCCGGCTTTTCCATCTGCCCGAGGAACATACGGGCATAGGAAGAAAGCGACTCCATGTAGCGGCGCTGTCCCTCCGCAAAAATCGTATCGAAGGCGAGCGAGGATTTGCCTGAGCCGGAAAGCCCCGTGAGCACGGTCAGCGTGCCGCGCGGGATATCGACATCGAGATGTTTCAGGTTGTTTTCGTTGGCCCCGCGCACGCGGATATAATCATGGATATCCTTCGGCAGAATCTTTCTGGCCGAGGTGTTCTTTTTGGTCATGTGTCTGTTGTCGGGCATGGTATGCACTCCTGTGAGATGTGAAAGTCCCACTATCTTACCGCGTTTTGCGAAAAAAAACAAGCGCTCCTTTTTTTGTTGTCTTACGTATTATTACGTGGTATAATAGAGGCCGGAAGGATGGGAATGAAAACTTCAGAACTCACAAAAAAACTAAGAAAAGGAAGATGCCGTCTCATCGAACATGGCACAAACCATGATATATGGTTCAGCCCGATCACCGGAAAAGAGTTCCTTGTGCCAAGACATCCGTCGAAGGAGATAAAAACAGGTACGGCAACTACGATATTAAAAGATGCGGGGTTAAAATAAATCACCGCAGAACAGGAGAAAGACATGGCACAATATGTATATCCGGCTGTTTTTGAGTCGGAAAAAGATGGCGGTTTTTCCATCTTTTTCCCGGATTTGGAAGGATGTTATACCTGTGGCGACACGATTGCGGATGGTATGAACATGGCAAACGATGCGCTTGCTCTTATGCTGTACCGTTTTGAAAAGGAGGGACGTGATATCCCCGCACCCACGCCGATCGAATCCGTCCGGCACAAAAAAAATGCCTTTGTCACCTATATTGCCTGTGATACGCTGGTATACCGCAAACGTCATAATAACAAAGCCGTAAAGAAAACACTTTCTATCCCGGAGTGGATGGATGAAGCCGCAACTGCTGCCGGCTTAAACTTTTCCCAAACGCTTCAGGATGCGTTGAAAGAAAAGCTGGGAGCCGTTACTTCCACATGACGGATCATCAAACCCTTCTGCAAATCGCAAACCGCTTCGCAACCGACGGCGCCGTCGCTTCCTGCACGCCGCATGCCGGCGGCTTTATCAATCACTCCTTTCTCGCGGAGACGGAGCACGGCGCAAAGTATCTGCTGCAGCGGGTTTCCTCCGCCGTCTTCAAGAACGTGCCAGGGCTGATGGACAACATCGCGAAGGTGACGGCGCATCTTTCGGAAAAGGAGAAGGATCCCCGCAAGGTGCTGCGCATCGCGCACACTTCGGGCGGCGCGTCTTATGTGCGGGATGCGGAGGGCGAATACTGGAGGATGCTGCACTTCGTCGAAAACAGCATCTGCCTGCAGACGCCCGAAACGGAAAAGGATTTTTACGAAGCCGCGGTCGCGATCGGCCGTTTCCAGCATCTGCTGAGCGATTTTCCGGCGGAGACGCTCATCGAAAGCATCCCCGATTTTCATCACACGCCGAAGCGCTTTGCGCAGTTTCATGCCGTGATCGAAAAAGACCCCGCGGGACGCCTTGCGGAGGTGCGCGGGGAGGTTGACTATCTGCTCTCGATGGAAAAGGACGCCGCGCTCCTGCAGAACCTGCTGGACGCGGGCGAGCTGCCCTTACGCGTCGCGCACAATGACGCGAAGATCGGCAACGTCCTCCTGGACAGGGACACGCACGAAGCCCTCTGCGTGATTGACCTGGACACCGTGATGCCGGGGCTTACCGCCTGGGATTACGGGGAGGCCATCCGCTCCGGCGCCTCCACCGGCGAAGAGGATGAGCAGGATCTGTCGAAGGTGACGCTGGACATGTCCCTGCTGAAGACCTTCACAAAAGGCTTTCTGCAATCCTGCGGCAGCCTCACGGAAAAGGAAATCGAAACCCTGCCGCTGGGCGCGAAGATCATGACGCTCGAAAACGGCATCCGCATCCTCGGTGATTATATCGCGGGGGATGTCTATTATCTCAGTCACTACCCGAAGCAGAATCTTTACCGGGCAAGAACACAGATCAAGCTTTTACGGGAATACGAGGCACACTGGGAAGAGATGTGCGCAGCCGTGCGCCGCTGATTCTTTCCGGATACGTCCTGCAGCTTATCCCTTCACGCCGCCGCTGGTTAAGCCCGCGGTCAGGTGCTTTTCGATCGCCATAAAGAGGATGACGACGGGCACGGTCGCGAGGAGCGAGGCGGCAAAGAGGTACTGCCACTCGATCATGTTGAAGGACGAAAACTGCGTGATGCCGACCGTGATCGGCCGATTCGACGCGGTGGAAATCAGAACGGTCGAGATCGTGTATTCATTCCATGCATTGATAAAGACAAAGATCAGCGCCGTCACGATGCCGGGCGCGGAAACGGGCAGCAGCACCTTCGTGAGTGCGCCCATCGTGCCGCAGCCGTCGATCATGGCGGCCTGCTCCATCTCCGGCGAGATGGCGACAAAGGTCCCGCGCAGCAGCCAGATCGCAAAGGCCTGGTTGAAGGCCGCGTTGATCAGCATGAGGCCGACGACGGAATCATTTAAGTGCAGCGTGCTCATGAGCTGCGCGATACCGATGAGGAGCACCACCGGCGAAAACATCTGGCTCATGATGACGAAGCCTAAGAAGGCTTTCTTTCCCTTAAAGTCCATGCGCGCCATCGCATAGGCCGCGGGAATCCCGCAGAGCATGGAGATGGCCGTCGCGCCGCCCGCCACCATCACGGAATTAAGCAGATAGCGCGGCACGCCCCTGCGGATGATGTCCGTTAAGTTCTGCCACTTCCATTCCGTCGGCAGCATGTGCAGGAAGTACATGTCCGTCGTCTCCTGGTTGGTGCGGAAGGCCGTGATCAGCATGACATAGTAGGGATACAGCGTGATGATGCAGACCGCCACCACAAAGAGAATCAGCAGCATCTTCAACAGCGTGTGCTTGATCTGTCCGTAGCGCAGCATCAGTCCCGCGATCAGCACAATGATGCAGCAGGGTGCCAGCAGCCAGACCAGGCCCGACTTCGTAAAGCTGAGTCCCGACAGCGCCGCCTCCGCGTTTTCCTCCGTGCCGAGAAGAAAGCGTCCGAGGGAAGCGAAGAATTCCTCCTTGCCCTCCGTCAGCTGTCCGCCGTTATAAAGAGAGAGGCGTCTTGAAAAGACGACATTGTTTGCCATCACAAAGGCCGGCACAAGGAGCGTTGCAATCAGCGCCGCATAAGGCATGACCGTGCGCAGCCGCCGGTCTCTTTCGGGCACATCACGCTGCATTGCCCCGAAGGATTTCAGCGTGCCCGCAAGCGCCGTGACCGCCCCGATGAGAATCAGCGCCAGCAGTATGCGCAGAATATGTGCGCTTGAAAACGATGCCCCCAAAAAGGAAAAGAGATTTTTGGAAATCGTCTGCTCCAGGGTGAACACCACAAGGGAGGTCTTCTCCCCCTTGGAGGTGGTGCGCTCCGTCACGGTCTCTTTGATCTCCGCTTCCATTCCCTGCGCACGGAAGTCCTCCGCAACGGCCTCCACCTCGGCAAGCGCCTCCGCATATTTTTCGTCCCCGACAAAGGTGTTCGCGGAACGCTTCGTATATACGGTCGCGTCAAAGAAATAGAGCGGCATCGTGCACAGCAAAAGCATCAGCACCACAGCGATGCCGGTGAGTATCAGGGCCAGCCGGTTCTGTCTTGCCGTCTCCGTCATGCGCTCTCCTCCCCGCGCATCACAAAGCGCATGTAGAGACCCGCGCAGACGCAGAGGATGAGGAAGCCGATCACGGACAGCGCCGTCGCCGGTCCCTTCCTGCGGTCATAGAAGCTGAGCATGTAAAGGTAGGTGATCATCGTGTCCGTCTTGTTCGCGGGCGCGCCCTTCGTCATCGTGTAGATGATCGGGAAGGAATTGAAGACGTAGATGATGTTGAGCACGGTGCTGACGGTGAGCGCAGGCTTCACCAGCGGCAGCGTGATCAGACGGAGCTTCTGCCAGAAGCCCGCACCGTCCACGATCGCGGCCTCATACAGTTCGTTGTCGATCGACTGTAATCCTGCGAGGACGCAGAAGGTCACGAAGGGAATCGTCACGAAAATACCGACCGTGCATTCCCATATGAATTCAATCTGAAAGGACGAGCGCCAGTTGACCGCCTGCGTGATCACGCCGGTGTTCAGCAGCACGTTGTTCAGGGAACCGTATTCGTATTTGATGATGTAATTCCAGACGGAGGCCTGGATGACAAGGGAGGTCGCCCAGGGCAGCACCAGGACGCTTCTGGCGATCTTCCTCCCGCGGAATTTCTGGTTTAAGGCCATCGCAATGATGAAGCCCAGAACGGTGGAGATGCCGACAACCGAAAGCACCCACCAGAGCGTATTGATCATCACGGTCTTGAAGGCAGGGAGATTCACCGCCTCCTTATAATTGTCCAGTCCCACAAAGCCGCCGACCACGCCTGCCTTGGAGATCTCGCTGAAGGACAGGCGGAACACGATGAGGATCGGGAAGACCACGAAGACCGCGATCAGCACGATGCTCGGTAACAGCCATACATACGGTGTCCATTTGTGTTTGGTGCGGATGCCGTTCATATGCCCTTCCTTTCCGTCTGTCGGGATAGAACTACGGACCCGGCGCCTTACCGGCACCGGGTCCGCCAAAAAACGATGATTATTGCGTCAGTGCATCCTGCAATGCATCCAGTTCGGACTGGATATCACCGCTTTCCAGTGCCGCCTGTTCGGCATTGATGACGCCCTGCTTCACCTGATCCCATTCCGCCATTGCGGTCGGATAGAACTGGCAGCCGCCGAGCACATCCAGCCATGCTTCGAAGGAAGGATCGGAAGCAACGAGCGCTTCCACGGCGGAGTTGACCGCCGGCAGGAAGCCTTCCATGCTGACCCAGCCGACATAGTTTTCCGGATCATAGAAGAACTCCAGGAACTTGCCGATCGCTTCGTTGCGTGCGGCCTGGTCCGGTGCGCTGTCATCCTTGAAGGCCATGACGCGGTCCATGACACCGACGGAGGAAGAGGTCTTGCCTTCCGCTGCCGGGATATTGGCCGTTGCCATGTTGATCTCGCCGCCCTTGTCCGCGACGTAGGTCGGCAGCTGGTTCGGGGCGATCAGCATCGCCATCTTGCCGGCCGCAAACATATCCTGCAGGTCATAACGGGTCTGCGTGGCCGGGTTCGGGTTCGTGTAGCCATTATTGATCAGGCTGAGCGCGAATTCGATCGCTTCGACATTTTCATCACTGTTCACGGCCCAGTTGCCGTCAGCATCCACGAAGCCGCCGCCGTTGCCCCAGGTGTAATATGCGAAAGCCGCCTGGCCTTCGTCCGTTGTCATGTCAATACCCCAGGGATACACGTCGCCGCCGTAGAAGTCGATGATGGCCTGGCAGGCGTCCTCGAGCTCCGGCCAGGTCGTCGGCACTTCGATGCCGACTTCGTCAAACATGTCCACGTTGTAGAACATCGCGCGGGCACTCGCTAAGTCCGGCACCGCCCAGACCGTGCCGTCGATCACGGACTGCTCGATGAAGGACGGGAAGAAGTCATTGAAGAGTTCATCCGGGCAATAGTCCGAAACCGGCATCAGCAGACCTTCCGTCGCATAGTTTGCGAACACGTCGATGTTTAAGATGTCCGGTGCGTTGTTGTTTGCGATGCGCGTATCCACGACCGTGTACACGTCGTTCCAGGACACGACCTCCAGATTGAGCTTGATGCCCGGGTTTTCGGATTCAAACTTGTCCACAAAGTTGGTGCCGTTCATGCCGGAGCCCAAAAACCACTCATTGGTGTTCGGGCCGTACTGGCAGATGATGACGTCCAGCGTGATCTCTTCGCCGGCAGGCGCTTCCGCGGTCGATGCTTCCGCCGCAGCCGTGGAAGCTTCCGCAGCGGCCGTACTTGCTTCCGCAGCAGCCGTCGTGGCTTCCGCAGCGGCCGTCGAGGCCGTGCTGCCGGCATTTCCGCCGCAGGCTGCGAGCGATAACACCATCGCCCCCGTCAGTAACATGGAAACAATCTTTTTCATTTTTTTCCTCCTTTTGTTCTTGAGAAAAACAGTTTCCCACAACAGTTATATTATAAGAAAAAAATGTTCTTTTTGCAAACATTTCGTATGTTTTGATAGTATGATATACTTATAAAGAATATCAGCTTTTCAAGGCTCGGAGGTGTCTCATGATACAGTTCGGAACAGGCGGATGGCGCGCCGAAATCGGCAGGGATTTTTACTATGACAATATCTGTAAGGTCGCCGCGGGCATCGCACGGATGATGCGGGAAGACGGCTGTACGGACAAGCCCTTCGTGATCGGCTATGACAGACGTTTTCTCTCGCAGGACGCCGCCAAATGGGTGGCGGAGGTGCTGGCCGCGGAGGGCATCACGGTCTGGTTCATGCCGCGCAGCGTCCCGACGCCGCTGGTGATGTATCTCGTGCAGAAGCACGACCTGCACTTCGGCGCGGAGGTCACGGCCTCCCACAACCCGCCGCGTTACAACGGCATCAAGCTCTTTGTCCGCGAGGGACGCGACGCACCGCTGGAGGTGACGGAGCGCCTGGAAAAACTCATCGCGGAGATTTCGGACGCGGGAAAAGAGATTCCCTCCGTTCCCTTTGAGGAGGCGACGGCGGACGGACGCATCGTGATGATGAAGGCGCCCTTCAATGATTTCATCGATCACATCCTTTCCGTGCTGGATCTTCCGGCGATCCGGGAAGCCGCGCCGCGCATCCTCTTTGATTCCATGCACGGCTCTTCCACTTATCCGCTCACGGTCATCCTCAACACCGCGCGCTGCACGGTGGACCAGATTCATGCAAATAAGGACGCGTACTTCGGCGGCCTGATGCCCGCACCCTCGGAGGAAACGCTGGACGAGCTGCGCACGCGCGTGATTTACGACGGCTATGATCTCGGCATTGCCGTGGACGGTGACGGCGACCGTCTCGGCGTGATCGATGCGGACGGCAACTACATCAGCGCGAATGACATCCTCGTGCTGCTCTACTGGTACCTGCATGAGGTGAAGGGCTGGAAGGGGCCGGTGGTGCGTAACCTCTCGACGACACACAAGCTGGACGCGCTCGCCGCTTCCTTCGGCGAACAGTGTTACGAAGTGCCGGTCGGCTTCAAGTACATCTCCTCCAAGATCGATGAGGTGGACGCGGTGCTCGGCGGCGAATCCTCCGGCGGCTTAACCGTGCGCGGTCATATCCACGGCAAGGACAGCGTCTATGCCGCGGCGCTCTTCATCGAAATGATGTGCAAGACCGGCATGACGCCGGGCGCTTTGCTGAAAAAGATCGGGGCGGAATTCGGCGATTACTATATGCTCAAGGACAACTTCGCCTTCCCCGCGGCCATGCGCGAGTCCCTCATGCATACGCTGATGGAGGAAAAGAAGATTCCGGACTTCGGAAAGGAACCGTCACGCGTCTCCTACATGGACGGCTGCAAGGTGTATTTCGACGATGATTCCTCCGTCACCTGCCGCTTCTCCGGCACGGAGCCTTTGCTGCGCATCTTCGCGGAAGGCCGCACGGAGGAAGAAGCGCAATCCTACATTGATGCCTGGAAATCACTGTTGGGGATTTAAACGTCTTTTTTTCGGGATTGAAAGCAGCACCTCGACCGTTCCGGAGAATACCAGAAGCAGCACAAAGATGACACGGTACATGTCCGCACTGCCCGTGCGCGGCATGTTGTTGGCATTGGAGGTGGCGCCCGTGCCGGCGTCGCCGGAGGTGCCGGTGCCTGCGCCGCTTGTGCCGGTCCCGCTGTCGGCGGTTGTATTGCCCGTAGCCGAATCCGTGGCCGAAGTGGTCGAAGAATCGGTCGTCGTTGTGCCGGTGTTGCCGCTTGTGCCGGTTCCGCTGCCGGAGGATGTGTTGGAGTTGCTGTTGCCGGAGGAGGTCGTGGAGGAGGCGGTATTGTTTGCCGCCAGCGGCTCAAACACCGCCAGAACATGCGTAGCGCCCTGCGGGAGCGGAATGGAAAGGTCCGTTCCGAGCGAGGCACCGCTGCCGTCCTGCCATCCGACAAAGCGGGCACCGTCATTCGCGGAGGCCACGAGCACCGGGCCGTTCGTGGACGGGATCTCTGTCACGTTGCCGGGACCGCGCGCACCGATGATCACGCCGGACGTGCCGCTGCCGCCGCCGGAACCGCCGCCGGAGGTTCCGCTTTCTTCATACAGCAGCGCATATTCACTGAAATGATCCGCGGTAAACTCCACATACTGCTTCCCGTCACTGCCCGTCACATAGGAACATTGAAAAGCATTATCCAGCGCTGTTTTTGCGCCGTTTTCCCTGACAAATCTGACCTCTCCTTTGCTGCGGTCAAAAGCTGCGGGAATCTCCATACGGATGGTATACTCACCGTCCCAGTTTTTCCGCTGTTCTCCGGCCTCGTCGCTCGATGTGTAAATATCGTAGTATCTGCGCAGATCATCCAGCGTTTTCAATGTATTATCATTACTGATAAACCCGGGTAATCTCTCAGGCTTCGTGCCTGCCGGAGCTGTTGAAAGAGTTGACAATTCCCGGATCTGGAGATAGATATCTTCTGTCAATACGCCACCTCCCGCGGGCTCGAAACGCGCAGTCGTATTCATATTGCTGCGATTATCCTTCACACGGAATTCAAATTGCTGCACAACCGGCGCGGAACTCATCACCAGCGCGTATTCCGTCGCAAGATCATCGGATGGCACGGAAAAAGTCACGCCCTGAATATAGCCTTCCGTTCCAACCGTTGCGGGCGTTCCGCCGATGAGCGTTGCAGTTGTCGCGCCGGTAGCGGTGTCATAGGCATAAATCTGCGGCGTTTTTCCCGAATACATGGCATCCCCGGGCAGCGCCATCGTGATACTCACTTTGCCGAGTTCATCCGCATCTCCCGTAACGTTTCCATTGATGTCCGCTATTTTGATTGTGAAGTAACTGATAAAATCCGTCGACTCGACGCCGTTCGTCGCGGCAAGTTGTGTTGGAAACGCATTGTTCACCGCCGTACTCTCTCCGCGCTCCAGGTAAAGATACAGATCACCTTGATACGGATTGTCTTCCGGCGTGGCAGTGGTCTCCTTTCGATTGGAGGCATCCTTTCTGTCATCCGTATATGTTGTTTCACCGGCATTGGTGTATTGCGTTTTCAGTCTGTACGGCGATGTTACATTGACGGTGACCATCCTGCTGTGACCCGCGCTGTCTGTCGCGGTCACATACGTGAAGCCGGGTTTGACACCCGTCACCGTTGCCTTCGCGGTGGTCACATTCGCCGCACTCGTGACAGCGGCTTCTCCCGTCACCATTGCAATGCCGGTATCATTGGACTCCCATGTAATGGTCTTGTCCGTGGCATCATAAGGTTCGATTGTTGCAACAATCTCTCCCGGTGTTCCCATGCTCACTTCGAGCGCAGCCGGATTCACCGTCAGAGCCGTGACCGGCACGCTGGTCTTTACCACCGTCACGTTCAGCGGATCCGAGGAGATCTCATTGCCAGTCGTCAGTGTGGATGAGAGTGCCGCATCGATGGCCGCTGTTGCGGTCACGGCAGCATTTCCCTCGGCTACACCCTCCGCCATCACAAGCGCTGTGCCGTCGTTATTGACAGTCACGGTGGCCGTGTCTCCGGTGGAGGAGGCACCGCTGCCGGTGAACTTCACCTTCGTCGCATCACTTGTTGACAGCGTTACTTCGCGCGTCGTCGCGTCCGCGGGAGTGATTTTGATCTGCAGTGTTCTTGTATCACCGGGCTCCAGATTCAACAGGCTGTCTTCGCAGCTGACCTCTATCGTTTTCACATCATGGGAACGAACGAGGGTGAGCGACTCATCTTCATTGACGTTTTCCTCTGCCGTTCCGCGCGTCGGCAGGGAGGTGTAATACGGCCCGCCGGCCGTTCCCCCTTTCTTAAATTCTGCAGGAAGCGGGATGTCAACCGTTGTCGTGCCCGAAGTGACGGGTGCGGGAATATTGATCGGTGTTTTGATGCTTTGAAGCGCATCGCAGCCTTTAAACATCTCCGCTGCGTTCTCCGTTGTAATATTGGAAAAATCAGCGGTGGAAAGATCGACTTCTTCCAGTGCTCCGCAGCCATTAAACATTCCTTTTACATTTGTCGGCTTGAAATCATACAGCCCGCTCAGATCCGCACGCTTCAGTTCGACGCAACCCTCAAACATACTCTCCGCTTCCTGATCGCTTAGTATTGAAACGATTGCGGAACTGGGGCCGGGAACAAAGATTACCTCCCTCAGTTTGATGCAGTTCCGGAACATTTTAGTAAGGGCAGTTTCCGTTATTACAATCTGATTGGCAGACACGCACTCAAACGTAACCTTTTCTATTATCTCACTTGCATCAAAAAAACCATTTTCACCTGCCGCAGGGTCAATTCTGACAGTATTACTGCTCGGTCCTTCATTGGTGATCGTAATCTCGGTAATACCCTCCAGATCAGCCTCAGCCTTTCTGTACGAACGCAATGTATTCTCTTCGATTACGTCAAAGTTGATATACCGCTTCCAGTCACTTGCAACAGCAGCCCTTGACGGCAGCGGAATGGACGCCACGAGAACAGCGAGAATCAAAGAAAGCACGCCAAAGATGCGCAGCTTCACCTGATACGGTTTCATCCTGCGGCTTTTGCGCGCGCTTGTATTACCTTGTTGTTTATGGGATCTCACTCCGCTGTTTTTCCCCGTTTGCTTCGTTCCCACAGACACGCGTCGTCATGCACACGGATGTCCCCACATCCGTGTGCATGACCCTTTGTTTCTCACTCACTCCCCGACTACCCCTTGTCGGACTGCAAAGATTCCCTGCCGAAAAGGAGCAAAAGGCGTCGTTGCAGACCGATACCGGTTTAGTCAAATCTCTCTCCGGCCACAAAACACAATATCTTGTAACCGTTCTTTGACATTATACCACAGGTGATCGGGAAAATGCTACTAAAATATACGAAATTATAGAAATAATTTGACGGTTGACTGGTCCGGTCGGTTCAAATAACACACATTACCCTTATTTTACCGGCTTTTTTCGTACCTTGCCCGCATTTTCGGGCCGATATCGCCTGATTTGTAATGCGCATAGCAGAGGGAAATATAGGCATCATTGCCGCCGAGCATCACCTGCTCCCCCTCACGGACCACATTGCCCTCGCTGTCAATCCGGGCGTTACAGTTCGCACCGTTGCCGCACCAGCAGACGGTTTTCAGTTCCTGTACCACGTCCGCGATCGCGGCCAGCTCCAGGGACGCCGGGAAGGGCTGCAGCAGAAAATCCGTTTTCAGACCATAGCAGATCACCGGCAGCTCCATGTCATGCACCACGGCATACATCTGCGGGATCAGCTTCGGATCACAGAGCTGCACCTCATCGACCACCACGGCATCATAGCCCGCAAGAAGCTTCTTCGTCTCCTCGATATCCTCCTTGAAATAATCCTCAAAGAATTCGCACTCCCGCTCCAGGCCGATGCGGGAGCGGATGGTTTTCTCCCCGTCCCTTGACTCGATCCTGGGCTTTAAGACCAGCGGCTTCAATCCCTTCTCCTCATAATTGAACGCCACCATCAGTGCATTTGCCGTTTTGGAGCTGCCCATCGCGCCGAAGCGAAAATATAATCTGGCCATGTGATCGTCCTCCTGTCACCTTTTCTTCTTTCTCTGCGGACGCGCCTTGCCGCCCGTCATTTTCTCGTATTCCACCTTCAGCTCGATCATTTGGTCACGCAGCATGGCGGCGGATTCGAAATCGAGATCCGTGGCTGCGCGACGCATCTTCTTTTCGACCTCCGCGATGAGCTTTTCGAGCTCCGCCCTGTCCATGGACTCCGGGTCTTTTTCGAACTTCGCCTGCTCCTTCGTGACCTTTTTGGTGATGGAGATCAGGTCGCGCACGGCCTTTTTGATCGTCTGCGGCGTGATGCCGTTTTCCTCATTATACTTTTGCTGGATGGCGCGGCGGCGGTTCGTCTCGTCGATCGCCTTTTGCATGGAATCCGTCATCGTATCCGCGTACATCACGACATGTCCCTCGCTGTTACGCGCGGCGCGGCCGATCGTCTGGATCAGCGAGGTTTCGGAACGCAGGAAGCCTTCCTTGTCCGCATCGATGATGGCCACCAGCGCCACCTCCGGGATGTCCAGACCCTCGCGCAGCAGATTGATGCCGACGAGCACGTCAAAGACATCGAGGCGCATGTCCCTGATGATCTCCGCGCGCTCCAGGGTGTCGATATCGGAATGCAGGTATTTCACGCGGATGCCGGCTTCGGTTAAATAATCCGTCAGGTCCTCCGCCATGCGCTTCGTCAGCGTCGTGACCAGAATCTTGTTGCCGGCCTTTGTGGTCTTTTTGATCTCGGCAATCAGATCATCGATCTGTCCCTTCACCGGACGCACGTCCACCTCCGGATCCACAAGACCCGTCGGGCGGATCACCTGCTCCGTGCGCAGGAGCTCATGCTCCTCCTCGTATTTGCCGGGCGTCGCCGAGCAAAAGAGCATCTGGTCGATGTGCGTCTCGAACTCACCGAAGTTTAAGGGACGGTTGTCCAACGCGGAGGGCATGCGGAAGCCGTAATCCACCAGCTGCTGCTTTCTGGAACGGTCGCCGTTATACATGCCGCCGACCTGCGGGATCGTCATATGCGATTCGTCGATGATCATCAGGAAATCATCCGGGAAGAAATTCAGCAGCGTCAGCGGCGGATCGCCCGGCGCGCGGAATTCCAGATGGCGGGAATAGTTTTCGATGCCGGAGCAGAAGCCGGTTTCCCGCATCATCTCCACGTCGAAGTTCGTGCGCTCCGCGATACGCTGCGCCTCGATCAGCTTGTCCTCCTTTTTGAAGAAGGTGACGCGCTCCTTCAGCTCCGCCTCGATGTTGTCACAGGCAAGGTTGATCTTGTCCTGCGCGACGACATAGTGCGAGGCCGGCCAGATCATCACGTGGGACAGCTCCGAATGCAGCTTTTCCGTCAGCGGCTCCACCTGACAGATGCGGTCGATCTCATCCCCGAAGAATTCCACGCGCAGCATGAACTCGCTCCCCTGCGCCGGGAAGATTTCCACCGTGTCCCCGCGCACGCGGAAGTTCGTGCGCTCCAACACCATGTCATTGCGCGTGTACTGGATGGCGATAAGATCCCGGATCAGATCGTCGCGGGAAATCTGCTGCCCCGGACGTAAGGAGATCGACATGCCCTTGAATTCGTCGGGACTGCCCAGACCGTAGATGCAGGAGACGCTTGCCACGACCACCACATCCCTGCGTTCCGCCAAAGACGCCGTCGCGGAGAGTCTTAGTTTATCGATCTCTTCATTGACGGCGGAATCCTTGGCGATATAGGTATCCGTCGAAGGCACGTAGGCCTCCGGCTGATAATAATCATAATAGGATACAAAATACTCCACCGCGTTCTCCGGGAAGAACTCCTTGAATTCGGAGTAGAGCTGGCTTGCCAGTGTCTTGTTATGCGCGATGACAAGCGTCGGCTTGTTCAGCGCCTGGATGACATTTGCCATCGTAAAGGTCTTGCCGGAACCCGTCACGCCAAGCAGGGTCTGAAACTGATTGCCTTTCTTAAACCCGTCAACCAGTGCCTTGATCGCCTGCGGCTGGTCGCCGGTGGGTTTGTAATCGGAACGTAGTTTGAAGTCCATCATGTTTTTTCCTTTTTGCGTAAACCCATTTTACCAACAAAAAAAGGAAAAGTATATAGATGATTGTTCAGTGATATGTCGTTTTAAGGGAAGAAATCCTCTGTTTCCGGAACCAGCCCTTCCTCAGATGTATCAATGATCTCGGATTCCTCTTCTTCCATCAGTTCGTCGATGAACGGCTGTAATTCATCAACACAGTCCGCGATGATGCTGCGCTTATCACCATATACGTCTATAGTGTAGCATCACTCCAAAATAAAAGAGAACCATCAATATAATTGAACAGACCTTACCGACTTTTCCAGGAAATATTTTGAAATATAGGAACAGTCCAGATGACACACAGACTTGTAGCAGAAAAACCAACGATAACAATGATAGTTTTCCGCAAATCAAATCCAGCATCAAGGCAAAAAACAGGCTGATCAGCAAGATAGTCGGATAGTATCCCCATAGAATCTGCCGTTTCGTATAAGGGAGCAATAACCCTAAATTGCTCTCTTCAATGAAGGTTGTTGCATGTTTTGCGCTCGCCTGAAATAATGACTGGAATGTCATCAATATACAAAGCGATGCAGCAGCATTATTGCTTGTAGTATCAATTGTATTTTTAAACAAGCTAACAGCAATGCCGCTTAGTAAAAAACAACTTGCTCCAAACAATACCAGTATCAGAACCCAGCTTTGCTGGTGCATTCTGATAAAATCCAGCAAACTTTTTTTAAAAATTGCCGTTTGCGGGGTCGGATGAAGGCTGTGAAGCTGGAGTCCCTTCACAGTTGAAGAACGGTTTTCTTCTGCGATACGAAGCATATCAGCATAATTATTCTGACTTTGAGCAGTCATTACCTCATCTAAAAATCGAAGGTTATTCTCATACTTGGTCATATTAAGTACTAAATAACGACCATCATATATAGTTAGCATAACGGTAATAACTGCTGCTGGAAACAGAAATATTGAATGCTTTAAAAACAGCAATGAGGTCATCACTATAAACACCGGCAATACTGCCAATCGCCTTTTATCGGATTCATGGTAAAAAATCCAGGCAAGCAAAAAGCTGTTCTGAATAAATAGGGTCAGCTTCAAATAGTCAAGTAGAGTCTGCTCGTCAATTGTTAAGTGATGGATAATCAAAGAAATGACAAAGGCAAGAAGGCTTCCACCAAAAGCCGTTAGAACCTTCTTTATTTTCAGCTGCTTCTTAAAAAAAGAAGAATTATAGGTATAAAGCACTGTTGCGCTGTTCATCATGTAAATCGGGTTTTTACCTAAAAAAACACGAAAAAAACAACCCAACACTACAAGCGCATAAAGATAGTGTTGAGATTGGTCAAGTTTATTCCACCAATCACTATCCCCATTGAGTTGAGTTAATACATAATATCCACCAAACCCTATTGACCCGAAAAGGATAAGCAACGGCATCCAATAATGACGCAGAATCCCCTTTGTCAAGCGCCATTTGTTTTTTATTAGAAATAAAGACGATTGATTATTCATTATCATTTTTCAATTTAAGATAAACATCCTCGAGTGATCCCTGCGCCATATCCAATCCAGCATCCTGTAGCAACTCGCTGCGTGTCCCGGAAGCTATTACTTTTCCACGTTGAATCATCACAAAGCGATCGCAAATATTTTCAACAACGTCTAAGAGATGGCTGGATAGAATAACCGTTTTTCCATCCTCTTTTTGCTGAAGAAAGACTCGTTTCAATTGAACAATCTGTGTAGGATCCAATCCTGTAAATGGTTCATCAGCAATAAGAAGTTCGTAGTCTTTTAAGAGGGAAATTGCAATCATCAGTTTTTGTTTCGATCCTTTAGACAAAGCAAATGGTATCTTGTTTTGATGAGTTCCAAGTTCCAGATGCGCCAACAAGGTTTCAACACTCACAGTGTTTTTAGGATAAACTGCTTTCATGAATTGAAGGTGCTCCAATACAGACAGCTCATCAAAGAAAACCGGTGTATCCGGTATATAAGAAACGGGATAGTTTTGGTCATAGCTAAAAGCATCTTTTCCGTCTATAAGAACATGTCCTGACGATGGTCTCAAGTATCTCACAAAGGTTTTGATAGTTGTTGATTTACCGGCACCATTACTGCCAATTAGACCTACAACTTCGCCTTTCCTGCAATAAAACGACAAATCATCAATGGCGCAGAGGTCTCCATAAAAGTAGGAAACATTTTGTAATTCAACGTACACTTAAATCCTCCTAAATGCATCATTCTGCAAATGAAGCATAAGACATCATAACACAGCCTGAAATGCCACTCTTTTGTAGCTGACAAAATACTCCACCGCGTTCTCCGGGAAGAACTCTTTGAATTCGGAATAGAGATGGCTTGCCAGTGTTTTGTTGTGCGCGATGACAAGCGTCGGCTTGTTCAGCGCCTGGATGACGTTTGCCATCGTGAAGGTCTTGCCGCTTCCCGTCACGCCAAGCAGGGTCTGGAACTGGTTGCCTTTTTTGAAGCCGTCAACCAGCGCCGCGATCGCCTGCGGCTGGTCGCCGGTCGGTTTGTAATCGGAACGAAGTTTGAAGTCCATTGCGCGTTATTCTCCCCGGTTTTTGCGGTCAAATAATTTGACCGCATATTTTCCCAATTTACTTATTTTTTTGGGCGTTTCTTTTTCTCTTTGGGAGATTCCTTCGCTAACGCATAGCGCGTGGATCTCGCCTGCCCTGTTCTGGTAAGATATCCTTCTTCAACCAGTTTCTTTAACGCCGCTTCCACAGAAGAACTCCTGATTCCCGGGCACAATTCTAATATCTCGCTCTTTGTAAAATCTCCGATCTTCTTTGTTGCGGCCCGCTTGACCAGATCATAGGAAGACAGCTTCTCACTGAAAAGATTCACGCGGTCTTCAAAATCTTTATATGCTGCCAATACGATACCGAGCAGATATTTTACGAATGCTGAATAATCGTTTTCTCCTTCATGCCAGCCTTCTGACGTATCTTGAAGCACATCATAATAAGTTTCCTTTGTCTTTTCGATGATGTGCTCTAAGCTGATATAACGTCCTACCACATAGCCGCTCTGGTATAACAACAGCGTGGTCAGTAATCGGCTCATTCTGCCGTTGCCGTCATTGAAGGGATGGATGCAAAGAAAGTCTTTGATAAACACCGGTATAAGGAGCAACACATCAACAATGCCAGTATCGACCGCGCGATTATAATTCTCGCAGATCGACTCTATCGCTCCCGGCGTTTCATATGGCTTCAGCGGTGTGAAAAGCACATACTCCTTTCCATCTCCTGTTTTGGCACTGATATGGTTCTGCGTATTCTTGAACTTTCCTCCGATGGTACGTCCGGCGTATTTATACAGATCGCGATGAAGTTGGAGAATCACGGAAGATGTGATTGGAATATACTCATATCTCTCATGAATAAGAGAAAGAACATCGCGATATCCGACAATCTCTTTTTCGTCTCTATTCTTAGGTGTTGTCTTTTCTGCTATCAGTTCTTTGATTCGTACACTTGTGGTGACAATACCTTCGATCTTGTTGGAACTTTCTGTGCTTTGGATCTTGGCAAGCTCGACCAACCGTTCTAATTCCACCGGCTTTTGCCTAAGGTATAATTCCTGCCTGCCCTTATATTCATGGATCTGTGCAATCAAAGAGACGATCTCATTGTCCCATCGCACATCCGACAAAAGAGAATAATTGAACTCTCGCATGGCGTTCCCCTTTCTCCCAAACTATATCATATATCGGGAGAAGAATCAATTGCTTGGGAGACCTGCTCCATTCAGACTAAGACCTCCATAAGCATAAATGAGCTGCCAGGCTTCAGAAAATGTATCCGCCTCTCCGTTTTCCTGGTTGGAGTCACCGCATTGGTCACAAAACAAATACTCTTCCGGGATTTTCTCGTCTGAGAAAAACACACCGCCGGACAAATGGTTACTGTATATGTATTTATGCATGGACTCCACCCGCTTATCAAATTGCTGTATTAATAATCTCTTTTTATTCTCTCATATCCGTTTCTGCTTGTCATTAAACCCGTTGTTTAATATTTCTGCCATCGGCTCTCGCGGCATGATTGTAATGATCCGGAAAGATGGCTTATGGAAGTACTTTCCCTGTTTTACGAATGAATGTCACCTTGCAATTCTGTGTTGTTTCGTGTTATTTCATCTTATCCTGTTCCGTTTTTCCGGACGAAAGAATCGGCGAATCCTCCTGTATCATCAGATACTCCATGGCGCGCAGCACTTTCGGGTGGTAACAGACCATATGCATCCCCGGATTGTCTTTTTTGGTGATGATAAAATGTTGTCCCTTGCAAATACGGATCTCAATATTCCGGAATAAAACACCGCCGTCATCAAACAATTCATATGTCAGTTTCTCTCCCGCCTTTTCTTCCAGACGCATCAACAGTGCCTCCGAAGATTCCTGTTCCGCAGGTATGAGTTCCAGCAGCGGTCTGGCTTTCGAAAACAGCGCATCCATGCGTTTACCGTAAAGTGCATGTTCTTTTTTTGAACCGCACAGATAATAACTTGCTTCCTCCGGAAAGCCGTCGATGGCCTCTCCGTCCAAAAACACACTTCCGGAACAGAAGCTCATATGAAGAAACAGACCGTTTTCCTCTTCCGGCAGGTAAAACGGCGAAACCTGTCCGGTCATATATAACGGCAGCCATCCCTCCAGCCCCATCAGCATCTCATGCAGCGGACGATCGACATTATGAATGACCTCCAGGCGCAATCCCTTGCGGATACACATACCAAGTCCAAAAATGTATTTTCTGGAAAACTCCGGATCTTTCGACATTTCTTCCATCGGCATGGAACTGTACTGCCGGACGGGTTCCATGGAGGGAGACATCACGGTTTTTTTCAGAAAATCCAGCTGTGCTTCCCGGGACCCCGCAGTGCCGAAATACTTTTTCGATACCGGGAGACGGACCGGCATCACGGGTACTTTCCATTCATCAAAGCGAATGGATTTCAAATACTGATTCAGATCAAAATCGTTGATACTGTGCAAAAAACGCGTAATGGATTCTTCTTCACCGCGCACCGTATCCGCATCCGACAGCCATTCATATAATGCATGCTGACAGGATTCCGCATTCGAAAGATCCGCCTCACGGAGGCCTTCCATCCGGGAAAGCTGATCCCGGAGGTTTCGCGCATTGCCCTCATGCTGTATAACATACCGGCAGAACTCCTCCAAAAAGGCCTCCGGATCAGCCGGAATCCGTTCTCCGGAGCGCACACGGGACAGATACGAGGGATCATAATTCATGGCACGCGCGCAGGACGCTCCGCTCAACTTCAGCGTATCAAAGAGTTCATTCAGTCTGCCCGGTGAAAATGCCTTTTTTTCTTTCATGCTGTTCGCGCCCCGGAAGCGGGGCATGCGGATGCTGTTTTTGTCATTGACAAAACCGCTATCCGGCTGTTTTGGAGGTCTTCGTTTACCGAAAACATTATATCATACTTATCGGGGGTTTTTGCTTATGGAAATCAAGGCCTATGTCTGCCCGCAATGCGGCGGTTCGCTCGAAGTGGCGTATGACACCACGTTTACGACCTGTCCGCACTGTGGCAACAAAATACACATTTCTTATGACGGGGACGCACCAAAGGATCCCGGACTGCGTCAGTTTATCGACGGCACCTCCGGCGTGCCTGTGGCGACGGCACTGCTCCCTGCGGAGTATACTGCGGATGCTGCGCTCCTGACGCAATTTCAAAGCGATCTTGTGCCGATGATGCACACCCTGCACGCACAAAACGGGGACGGGTCTGTCCGCTTTGTTTCAGCCTCTGCGGAAATGTTCACGGATGTGCGGAGTAAACTGCTGCAATTCGGCATCAATGCCTCTCCCGGCAGTTTTATCATGTCTTCTTTCCGGTCCTTGATCGAACCTGAGATCTACCTGCTGCAATGGGCCTACCGGATGGCGGGCGCACCGCTGAAGCGCGTTGCACGCGCAACGCTGCCCGGACATTTCGGGCAGAACCCGGAAACGGCCGCGAAGCATTACCTGGATATTGTACAGGCCTATCACGCACAACTGGGCGAACCCATTCATATTGTCAATCATCATTTTGAGGGGATGTTATTCAAGTATACGGCACGGATAGAGGAGCATGACTGTATCGTTCTTGCGGGCGCGGAGTATCAGGGGCTGGAATACAATTACGGCAATGCGCTTTCCGACGGACTCGCAGGGATCGGCAAATCCCTTCTCTCCGGTTTACAGGGGCTGACGGGACAACGACTCTCCTCCCCGCAGCAGCGTCAGACTGCACCACCCGGCAGGATCCCCTTTGGTCATGCCGCGGATTACGGACAAAAAGTCGATGCGATCGACTGGGGCAGTGCCCGCCGGTTCATTTGTGTCGCATGGACTGAGAAGGAAGAGGATGCAACAGAGCAGTTTTTTCGCTTTGTGTCTTCCGTGACCCCCGATCCGTCGCTCGCGCAGCAGGAGCTGCAGCTGATTAACACCCGCCTGTCACAACAGATGCAGCATGTGCAGATGCAGCGGATGCAGGCACAGCAGATGCAGATGCAGACCATTCGGATGCAGGGCGATCTGTCCCGGCATATTGCACAAAACAACGCACAGGTAAGCGCGGGCATCATGGATTCCTGGAACAGGCGACAGGCTGCGCAGACACGCATGAGTACAGGCTTTTCCCAGGCCGTCCGAGGCGTTAACACGTATACAACACCTTCCGGAGGCACGGTAGAGGCTACAGCAGCCGCAGATCATGTCTATCAGAACAAATTCGGAGATACCATCGGGATCTCCGGTAATGATATCGACCAGGGCCTTGCATCAAAACTGAACTGGACAAAGCTGGATCCGCAGTAGGTTCCCTTACACCGGTTCCCGGAGAAAGGATGTGCTTATGAAAACAAACTCTGTCTGTCGCATGATGGTATGCCTGTCGGGCTGTGCGCTTCTATTCGGCGCCTGCGGAAGAAATGCCGTCGCTCCCTCCTCCACGGCCGGCAGCTCCCTGACGGAAAACACCGCCATCTCCGCCCTAAGCTCCACGCAAAGTGCGGCAGCATCCTGGGCACTGCAAAACACGCTGATGAAACTGGACACGGAGGAAATTGACGGCATTGACTTCACCGTCGGTACGGAGGGCGGTCTCGAGAGCGGCACCACATCAAATGCGGAAGAAATCCGGAATATTTATGATGCGCTTTGTGATTTACGGCTCGGCACCCCGACCACAATGGCAGTGGAAGACGACTCTCTTTTTATCCGCGTAAGGGCCGGAGAAAAAGAGTACAGCTTCCGCTTTGAACATAATATCACCGAAACGGCGGACGGACGTTTCGAAGTCGAAAACTTCTCTCCCCTGAAGCGGTATATCCTCGACCTCCTGGAGGCATATGGAGACTGGGGACGAGCCGACAGCGAACCTGTGGATCAGAGCATTGTTCCGGCACCGGATAACGCTTCCGGCGGACGTTCCGCCGGGAAAACGGCGGCGGATAAGGATGTCGTCATCCGTCCGACAGAAGCGCAAAATGTCAGGCTGGTCAGCTATTCACAGCCGCAGGGAGAATTCTCCATGAAGATCCCGGAGGGATGGAATGTCCAGAACTCGGGAGACTATGTCAGTTACCGCATCCTTGTGTCCGATCCCGCCCAACCCATGCGCCAGATTTTTATCATGCTCTGCGGTGCGGGCTATCAGGACCGGTCGGTGGCAAACATGGCGCAGCGCTATATGACGATGGGTGATTCTTCTTACTACATGCCCGTAGCAACCACGGAGGGGTGGTGGGACGGCTTTTTCTCCACCGGCGGCGGTTCCTTTACCGTGCACGAAAACCTCGGAAAAACGGGGATCGGCGGGGATCTTCTCCATGCCACGGCCACGGACGCTTCCGGAAACAGTTCCGAAGGCCTCTTTACCGGTGTTGTCTATTCCATTGACATTTATACCGGCATGAATTTTTCCATGACAGTCGGTGAAGCCATGCAGTGTATCACTGCGGACCCCTATGAATTTACCGACTGGGAACCCGTGCTTCTGGAGAGCCTCTGCTCCATTTCCTTTTCCGATGCCTTCTGGCAAAACCGCGCCGCCAACTGGCAGCAGATCATGAACAACGCCTCTTATATTTCCAGCACATGGAACAACATCTCGAATATGGTAATGAATTCCTATGAACGCCGTTCCGGCAGCCAGGATATCATGATGCAGGAATGGAGTGATGCAAAGCTGGGATACGAACGGATTGTTGACACACAGACAGGAGAGACCTACAAGGCAAGCATCGGATTTATGGACGCCTACACAGGCACGCGCTACAAAAAAGTGGAGCAGGGCAGTGGTCTGTATAACCAGGCGGTTTCGGGGTATATCGATCTGAAGTAATGCGATTTTACGCCCCCGAATCACTCCTGTTCATGAGCCTGCCCCCTGGTCCCTGAGAATGCGGTAGGTCTCAAGGTAGTTTTTGTCCCGTCCTTCCGACAGCAGGGCTCTCACCGCCGCCCATCCCTCCTCGCGGAAGCGGAGTGCGGAAGCGGAGCCAAAACGCATGTATCCCCGTCCAGCCTGTCCCCGCTCATGATGTAGGGGAGACAGTGCCGGTCGAGGATACGGTTGTTTTCCTTTTATCACAGGTTCCTGTCATACGCAATCCGGGCAGGGCGCAGGCTCAGCCGCCCGAAGGCGGGAGTCAGTGTTTGTGTCTGTCAGCCGATATGCGTCTCGTCCGGTTCTCCGTAGCTCAGCACCTTCTTCGGACACTTGCCGATACAGATGCCGCACTTGATGCACTTCTCGTGATCGATCTCCCAGACCTTGTTCGGCCGGTCGACGTTGATCGTCTGCTGCGGGCAGTTGCGCATGCAGAGGCCGCAGAAGATACATCCGCCGATCTCGCAGACGATTTCGCCCTCGATATCCTTGATGAAGCTGGTGCCGGTGGTACAGAGCTTTTCCGCATCCTCCTCCACCATATGATAATCCTGCGAGAGCTTGATGGAGCAGTCATCGCAGAACTCCTCGCACATGCCGCAGAAGGTGCAGCTCGTCAGATCGAAGGTGCGCTTGACGTTCTTTCCGCCCTCGGCCGGCGTCTCCTCGCGCGTGATCGCGCCCGGGGAGCAGACCTTGATGCACATGCCGCAGTCCACGCATTTCTCCGGATAAAACTCGATGCGCCCGCGGTAATTGCCGAGGCCCTTTGCTGCCGGGTTCGGAAAGGCTTCCGTCGACGGCTTGTTGACGATATTGCTCGCTGCTTTTTTCAAAAACGGAAACATCATTTTCCCATCACCTCCCGTTTTTTCTTTAAGATCTGTGCCGCCTGGTACAGTCCTTCCATGATGGCCTCGGGCTTTGGCGTGCAGCCCGCAACGGACACGTCCACATGCACGTATTTTTCCAGCGGTCCTTCGATCGAATAACTGCCCTTGAAGACGTTGCCCGAGCGCGGGCAGGAGCCTATGGAAACGACACACTTCGGTTCCGGCACCTGGGCGAGTGTGCGGACCAGCCTGTCCTTCGACTGCGAGGTGATCGGACCCGACACCACAACGATATCCGCGTGACGCGGCGTCCCCGCCAGCTTGAAGCCGAAGCGCTCCGCGTCATAGCGCGGCGTCAGGCAGGCCACCAGCTCGATATCACAGCCGTTGCAGGAACCGGAGTTGATATGGTAGAGCCACGGCGATTTCATCGCGCTTTTGCTCATTAACTTTCTGAACATAAAACCTTCCTCCTATCTCTTTACAGTCCTAACCACACCAGAATCAGGCTCGACAGCGCAAGACCGGTAACGATCGTCCAGTAGAACTTGAACAGATGCTCAATCTTCAAACGCGCCGTCACCGCATGGACCGTGGTCATGCAGAGTATCGTCAGCACCGTGCAGATCGCGACAAAGAGCAGCGCGTCCGCCCAATAATATCCGGTACGGAACTGTCCGAGGAAGAGTGAGGTAAAGAGCCCCGTCATGATGATCATTTTCATCGCGGTGTTCAGCTTGAAGACCGCCAGCGGTGCGCCGGAGTATTCGATCAGGGGACCTTCGCAGATCTCCGTCTCCGCCTCTGCCACATCAAAGGGCTGCATCCCGACTTCCGCGGGAATAATCAGGAGGAAGGCGATCGCCGCGGGAATCATGCTCCACTGGAAGAGCATGTGTCCGTTTTCCACCTGCCATTGCGAAATCTGTTCCATCGAAAAGACGAGGGTGGAGCCGCCCACCTTTCTGGCCACCGCAAGGAGCACCAGCACGAAGGGCAGTTCATAGCTCATCATTGTCACCATCTCACGCGAGACGCCGATGCCGGCGTAGGGTGAGCCGGAAGCGGAGCCTCCCACAATCAGCGCCACACCGCCGATCGTAATCAGATAGAGGATGACGATCAGATCGGCGCTGCCCGAAACGGCGGTGAAGCCGAAGATCGGGATGAAGAGCATGATGATCGCAAGGGACACAAAGCCGATCACGGGCGCCGCCAGGAACACGAACTTGTTGGCCGCGTGCGGGATGATCGTCTCCTTCCCCAGCAGCTTGAAGAAATCATACATGGGCTGTCGGATCGGCGGACCGATGCGCCTCTGCATGTGGGCGATCACCTTGCGGTCAACACCCGCAAGGAACAGTCCCACAACGCTCGTAAAAAGCGCACCGGGAAAGATCAGGATATAGAATGCCGTCCATAAAATGTATTGTGCAGTTTCCGGCATGGTTGCTTCCTCCTATATTAAGAATATGAACATGACAATCACGATCACGCCGACCGCGATCACCGCCATGTTGGTGTAATCCGTCACGATACCCGAGTGCAGCTTGTCCATCACCCGGTAATAGGCCTTCCAGTTTTTCTTGAAGCCCCAGAAGAGATCGCTTCCTCCGACCTGCGAATACAGCTCCTGTTCGCCGGAGAAGAAGGTCGCGTACTTCGGATCCGCAACGGCGCCCTCTTCGAGCACCCTGCCGCGGCTTCCCTTGCCGGCCATGATCACGACCGCGGCCGCCACAAAGACCACCACAAAGAGCACGAGCCACAGCAGCGGATCCCAGAAGCTGAATTGCACTTCCTGCACCGGGATGTTCGTCACACCGGCCGCCGCCGCGTAACCGTCGCCCATCATCTTGTCGATATAATTCGTAACGTTCACCGTCGCGTCCACCGCCGGATGCAGCAGGTAGCGGTTCACCAGCGGATAGAACAGACCGGCCGCGGAGCAGAGCAGCGCCATCAGGAACATCGGCAGCCGCATCAGGAAGGGCGGCTCCTGCACATGCGCGTGCTCTTCTCTCAGCTGTCCGAAGAAGACCGCCTGCGTGACCTTGATGAAGCTTGCCAGCGTCATGACGGAAACGATCAGTCCCGCCACCGTCACGATCACATAGAGGAAGTTACCGCTCTCCACCGCCTTCGTGTAGGCCGCCTGGTAGATGATCCACTTCGAGGCAAAGCCGTTGAAGGGCGGGATGCCGGAGATCGCCGCGGCGCCCGCGAGGAAATAAAGCGTCGTGCGCGGCATCCGTTTGGAAAGACCGCCCAGAGCGTCAAGGTTTGTCGTCCCTGCCTGCTTTAAGACCGCACCGGCCGTTAAGAAGAGCAGTCCCTTGAACAGCGTGTGGTTCATGGCATGGAAGAGACCGCCGGTTAAGCCCAGTGTCGAGCCGAGGCCGACCGCCATGATCACGTAGCCGATCTGCGAGATCGAGTGATAGGCGAGCAGCCGTTTGAATTCATGCTGCGCGAGCGCCATCGTGACACCCACAAACATCGTCAGCGTGCCGAAGATCACAAGCAGCATCTGCAGGGCGCTTGCGTCCATCGCGCGGAAGACGATATAGACCATGCGGATCATGCCGTAAACACCCGCCTTGTTGACCATGCCCGAGAAGACCATGGAGGCGGCCGTCGGCGCCACCGCGTAGGAATCCGCCGCCGGCGTGTGGAAGGGCACCATGTAGCTCTTCACACCGAAGCCCGCCACGATCAGCGCAAAGGCCATGACCGTTGTCGGCGAAAGCCCGCCGGAAAGGATTGCGGAAAGCTGCGCCATGTTCAGCGTGTGGCATTCCGCATACAGCAGCGCGATGCCGGCAAGATTTAAGGACGAACCGATGCTTCCGATCACGAGGTACTTGAACGCACCCTCGAGCGCACCCTCCGTACCGTTGCGGAAGGCCGTCAGCGCGACGGAGGCGAAGGTCATGATTTCGATCATGACAAACATATTGAAGATGTCACCCGTCAGCACAAGACCCAGGACCGAGCCCGAAAGCATCAGGAAGAGGGTGTAGTAATGACCGAGGTGATGATCGTCCTTCATGTAAGAGATGGAGTACACCGCGGAGAGCCAGAAGGTGCAGACCACGAGCAGCGCAAAGAAGAGCGAGAGCGCGTCCACCTCATAGCCGATACCGATCGCATAGCCCGCAACCGGTTCCCAGTTACCCATCCAGTAGGAAATCACTTCGCCCTTGATCAGTACGGCCGGGATCAGCGCAAAGATCAGCGCGGCCGAAACCGTCACGGCAACAATCGTAATAAAGTTCCGGATGGCGGCGATCTTCGAACCGAAGATCTCCACCAGGAATGCGGACAGGAATAAGAGCATGACCGCCAAGACAGGAAAGTTCTGAATATTCATCCGCGTAACCTCCTGACTTCGTCCGCATTCACCGAACGATATTTTCTGTAGATCATGATGACCAGCGAAAGCGCCATCGCCTCCACGCAGGCACCGATAACGATGCTGGTCAGCGTGAGCGCCTGCGGCACCGGGTCAACGAAGTAACCACTCGCCACACCGTTTAAGAGGTCGGAGAGCTGGTAGATCGGCGCCGTGCCGCCCTCGTTGAAGCCGAAGCTGACGATGAGGAGGTTCACGCCGTAATCAATCAGACCCATGCCCAGCACGATCTTGATCAGGTTCTTCTTCGTGCAGACCGTATAGAGGCCGAGCGCAATCAATACGAAGGATGCGATATAGTTAACAATCATCATGATACCGCCTCCTTTTCCTTTTGTTCCGTGTGCAGGGTTTCATTCAATGTCTCTTTCACCTCAATCTGTTCTTTGGTTTCCGTGGCAGCGGGCTTTGCAGGCTCCGGGTCCGGCGCGAGAATGCCGAGCAGGAGCAGAAGCAGGAAGCCCACACCCGTCAGCACCTTGAAGCCGACCGCGTAGCTCATGTAGGTGATCGTGCCGGCACTGATCAGATCGCCGACTTCGCCGTTGTCAAAGAAAATGTTGCGGCAGAAATTGGCACCGCCGATGATGCCGAGCAGTCCCAGGAACACATAGAGCGATGCGCCCAGCGCCTCGCCGACGCGCAGCGTTTCGGAACGCAGCGCACGGGAAACGATGTGGAAACCGTAGCCTAAGTAGATCATGATGGCAGCGCTTGCCACGATGACGCCGCCCTGGAATCCGCCGCCCGGGCTCACCGTGCCGAAAAGGATCACGTAGAGTCCGAAGGTGATCGCGAAGGGCAGGAACTTGTCCGCGCCGCATTTCACGATGATATTCTTTTCTTTAATACCGTCTTTGAATTTCATGCCGCGGCATCCTCCTTTCCTTCCTTTTTCTTTGCGTGTGATCTGGAGAGGATCACGAAGGAGCCGGCGATTGCCGTCAGCAGGATGAAGGATTCACCCAGCGTGTCATAGCCGCGGAAGTCAAAGACCACCGCCGCGACGTTGTTGGCCGCCATCGTCCGTTCCAGGTTTTCGTCCACGATGACGTCCGCGACGCCCTCCGCGTCGGAGACATCATAGGAAGACGGGTCATTGTAAAGTGCGACGACATTGGTATCCGAGCCGTCGTAGGTCACTTCGTCGAAATAATAAGCATGGCGCACCGCAGCGATGCCGCAGCCCAATATGACGAGAAGCGAAATCAGCATCAGTGTTTTTTTCATCGCTCCTCCTCCTGTTTCGGTGTCGTTTTCTTCACCGCAATCACAAAGATTGTCGTGCTCAGCACCGCGCCCACGGCCGCTTCCGCGATCGCGACGTCCGGCGCCTGCAGCATGATGAACTCCAGCGCCACAAAGGCACCGCAGCTGCCCAGGGCCAGCACGCTCGACAATGTGTTTTCAAAAACAACCGCACAGACCGCCGTGACCAGAATCCCGATCACGATGATCGTGTTCAAAACAAATACCGCACTCATGCCGACACCTCCTCTTCCACCGCATCCGGTACCGTTTCCTGCGGCAGATCCTCCACCAGATCCTCGCCGTATTTATCCACGGACATTTTCTTATCGGGTCTGACGCCGTGACGGTACGCGCCCTTTGCAATCGCGTGTCCCGCGATCGGGCTGGTCACGATGTAAAAGATGCCCATGATTCCCAGCTTGATCGCAAACGCGCTGTCACCGAGAATAAAGAGCGAATGCAGGATGCCGCCGATGATGACGCCGAGGACGCCCAGGGTCGAGATGTTTGTCGAGGACTGCATTCTGCAGAAGGCATCCGGCATGCGCAGCATCCCGACGACGCCCGCAAAGGCGAAGAAGACGCTGATTCCGATAAAGACATCGATGACGATTCTCAATGCTTCCATCACAGCCTCCCTTCCAGATAACGCGCCACGATCGTGGAACCGATGAATCCGAGCAGCGCCGTGATCAGTGCGATGTCCAGGAACACGCTTCTGCCGCTGTAGAGCGCAAAGAGAATGAGCGCCATGTCCGCCAGGATATCGATCGAATCCGCGGCGACCGCCCGGTCCGCGACGCTCGGTCCCTGGATGAATCGAAACAGCAGACAGCAGGCCAGCACGATAAAGCAAATCGCGAAAAATACCAGTTCTTGCATGATCATTTCCATATCCTCCCGATCCATTTTTCCAACGTGCCCTTGATGGCATTGCCGGCCTCGACCGGTTCCTCCGTGGCCACGTCAATCCAATGAATGTACATGTTCGTCTGCCCTTCCTCCTCCGCGATGTCCATCGTGATCGTACCGGGCGTTAAGGTGATGGAATTGGCAAGCATGGACTGTCCGTATTCCGATTTCAGATCCGTCGGTATCTTGACGATGCCGGGATTCACCGGAAGCTTCGGGGACAGCGCGCGTCTTGCGACATCCACATTGGCCTTAATCAGTTCGATCGGGAAAATGATGAAACAGTAGAACAGAAACGGAAGAAATCTGGCGGGGTTCCACAGATAAAACGCACTCTCGTGGATGAAAAACCGTGAGGCGAACAGGCCCACCAGAATCGAAACGATGCCTCCGGCGGTGAGGACCTGCCAGGATGCTTCGCCCCGGAAGATTGAAACAATCTGTCCGGTGATCACCATCCAGAACAGGAACATCAGCACCGCGGTCGACAACACGGCCGGAAAACTGATTTTTTTCACTTACTTACCTCCTATCTCTTAATCCTCTACTTCCATACGATCCACCAGATATTCCCTGCCGGAAATGATCCGGTAATCCGCACTTTCACATTCGGGGCAGCGGTAGGTGCGGGCTTTGACAACACCCTCAAAACCGCAGCTGCCGCATCTGATTTTTACGGGCGTCTTCTCGATCACGAGCTTCGCGCCCTCCGCGGGCGTTCCCGCCGCCGCCACCTGAAAATATTCCTCCACGATCTGCGGCACAAGCCCCGACATTTCCCCGATCTTCAGATACACGGACAAAATCTTTTTTGCCCCCTGTCGCTCTGCTGCCGGGATACAGGTCTGCAATATGCCGTTCACGATGGACATTTCGTGCATCTTAACGGTCCATGCAGCTGAAGCAAGGGTCGATACTGGCGATGATCAGACCCGCATCCGCCACGGAATTGCCCTTGAGCATCGTCGGGATCGTCGGCGCGTTTTTGAAGGTCGGCACGTGAATCGAAACACGCGCCACCTTGTCCGTGCCGTTCGTGACCACCTTATAGGACAGCTGTCCGCGCGGCGCCTCATGACGCATCATGTATTCGGCCGGCTTGATCGTCGGGATCTTGGAGCCCAGGTTGATCGGTCCCGCCGGAAGCGAATCCAGCGCCTGCCGGATGATCTTGATGCTCTCGATGTTTTCCAGCACGCGCACGACGCAGCGGGCAAACACGTCACAGGTCGGATACACGACCTTCTCAAAGTCAAATTCATCATAGCAGCAGTACGGCGCGTCAATCCGCACGTCCACCGGCACGTTCGAGGCACGCGCATGCGGGCCGATCGCACCGATGCGGATCGCGTCCTCCGTTGTCAGGACGCCGACGCCCTGCGTACGCAGCGCCACCGTTTTGTCGTGTAAGAGGAAATCCGCCAGCGTTTTTGTGGACTCCTCGATCTTGTCCAGGATATCCAGCACCCTGTCGCGCTGGTCCAGCGTGATATCCCTGCGGGAGCCGCCGTAGGTCACCATGCCGTAGTTGACGCGGTTGCCGGTGAGCTCCTCCAGCGCATCCATGACGGCCTCGCGGTCATCCCAGGTGTGCATGAAGAGGGAATCATGTCCGATGATGTGCAGCGCGATGCCCAGCCACAGCATGTGGGAGTGAATGCGCTCCAACTCCGCGATGATGACGCGGATGTACTGCCCGCGCTTCGGCGCCTTGATGCCGCCGCAGGCTTCGCAGGTCATGGCGAAGGTCAGCATGTGCGAGTGCGAGCAGATGCCGCAGACGCGCTCCACCAGCACCAGCGTCTGGATGATGTTTTTCTGCATGGCCAGCTTTTCGATGCCGCGGTGATTGTAACCGATGAAAATCTCCGCATCCGAAATCAGTTCGCCTTCCGTGATCAGCTTTGCGTGAATCGGTTCTTCCAGAGAAGGATGATAGGGTCCGATCGGAACAATATAGCTCATTGGTTTTCTACCTCCTCTTTTGTCTTATGTGTTCTTTCAATCAGTTCTTCCATCGGCGTCACAAAAATCTGTCCCTGTCCGTCAAACATCGTATCCGGCATGAACAGACGCTTCGAGGTGTCCAGTCCCTCAAAGGTGACATCGATCAGTTCGTTCAGCTCCCTCTCCGGCCACTCGGCGGCGAGGTCATAGACCGGCACGATGGACGGCAGGACATTCTCTCCCTCCACCGTATAGGATTCGATCGTGTCATCGACCTGATACTCATAGGAAATATTGATCTTTCCGTCATCCATGACATAGCCGTGGATCATGGCCAGAATCACGCCCGCTTCCCGCATGCGCTTTGCGGTGGGGACGATCTCCTCTTTTGTGATGGGAATCTTTTTGTACTCTTGCATGATGTCTCCTCACTGTTTTTTGACTGTTGGTATTACTTCTATATTATAATGCCTAAACGGCCCAAACCATTCTATCATAAAGCCGATATAAAGAAAAGCGAAACAAAATCTTCCTGTCAGCAAATGCGCGGAAGCTGCTCTCCGGCCAGCTTTGTCAGGATGCGGTGCGTGCCGTAGGGGGTTTTTGCCAGCAGTTTTCCCCCATGTTCCGCCTTTGCTTCGCCGATCACCGCGGCATCCTTCCCTGCGGGGCTTGCATGCAGCAGCTCCAGCGCCTCCTTTTCCTTTTCCGGGGCGACGACCGCCAGAAGCCTTCCCTCGCAGGCCAGATAATACGGATCCAGCCCCAGCATTTCACAGATCATGTCCACCGGCGGCGATACCGGAACCTTCGCCTCCTCCAGGATGATGCCGAAGCTCCGCCCCTCCGTCCACTCATTGAGCGTCGTGGCAATCCCGCCGCGCGTGGGGTCCCGCATGCAGCGCAGGCCTTCGCCCAGTGTCATCAGCTTCATCGCGGCGTCCCTGACGTTCGCGCAGTCGGAGACAATGTCCGCGTCCTCCACCAGGCCCTCGTTTCTCGCCAGCATCACGGCGGCACCGTGCGCCCCGACAGGACCGGAGACGATGATCTTATCCCCCTCCCGGATGCGGTCCGGGGAAAGGTTTTCATGCCGCAAAAAGCCGATACCCGCGGTATTGATGTAAATACCGTCACAGGCGCCCCGCTCCACGACCTTGGTATCGCCGGTCACGATCTGCACGTCCGCCCGCTTCGCCTCATCGCGGATGGTTTCCAGGATCGTCTGCAGGTCCTTCACCGGAAAGCCTTCCTCGATGATGAGGGAGAGGCTCAGGTACTTCGGCTCCCCGCCCGCCATGCAGACATCGTTCACCGTGCCGCAGACCGCGAGCTTTCCGATGTTGCCGCCCGCGAAAAAAGCGGGACTCACCACAAAGGAATCCGTCGAAAATACGAGACGTTCGCTGCCCTGAAGGACCGCGCCGTCGCCGAGCACGCGCAGCGCGTCGTTATCAAAGAGCGGGAGAATCCTCTCCTCAATCAGCCGCGAGGTCTTCTGTCCGCCGCTGCCGATATCTAACGTTATGAATTCCTGTTCCATCTATTTCCCTTTCTGTTTCTGCAGAGCCCTGGCTCGAAAACGCTGCGCGTTTCCTCGCTGTGGCTGCTCGCCACATGGATTTGCAATCAAGCAGTTCCCCGCAGGCAAGCCTGCAGGATCTGCTTATTGCAAATCCGCCCGGCTCTGCAGGTATGCATATTTATACGCCGCGGCGCAGGCACCCTCCGCGGACACCATGCAGGGCCCCTCCGGGTTTTCCGGATCACATCCGGTTCCGAAGAGCGCACACTGCGCGGGCTCAATCTTTCCCTGGATCACCTCACCGCAGCGGCAGGCCGATTTTACCGCCGGCTCCGTGATGCGGATCCCGTATTTTTTCTCCGCGTCATACGCCGCGTATTCCTGCCGGATCCCGTAGCCGCTGTCCTTTATCTCTCCGAGTCCCCGCCAGTTGTCCGCGCGCGCCGTAAGATATCTGTCAATCACCTCACGGGCCTTTGTGTTTCCTGTCTTTGTGACCACGGAAGGGTAGGCGTTTTCCAGCTTTGCTTCTCCCGCCTTCACCTGCTTCAGGAGCATCGTGACGGCCCGGGCAATCTCTTCCGGTTCAAAGCCCGCGATCACGGCGGGAAAACCAAGCTCCTCAAAAAACCGCAGGCCGTCCTCGCCCAGAATCACCGCGACATGTCCCGGCGCAAGGAAGGCATTGATGTTGAAATCCGGATCCTTTGCCAGCGCGCGTACCGAGGGCTCCAGGCGCTTCAGCATGGAAAAGACGCTGAAGTTTTGCAGCTGTTCCCGTTCCGCCGCCTGCACCGCCGCCGCCGTTCCGGGCGCCGAGGTTTCAAAGCCGACGCCGAGAAAGACCACCTCCCGCGCGGGCTCCTTCTTCGCGATCTCCACCGCGTCCAGTGCGGAATACACCATGCGGACATCCGCGCCCTGCGTGCGCCGCGCAACAAGGGTATCGCCTTTTTTGCTTCCGGGCACGCGCATCATGTCGCCGTAGGTGGCGATGATCATCCCCGGCCGTTTGCTCAGCTCCAGCACGGCATCGATCGTGCCGGGCGGTGTCACGCAGACGGGACAGCCCGGGCCCGAGACCAGCCGCACGCCCTCCGGCAGCAGCCCCCGGATCCCCGCTCTTGCGATTTCCATCGTGTGGGTCCCGCAGACCTCCATGATGCGTATCATAAGGATGCCAGCGCCTCCTGCAGTTCGCGGAAGGCATCCAGGTTTTCCCTTGCCTCATGCGCCGCGATTTTTTCTATGGCAAAGCCCGCGTGAACGATCACGTAATCTCCCGGCTTCGGGTCTTCGATAAAGCCCACGCCGATTTTGCGGCGGATGCCGTCGCGCTCCGCCACCGCGGTATCACCGTTCACTTCCACCAGTTTCAAAGGGACTGCCAGACACATTTTTTTATACTCCCTTCGCTTCTATTTGCGCCGCCGCCACCATGAGCTGTCCGAGGGACAGGCCCTCATCGCCCGGCGACACCCTCCTGTGTGTATATACCTCAAGCCCCGCTTCCGCGAGACTCTGTTTCATTCTCTGCAAAAGATAGCGGTTCAAAAACACGCCGCCGGACAGCACCGCACGGCGCAGACCCGTTTCTTCCGCGATGTCTTTGCACATCGTGACGGACATCGCGATCAGCGTATTCATGAAGCGCGCGGCGAGGATTCCTTTCTCTACGCCTCTTTCCGCCTCCGCGACAATCTGCCGGATCATCGGACGGTAGTCAAAGACCCTGCAGCCTTCCTTTTCAAAAAACTCATACGGGAAGACGCCCGCCGCCTCTCCCTCTCCCGCCGCGGCCTCCGCCGCCGTTTCCAGCAGCACCGCGCCCCGGGCTTCATAGGTGACGGGAATGCAGATTCCGAGCAGTGCGCTGACCCCGTCGAAGAGTCTGCCGATGCTGTTCGTCCGCGGACAGTTCACTTCGCTTTCGAGCTGTCGGAGGCAAAGCCTCCCGTGCTGCCGGAGTGCCGCGCTCTTCAGGCTTCCTTCCGGGAAGATATTGGCCTTTGCAAGGAGCTTTTCCTCCGCATCGTCCGGGAAGGATTCCCGAAGCAGCGCAATCGCAATGCGCCGGATCTCCTTCACCGCCAGATCCCCGCCTGCCAGGGAAAACCGCCTCACGCGTCCCGCGCGCCGGAAGGACGCGGCATTTCCGGTCAGGAATTCGCCGCCCCAGACCGTGCCGTCCGTCCCGTAGCCCGTGCCGTCCCAGATGACGCCGATCACTTCGCCCGTCAGCTCATTGTCCGCCATGCAGGATGCCAGATGCGCGTGGTGATGCTGCACGCGGATGAGCGGCAGCTGTTCCTTCTTTGCGCGTTCCTCCGCATATCTCGTCGAAAGCAGGTCCGGATGCAGATCACAGACGAGCGCCTCCGGCCGGATGTCAAAGAGCTTTTCCGTGTGCGCGATCTGACGGACATCATTTTCGTAAGACGCGGCGCTTTTCAAATCTCCGATATGGGGGCCCGCAAACATCCTGCTGCCCTTGGAGAGTGCAAAGGTCGCCTTGAGCTCCGCGCCGACCGCAAGCATCTGCGGCATTGTTTCCTTCATGAAAAACGGTACCGGCACGTATCCCCGCGAGCGCCGCACAAAGGTTCCGCCGTCCGTGCCGAAGAGCACGCTGTCGTCACAGGGGACATGGATTTCGCGGTCATGCAAAAGGAAGGCGTCCGCGACATCCTTCAGCTCCCGCAGCGCTTCATCATTTTTGTATATCATCGGTTCGGAGCTGTGGTTTGCGCTCGTCATGACCAGCGGCCCGAAGCCGTCTTCCAGCAGAAGAAAATGCATCGGCGTGTACGGCAGCATCAGGCCCAGTCTTCCGTTTTCGCTGAGATGCTGCCGGGCGTTCCGGTCTTTTTTCCTGAGCAGCACGACCGGTCTTGCGGGCGATGTCAGAAAGGCCTCCTCCTCCGCGCTGATTTCGCAAAGCGCCTTTGCCTGTGCGAGGTCCGCGCACATCAGCGCCAGCGGCTTGTGCGGGCGTTCCTTCCGCTCCCGGAGCCGCTCCACCGCTTCCGTATGCTCCGCCAGGCAGGACAAGTGAAAACCGCCCAGTCCCTTCACGGCAAGGATGCCGCCCTCCGACAGCAGTTTTCTCGCAAGGGCGATGGCGTCGCCCTCCTGTTCCGCGCCGTCCTTCATAAAGGAAAGCCGGGGGCCGCATTTTTCGCAGCAGACCGGCTCCGCATGATAGCGGCGGTTCGTGATGTCTTCATATTCCGCGGCGCAGTCCCTGCACATGGCAAAGGGCCGCATCGTGGTGCGGACGCGGTCATAGGGGACATCCTTCACGATCGTGAAGCGCGGCCCACAGTTCGTGCAGTTAAGGAAGGGATAACGGTAGCGCCGGTTCGTTTTGTCAAAAAGCTCTTCCAGGCAGTCCGCGCAGGTGCAGAGATCCGGCGGAATCAGCGCGGTTTTCTGCACCGCAACCTCGGACGGAAGAATCTCAAAACCGCTGTAACCCTTCAGCGGCGTATAGGCCTCCCATTCTGTCTTTTCCAGGAGGGACGCGCCGGGCAGCCCTTCCTTCAGGCCGTCCAGAAAGGAAAGAATCTCCTCCTCTTCCCCCTCCAGCTCCAGCGCCGCGCCCTTCGTGGTATTGCGCACGAAGCCCGTCAGCGCACGCGCGGATACCTCACGGTGGATATAAGGGCGGAATCCCACGCCCTGTACCACCCCGCTGATCTCGATTTTGTATCCGCTTATTGCCATGGAAAAGGTATTTCTCCCTGATGTGATTCAAATCACATTATACCACGCTTTTGGGAGAAATGCCATCGTGGGCAGGTCTCAGGTCTTTGCTGTGCTTTTTATTTCCCCATGGGAAGGAAGCCGCTGCCGATCTTCTTCTGATATCTTTTTCTATTTTGACAAATATTGTTTCTTCGCTTATTCTAATTTGCCGATCAGCGTATCGTTTTGATACACAAGCGTGTCCTCGGCGCCCTCCTCGCCAAAATACTCCGCGCGTGCGGAAAAGAGCCGCATCAGATCGTCCATGCTCCCAAGGCGCGTTGCCTGGTAGGGTTGTTCAAACGCAAGTTTTTCAACAAAAAGGTAGTGGTTTCCCATATTTACCAGGAGCCCCGTATGACCGACAAACGCAATGCGGTCATAAGGATCATGGATGACAACGCTGATCAGGGAGGCGGTATCCGAATCAAAACGGATTCCGTGCTCCTTCCAGTGATGCGGAAGCGTGTCCTGAAATCCGCTCCCGGGAATCTGCATTTCACCGAACAGCGTGGTAAAAAGATCCTCCCTTTCTTTTAAGAGCGCGTATTTCTCCACGTTTTCGATTGCATCCACATCAAACATCAGGTAGGTGCCCTGATAAGTATCAGTCGTTTCCGCGCGGACCAGATCTCCCATCAACAACATCGCCGTCATGCGGCAGTCACTGTCGGAGTAGTCATATGTTGCTTCCCAGAAATCCGCACAGGATAGCGGATCACCGGACAATGCGTCCGGCGAAACCCATCCGTCGGACAGATTAGCCTTCTCCCCTGCAACACCGGCAAAATCCTTCACCCAGGATTCATATGTATCGACATTTTTCAAGCCCGCATTTTTCAGGGCGTCACAGACCTCCATGACAGCGCTTTCCTCCACCATATAGGAGGAAAGCGGCAGACCCTCGGGCGCAGATACGGTTTGTGCGGTGGAAGAATTGTTGCCGCAGGCAGTGAAAAATAACAGAGTGCTGATTATCGCAGTAATTGTTTTTGTTCTCATGTGTCCTGTCCTCATTTTCATGCGTGGTTGTTTGATGCTGTTTCATTGTACAGGCACATGTGTATTTTTTGTAATAAGCGATCACTTTTTTGCTGTCGGACTCATTCTGTCTCCAGTAACCTCCTTAAAATCTGCTCTTTGTTATTGATAAACATCTCCGTCACCTGATAACTGTCTGTATCCTCGTATTCACACGGGTGTATGACTCCATCGTCAAAGGTCAGAATCTCAGCATCCGGCATCCCCAGCAGGATAGGGGAATGCGTGATGATGAAAAACTGGGACTTCTCACATGCACATCCGTATATCTCAAGAAGCAGTGTCAGCTGCCGTTGCGGGGACAGCGCCGCTTCCGGTTCGTCCAAAAAGTAAATGCCGTTTGGAACGAAGTTCTTCTGTGCAATCGCAAGGAAGCTTTCCCCGTGTGACTTCTCATGCAGTTCCTCCGGAGGCGCCGAAGAACCCCGGGAGTATTCTTCCTCCGCGGTTGCGACGTTATAAAAGCTTTCGGCGCGGAGGAAATATCCCCAACCGGGCTTTTGATATCCCCGGCTAAGGCGGATGGCATCACAAAGCTCCGAATGCGAGTCCCGCGTGGAGAAGTGATAGTTCCTCGTCCCGCCCTCCGGGTTGAAGCCGTATGCGATCGCCATCGCCTCCAACAGCGTGGACTTTCCACTCCCGTTTTCTCCGACAAAAAAGGTCACAGGCTTGTGGAAACGCAGAGCATCCACGCCGTCCAACGCGGGAATCTTCCTCAGATAACTTTGGGACTCGATCTTGTCCCAGTCTATGCTGATTCCCTGGATATGCAGATTGGGAAAGGTCGCAGGAAGCTTATCCAAATAAACCGCCCAGCTTATCGCCGATGCCGTCGAGGCCGATCTTCGCCTTCACGCCCTCCGCAACGGCCTTGATCTGATCATCCGGGAGATCGACACCTGCGATGCCTTCGATCGTCTTTACGGGATCGGACTTGAAATTGTCCATCAGCTGGGGATCGCCCTTGATCTTGTCAACGAGTTCCGTGATTTTTGCGTTGATGTCCATGATGTATTCCTCCTTGGTTGAATATTAGACGATCTTCACACCTCCGTCTGCCGCATACCGGAAAGGGCAGGCGGATATCTAAAGTATTCTATCATTTCCCGGACATTCACTCAACCTTCACCGGCTATACGTATGTGTCAAGTAATCGTTGGCACTTTTTCTTTATGGTGTTGTTTTCCTGAAGCGGCTGGCTACGGAAGATATGTCAGACGCTTCGGACGCTTGCGCTCGGAGTTCGCTCGTTACGTTACTAATGCCGTAACGCGCCAC
>JAFSPF010000114.1 GCA_017443065.1 Lachnospiraceae bacterium
AAAATGATGCAGAGAATGGGGGAAAACTTCTCCCTGCGATCTTTTTACTTTCTGCGATTTCGGCGGTGTTACGCGGTTTAATCTAAAACAATACAAGGGGCCTGGGGATTTCTCCCCAGACCCGCTTTGTCTTCGGTCTGGAAGGGTCATCCGACGGATGACCCTTCTTTTCCATCGAGGTGACTGGATTCGAACCAGCGGCCTCTACGTCCCGAACGTAGCGCTCTACCAAACTGAGCCACACCTCGCTATGATGATACGCGAAAAGAATCATACAATAAATGCCGGTAACTGTCAAGAATCCGCCGGACCGTTCCACAGATTTCCGTCCGAAAAACCGCTGTTGAAAAAAAAAGCCGCAGCCGTTATGATAGGGGATATGAAATTTGTGATACAGGTGGTATCGGAGGCGACCGTTTCGGTTGCGGAGGAATCCGCACAGCCGCACCGGGAACAGGGACGCATCGGAACGGGATTTGCCGTCCTTATCGGCATCGGCGAAGGGGACACGGAAGAGACCGCGGACCGGATGATCGACAAGCTTCTTGCGCTGCGCATCTTTTCCGATGAAAAGGGCAAAACGAACCTGTCGCTTTCGGACGTAAACGGCGCGCTGCTCCTGATCTCGCAGTTTACGCTTTATGCGGACTGCCGCAAGGGGAACCGCCCGTCCTTTACGCACGCGGCTGCGCCGGACCGCGCGGAAGCGCTCTATCACTACATCGTGGAGCGTTGCAGGGAGCGCGTGGCGCAGGTCGAAGAGGGCGTCTTCGGCGCACACATGCGGCTGACACTCACCAACGAAGGACCCTTTACCATCCTGCTGGATTCGGAGGAACTCGCAAAGCCCAGACGCGCATAGAGGGGAACATCCGCCGCAAAACAGGCGGCAAGGAGGAAACACAACATGGACAAGGAACTGAAAAAGAATCTGGCGCTCGTGACCGATACGCTGAAGGAGGCAAATCTTTATTATCACGCCTGCCACGTGCTCGGCTATGACCAGCAGACGATCGCGCCGAAAAAAGCAAGGGAGGCACAGGGGGAGACCTCGGCCTTTCTCGGCAACAAGGGCTTTCAGCTGGTCAAGAGCAAAAAGTTCATCAAGGCAGCGGAATATCTTTACGAGAACCGCGCGGACCTCGGCAAGTATGACAGCGTTCTCGCAAAGAGTCTCCATCGTGAATACCAGCGCGTCAAACGGATAACGCCGAAGATGCAGCATGAGTTTTCGCTCATTTACAACAAGGCCTTCGTGGACTGGCTGAATGCGAAGGAAGCTTCGGACTTTTCCATATTTGAAAAATCGCTCGGCAAGGTGCGCGAGATCGAGTTAAAGCAGATCGCGCTCGAAAAGGTACACCGCAACACCACCTACGACGCCCTGCTGGATCATTATGAGCGCGGCATGACGGAAAACATCCTGGACGAAACCTTCGGCACCTGCAAGGAGCGCCTGCTGCCGCTTCTGGAAAAAATCAAAAAGAGCAAAAAGCAGATCCGCAGGGACTTCATGAGCCGTACCGTCCCGGAGGAAGCGCAGCGCAGAATGGCAAAGTATCTCCTGAATCTCATCTGCTTTGACTTTGAGCGCGGCGCCATCACCACAACGGAGCATCCCTTCATGGATGACATTGCGGTGGACGATATCCGCGTCACCACGCATTATTACGAAGACAACTTTGCCTCCTCCATGTTCTCCGTGCTGCATGAGGGCGGGCACGCACTCTTCGGACAGAACACGCCGCGCGTGCATTACAAGCATTTCATCGAAGGGGAAAAGACCCTCGGCATGCATGAATCCGTTTCGCGTTTTTACGAAAACCGCATCGGACGCTCGAAGGCCTTTATCGATCTGGTGTATGACAAGTGCAAGGAGATCTTCCCGGAGGTCTTTGCGGATGCCTCCGCGGAGGAGTTTTACGAAGCCGTTAATGTGGTGAATCCTTCTCTTATCCGCATTGAGGCGGACGAATTCACCTACACCTTCCACATCATCATCCGCTATGAGCTGGAAAAGATGATCATCAACGAGGGCGTGAAGATCAGCGATCTGCCGCGCCTGTGGGCGGATAAGTATGAGGAATACTTAGGCGTCCGTCCGGACTCCGACAAAACGGGCGTGCTGCAGGATGTGCACTGGTCCGGCGGCTTCGGCTACTTCCCGACCTACGCGCTCGGCAACATGTACAACGCCATGTACATCAACAAGATGAAGGAAAAGTACGACATCAACAAGCTGATTTCCGGCGGCAACTTCGATATCATCAGCGACTGGATGACGAAGCATGTCTATAAAAAGGCCGACCGCCTGGAGCCGCAGGAATGGATCCGCGACATCACGGGCCGCGCCTTTACGCCCAAGGATTACCTGGATTATCTTGAGGAAAAATTCGGCGCCATCTACGGGCTGTCCTGAGGATGGCGGCGCAGGCAAAAAAGAGAATCAGCGCAAAGGAACGGGCGAGGATCGGTGAGATTCTCGCCCGTCTGGATGCGCGCTACGGGACGGACTTAGGTCCCCATCTTCATTACAAAAACCCCTTTCAGCTCCTCGTCGCCACCATCCTCTCCGCACAGTGCACGGATGCACGCGTCAACATGGTGACGCCGGCCCTCTTTGAGAAATACCCGGACGCAAAAGCCTTCGCAAAGGCCAAGCAGAAGGACCTGGAGAAGATGATCCACTCCACGGGCTTTTACCACAACAAGGCAAAAAATCTCATCGCCTGCGGGAAAATGCTGACGGAGGAATTCGGGGGCGAGGTGCCCTCCGATATCGATCTGCTGACAAAGCTGCCGGGCGTCGGCAGGAAAACCGCCAACGTCATCCGCGGCAACATCTTTCATACGCCTTCGATCGTGGTGGATACGCATGTGGGGCGCATTTCAAGAAAGCTCGGACTGACAAAAGAAACGGATCCGGAAAAGGTGGAATACGATCTGATGCGCGTCCTTCCGGAAGAAAACTGGATCCGCTATAACATTCAGGTGATTTCCTTCGGCCGTGAAATCTGCAAGGCGCCGCGGGCCAGATGTGCGGACTGCTTTCTCACGGACCTCTGCCCTTCTTACCAAACACCCGCCGCCCCGGAAAAGTCTTAAGCCTGCGCCTCCGCGGCGGTTTCGGAAGATACCGTCTCCTCCCCGAGCGCTTCCCTGATTGTCCGGAGAATACTGTCTTTGTTGATGGTGCGCAGAACGGAGGCATTCGTTTCCAGCGCGCGGATCCTTGCGTCGGAGCTTTCCTTATCCAGAAACAGCCTTGTGCGGTACAGATCAATGAGCATTTTGTAGGAGGCGGCGATGTCCGTTCCGGTCTGCACGGAAAATTCCAGCACGCGCTGTGCCTCCGGATACTTTTCCGCATCATACAGCGCCTTCGCGCATTCCTGTAAGGAGGTCACCAGCGTCGTGTAATTGGTGTCAAAGACGATCAGGTCATTGATGTTGGCCGCGCCGTATTCCAGCTTTAAGTCCGTATTGGAGTAGCCGGTGAGATTGACGATTTTCGCGTCCTCCTCGCGCAGGTCCTTCACGCGCCTTGCCGCGTCCCGCGCGTCCCCCGAGAGCGCCTCCGTGATCTCCGGCGGGATGTCCTCCGGAATCTTTACATACGGCAGGTCCTCCAGACTCTTTTTCCGCGCCATATTGGCCCTGCGCTCCCGCTCCCAGAACGCGCGGCGCACATCCTCCGTCCGGTTCATGGCGCGCCTGGACTTCAGATTGAAAAAGATCGTGATGCAGGTGATGAATATTGCAATAAAAGGTATTCCCATAGTATAATTTTGATTCAAGTGACATAAGGTTGTAATAACTTATAAATTATACCATACAGCGGGAGAAAAACATGAAACTGCGTCAGGAAATCTTAAAGGTACTGGAAAAAAACGCACGGACGGAGTGGAAGGAGCTGGCCGTTCTTCTGGACGCGCCGGAGGAAGACATCCGGAACGAAGTCAGCGCCATGGAGGAAGAGGGCGTCATCTGCGGCTACCACACGATCATCAACCGGGAGGGCACGGAGGAGGAAAAGGTCTCCGCCCTCATTGAGGTGCGTGTGACACCGCAGCGCGGCATGGGCTTTGACTCCATTGCGGAGCGCATCTATAAGTTCCCGGAGGTGGACAGCGTCTATCTGATGAGCGGCGCCTATGACCTGATGGTGATCCTCACCTGCAAGAACATGCAGGAGGTGGCGAACTTCGTCTCCATGAAGCTTTCCACGCTCGAATCCGTTCTCTCCACCGCGACGCACTTTATCATGAAACGCTACAAGGACCATGGGAGCGTGCTCGCAAAGCGCTATGAGGATACCCGGGAGCTGATCACCCCCTGAGGTATTGCGTATCATGTTTCATCCTCCCTACGGAAAGGATTAAGAAATGGCATTACCGCTGAACAGACAGGTGCTGGAGATGAAGCCCTCCGGCATCCGGAAATATTTTGACATCATACAGGGCATGGAGGGCGCGATCTCCCTGGGCGTCGGCGAACCGGATTTTGATACGCCCTGGCACATCCGCGATGAGGGCATCTACGCGCTGGAAAAAGGCCGCACGCATTATACCTCCAACGCGGGGCTCATGGAGCTGAAGCAGGAAATCTGCGCCTACCTGCAGCGCACGCAGCAGATTCCGTATACGCCGGATCAGGTTTTTGTCACCGTCGGCGGTTCCGAGGCGATCGATCTCTGCGTCCGCGCCATGCTAAACCCCGGGGACGAGGTCCTGATCCCGCAGCCCAGTTACGTTTCCTATGAGCCCTGCGTGGTCTGGGCACAGGGAAAGGCCGTCATCATCGAGCTGAAGGAGGAGCATGAGTTCCGCCTGCAGCCGGAGCAGATGCTGGAAAAGATCACGGACCGCACGCGGCTTCTGGTGCTGCCCTATCCGAACAACCCCACGGGCGCCATCATGACAAGGGAAGACCTCGAACCGATCGCAAAGATCTGTGTGGAAAAGGATATTTACGTCCTCTCCGATGAGATTTACGGGGAGCTGACCTATGACAGCAAACACGTCTCCATCGCCTCCCTGCCGGGGATGCGAGAGCGCACGATCATCGCCTCCGGCTTTTCCAAGGCCTTTGCGATGACCGGCTGGCGCTTAGGCTATGCCGTGGGACCTGCGGCAATCGTGGAGCAGATGCTTAAGGTGCACCAATACGCCATCATGTGCGCCCCGACGATGAGCCAGTACGCAGGCATCGAGGCCTTACGAAACGGCGAAGCGGACGTGAACGAAATGCGGGAAGAATTCAACCGGCGCAGAAGATTTCTGCTGCATTCGTTTGAAGAGATGGAGCTGCCCTGCTTTACCCCCTACGGCGCGTTTTACGTCTTCCCCTGCATCAAAAAATACGGCTGCAGCAGCGATGACTTTGCCATGCGCCTTTTGGAAGAGGAACGGCTTGCCGTCGTGCCGGGCACGGCCTTCGGCGACTGCGGGGAAGGATTTTTGCGCATCTCCTACGCCTATTCCCTGGACAATCTGAAACGCGCGATGAAACGGCTGAAACGCTTTATCGGAAAGCTCTGATATTCATGACGGAAGAAGAAAAAACAAGAGAACAGGAAACTGCATCCGCCGGGCAGGTCGGGGAAACGGAAACCCTGCGCGCCATTCCGGATACCGATTTCATGCGGGAACAGATCAAGCAGCGGCCGGTCAACCGCCGGCGGCTTCTTCGGCGCACGCTGATCACCGTGCTTTTGGCCGTCGTCTTCGGCGTCGTCGCTACCTTCACCTTCATTTTGCTGGAACCCGCCTTGAACCGCGCGCTCAATCCGGAAACGGAACCGTCGCCGGACCCGGTGGTGCTGGTGGAACCCCCCGCAGAGGAGGAAGTCCCTCCGGAGGCGCTGATCCGGGAGGAATCGGAAATGCTGCATGAGGGGGAGCCGACGGATGTCGAGGAGGTATTGAACCGCTATACCTTTGACGCGACGGATTATTCCGAAATGGTGCAGTCCATGAAGGAGACGGCCGTCACCGCTTCGAAGAGCCTTGTGACGATCACCGGCCTCTCCTCCGAAACCGGATGGAGCGGGGACGCGCTCCTGACAAGCGATACCACCTCCGGGCTCATTCTTTCCGACAACGGCTACAGTCTGATTATCCTGACGGACCGCGAATCCGTGCGGGACGCGGAGCAGCTCCGTGTCACCTTTTCCGACGGCACCGTCGCGGAGGGCGCCTATCTGAGCGGGGACGAGAGCACCTCCCTCGCCGTCATCACGGTGCCGCTGAACGCGTTGACACCGGAACAGCGGCAGAACATGCCCCCCGCCACCCTCGGCAGGTCCACGGTCAACACCCTGATCGGCCAGCCGGTGATCGCGATCGGTGAGCCTGCGGGGATTGCCGGAAGCATCATGTACGGCGCGGTGGTGACCAACGCGCGCAGCCTGACCTTTCCGGATTTCAACATCCAGCTGCTGTCCACGGATATCGTTTCCCAGGCCAATGCCAACGGCGTGCTGATCAATCTGCGCGGTGAGGTGATCGGCTTTTGTACGCCGCAATTAAACCGCCTGTCGCAGGAGGACGCCCCGCTGCAGCTGCACTACGTCGGCATCAGCGCCATCCGCTCCCTGGCGGAGCACTTGTCCAACGGAAGAACCAGGGCCTTCCTCGGAGTGTACGGTACGGACGTGCCGGCGGAGCTCAGGGAAAACGAGGACATACCGCAGGGCGCCTTTGTCAACCGGATCGAACTGAATTCTCCCGCCATGACCGCGGGCATTCAGTCCGGTGATATCATCACAAAAATCGACAACACGGATATCGTAAACTATACCATGCTGTTCCAGGAGCTTCTGACCCATGCGCCGGAGGATTCCGTATCCGTCACGCTGATGCGCCCCTCGGCGGAGGGCTTTACGGAGGTGACGACGGATGTCATTTTAGGAACGGCGGAACCGGAAGCATAAGACAGGAAGATCAGGAAAGGAAGTCAACATGAAGTATCTGAAGGACTTAAGGGAAGGCGACCGGGTTTCGGAAACCTATCTTTGCAAGACGCGCAATGCCGCCGTGACCAAAAACGGGAAGCCCTACGAAAATGTCACCCTGCAGGATAAGACCGGCACCATCGACGCAAAGATCTGGGAGCCGAATTCCGAGGGCATCGGGGAGTTCTCCCCCATGGATTATGTGAATATCTTCGGTGATGTCTCCAGTTTCAACGGACAGCTGCAGATTTCGATCAAGCGCACGCGCCGCTGCAGGGAGGGCGAATATGACCCCGCGGATTATCTGCCGGTTTCCGCAAGGGACAAGGCGGAAATGGAGGCGGACTTACAGGCGCTCATCGGCAGCGTGAAAAACAAATATCTGCATGCCCTGCTGACCTCCTTCTTTGTGGAGGATGAGGCCTTTTCAAAAAAATTCCGGACCTCCTCCGCCGCGAAAAGCGTCCATCACGGTTTTGTCGGCGGCCTCCTGGAGCACACGCTCGGGGTGGCAAAGCTCTGTGCGCATCTGGCTTCCGTTTATCCCATCCTGCACCATGATCTTCTGGTGAGTGCCGCGCTCCTGCATGATATCGGCAAAACAAAGGAACTGTCCGCCTTTCCGGAAAATGATTACACGGATGAGGGACAGTTCCTCGGTCATATCTATATCGGTGCAAGGATGGTGGAGGCACGCTGTGCCAAAATCCCGGACTTTCCGAAGCAGCTTTCCATGGAGCTGGTCCACTGCATCCTTGCGCATCACGGGAAGCTGGAGTTCGGTTCCCCGAAGAAGCCCTCCACACCCGAGGCCCTTGCCTTAAACTATGCGGACGAGATCGACGCGAAGCTCGAAACCTTCAAGGAGCTGAAGGAGAACGCGCAGACGCCCGGCTGGCAGGGCTTTAACCGGCTGTTCGAAAACAACATCTACTTATGATTGCTCATTGATGTACATCTGCGCGCGGTTCTGGATGATCTCCATCACCTCCTCCACGCTCTTTTGTCCCTTGAAGTACGGCGCCGTCTCCTCCGAGATGATGTTGAGCAGTTGCTCGTCATAGCGCGCCGTATCCTTGAGCGTCTTCAGGAAGTTCATCACGAAATCCGTGTCCTCCTTCGTGGTCTGCGGGATCTTGATCTCTTCGCCGCCGATCATGGTGATCGTTTCCGCGATGTGTTCCTCACCGTTTTCATCCTTATAGGTCTGCGGCTTTAAGGCTTTCTCCGCCTGCTTTTCGAGCGCGTCCACCGTGACGGGAAACCCGTACTGCAGGCTCTCCTGGTATTCCGGCAGCAGATAGCCGCGCATGAATTCCCAGCAGGCCTCCGTATGAGGCGTTTCGGCGCTCATCGCCAGCTGCATATCCGCGTAGATCATGTTGCCGGCGCCCTTTTCCCCGAGCGGGAAGCCGATCATCTCGATGGGTTTTCCGAAGGTCACATAGCGCAGTTCCTTGTAATAATTGAAGTCATTCAGGACCGCGTTGTTCAGGAGCGCCTTGCCGGAGCGGTAAGCCGTCTCCATGGCGGACCAGTCCATATTGTTGATCTCCTTTTCCCACTCCTCCTGGGACGGAAAGTGTGCGGAAAATTCCAGCAGCTGTTTGAAGGCATCGGAGTTAAAGTTACAGGTATGGTTTTCCATGTCCACAAACTGTCTGCCGGCCTCCATGACGACGGACTGCACCAGCATTTCGCGCGGGAAGCTGTAACCGAACAGGGTCCGCCATTCGAAATCTCCCTCTTCCACCAGATTCTCCACATCCTTCACCGTCCAGCTGTCCAGAGAATCCGCGATATCCTTGCGGATGGCAACGCACTGTGCGGAGAAAGAAGGCACAACCGTATACAGATTGCCCCGGTAACGGAAGGCATCCAGAATATTATCAAGAAACTCTGTCTGCGACAGCTCCGGATCCGATGCGATCAGTTCATCCAGCGGGCGGAAGACGCCCTTTGCATAATAGTTTTCCACCGGCATCATCATTTGAAGCGAAACCATGTCCGGCATGTTGCCGGAGACAATGTCATTGTTGAGCTGTTCCGTGTCACCGTTCCAGTTATTCTCATTGGAATATGCGGAATAATCGATGATACGGATCTTGTACTTCGTATTTTCCTTATTGAATTTTACCACACCGCGCGTCACCGGGGTGGAGAGCCATGTCGTGCCGAGCGTGATGATCTCGCGGTCCGCAATTTCCTCCGCCGGCACTTTGGTCAGCAGAGACAATACCATATTGCTCCCGTCCCCCATAGACATGTATCCGCCGCCAAAGCCCGAATACGATTCCGCGCCGGCATCGTAGAGCACGAGTACGCCTTCCTCCATGCCGAGGATGGTACGGATATAATCGAAGATCATGTCGGAATCCGAAAAACTCACGACCTTTTCCAACTCCGTATCGCCGATATCACAGGCATATACACTGTTGTTCATTTCCATATAAAAGTCATGCGCCGCTCCGGGCTGCATGTTCCAGACGCCCGCCTCTTGCGGCAGTTCAAAGGACGCGGACAGATCGCCCTTTTCCTGGTCATAGCGGAGCCTGACCACGTCGTTATCATATCCGTATACCACCGCACTGCCGTCCTTTAAGGTGACTGCGTTCAGCATGGCATACTCTTCCGCGAATTTATGCAGATCCTTGATCTTTGCGCCGTCCTCCATATCGTAGGAGGCGATTTTTCCCCCTCCCGATACGAGCAGCACGTCTCCCGTGCCGGTACGCGTGCAGGTCAGCAGGTATTCCGACCAGGCGTCCGGTGAGGACATCTCCGATTTCAGCTCCTGCTCCCAGCGGAGATTGCCTTCCTTATCAATGCTGATGAGTTTCTGGGTCGGGCCTTCTCCCATGGGTTCGGCAGGGCCGTAGGGTTCCATCGTACTCTCCGGTGAAAGGGGCTCATCCTCCGCAGGGGCCTCTTCCTCCGCAGGGGCCTCTTCTTCCGTGGGAGCTTCCTCTTCCGCAGGAGCCTCCTCCTCCGCAGGAGCCTCCTCTTCTGCGGGGGCTTCCTCCTCCGTTATCTCTTCTCCTTCCATTTCTTCCATGAACAGCTCCGGATCCATGCCTTCTCCCGCGTCCCAGTTCCAGAGGTTGACGCTTGCATAGACATTGCCGTCGGCATCTACCGTTACGGAAGAGAAGTCTCCGGACTGTGGCAGTTTATATGACAGCGAATGCGCCTCTGTATCCGTCAGCACAAAATCCTCCACGGTCAGGGTGCTTTCATTCTGTTCCTGCCCGGTTCCCCAGACATAAATGCGCTCATTCGCATAAAACATGCCCCGGATATTCTCCATCGGAAGCGACATCTTCACATCCACGGGGTTTTCCCGATGGACCAGCAGTTCTCCCTGCTCCGCCATCGCGCCGCCGCCTGACTGTGTTCCGCCACCGGAGGAGGTTTCGTCTCCCCCGCCGCAGGAAGCAAGCGTCGTCAGCGTGAGCAGTGCCGCCAGCCCCGTCGCCAGTATTCGTCTGATCTGTTTCATTTTCAAAATCCTCCCGTACAATTAATATACTCCATTCGCATTTTACAAATATGTTCCCTTTGGTGCAAGCGTATCTTAGCAAAGCTATGTTACATACATGTGACAAAAGGAAAAAGAGACGCTTTTTGTGCAGGTTTTCCCTGATTTTACAAAAAAATTACAGGAAAACTGTCGATTTTTGCCTTGCGCCTTTCAAAAAATGGCGTACAATCAATAGGTGAGTCAAAATACAGGTGAAAGGCGCTCTCCGTGCACGGCGCGCGGGAGACGGAAGCGGAGCGCCGGAAAGGAAGTACCAGCATGGAACAGCCAACCGTAGATTTTACGATCGGGAAGGTAAAGCGCATCGCCCTGATCGCGCATGACGGTAAGAAAAAAGACCTCATTCAATGGTGTGAGCGTAATAAGGAGATTCTGCAGCAGCATTTCCTCTGCGGCACGGGCACAACCGCCCGCATGATCACGGACCAGACGGGACTCCCCGTCAAGGGCTACAACTCCGGCCCCCTGGGCGGCGACCAGCAGATCGGCGCAAAGATCGTGCAGGGCGGCATCGATCTCGTGATCTTTTTCTCGGATCCCCTAACCGCACAGCCGCATGACACGGACGTAAAGGCGCTGCAGCGCATCGCGCAGGTCTATGACATCCCGATTGCCATCAACAAGGCGAGCGCGGATTACATGATTACCTCCAAATTTATGAGCAAGGAATACGTGCACTCCGTCATCAACTTCCGCGCCCAGATCGAGGAGCGTGCGGAAACCCTGTAAGGGAAAGGCGAAACCCGCAAGCATGAAGAATAGCCCGAAGCGCATCCTGTTGACCCTTCTCTGCGCAGCGCTGCTTTGCACGCTGCCGTCAGGGTCTTATGTGCTTGCGACCGCACCCCCGCCCGCGGAGGAGGAAGCTTTGCCGGAGGAGGCGGACAGCCTGCAGGCGCTCACTCGCGGTGCGCAGATGGGACAGGCGGAACTTGTCGACATGCCGGAGCACTACAAGTATCCGGCCACGGAGCGTGGCCGCGTGATCTGCCTGTCTTACACGACCGCGCATGAAAAAACCTATCCCTATGCTTACGTCTATCTGCCCTACGGCTATCATCCGGACAACCGCTATGACATCGTTTACCTGATGCACGGCGGCGGCGGCAATCCCGGCAGCTTTTTAAACGACCCGCGCCAAAACCAGATTTTCGCAAACATGGCGGATCACCTGATCGAGGAGGGAAAAATCCGTCCGCTGATCTTTGTGGCGCCGACCTTCTACCGCTACGGACATACGGGGCGCAGCCTCCAGGATTCCTGGGATGACCCGAATGCCTTCCCGGAGGAATTCATCGAAAACCTGATTCCGGAGGTGGAGGGACTCTTTTCCACCTATGCGGAGACGACGGACGCGGAGGGGATCCGCGCGTCGAGAACACACCGCGCCTTTGGCGGCTTTTCGCTCGGCGCCGTCACTACCTGGGAGATTTTTCATGACTGTCTTGACGCCGTGGCGATCTACCTTCCCGTGAGCGGTGACTGCTGGCGCCTTGGCCGCGGCGGCGGCGCACAGATGCCGCAGCAGACCGCAGGCCTCCTCACGCAGACTATGATCGCCTCCGGTTACACGGGCGATGACGTCCTTATCTACGGCTTTACGGGAACAAAGGACGGCATGCTGCACCAGATGAGCACGCAGATCGATGCGATGCGTACGCATCCCGAGGTTTTTGACACAAATCTGATCTACCGCGTCCGGGAAGACGCGGAGCATCTCCTCGTCGATATGGACGAGCATCTCTTTTACATGTTTCAGGATGTGTTTCCGGCACCGCCGAAGATGCACCGCTAAGGCAGTTGTCACATATTGTTCACATCTGTGGTGTATACTGTCCCCTGAAGCCTGAAGCACCGATATTTTGTGGTCTGTGCCGGTCTTTTTGACAGATTTTGTGTTTTTACCTATACTGTTATTGTTCAACATCAGGCTGGGCAGGAGCGGATGTGCCGTCCGCCGCCCGGAAAGAGAGAGGGTTTCGTCATGAAAAAACAATCCGGAAGAATCAGAGTGCTTGCCATACTGCTGACGGCAGTGTTTCTGGTGCAGCCCATGCATGCACACGCAAAGACGGCCTTGACCAAAGAAACCTTCGACTCAAAGCGTTATGCGGACACCTATGCGGACTTAAAGGCCGCCTTCGGTTATGACCACGCGAAGCTCTGGGAGCACTACGTCACCTTCGGGGCAAAGGAAAACCGCAAGGTCTATACGATCGGCGGGGACGCCGTCAGCGTTCCGGCGGCTGCGCAATCCGCCGCACTGACAAGCGCCAACTTTGATTCCCGCCGCTACGCGGATACCTATGCGGACCTAAAAGCCGCCTTCGGTTATGATCACGCAAAGCTCTGGAATCATTATGTCACCTTCGGGGCAAAGGAAGGGCGCACGGTCTATACGACCGCCGGCGTGAAGGTACAGGGAACGGCTGCCGCTCCGCAGATCGCAAGCATTGAACAGATGAAGCAGTATCCGGCCTTCCGCAATTACATGAACGACGCGGAATTCCAGATGGCCTACACCGCCGCAAGGGTGCTGGTGGAGCCCCTGGTGGGCAAGGATCAGCTGACGCAGGCAAAAGAAATCGCGGCCATCATCGCCAGACAGCCGCGTTCCAAATCCATCTATCAGACCCATGCGGATGATCCCTACGGTCTCTTATACCGCGGCGTGGCAAGCAATGCCGGCTTCGTCCGCGTGACGGGTTTCCTGCTGCGCATGCTCGGCATCCCTTATGAGCATGTCAACGAAAACGGCTCCGGACACCAGTGGGTACGCGCGCACATCGGCGGAAAATTCTACTGCGTGGACGGCCAGGTCGGCATCGTGCAGGAGGAACTGGGTCCCTACCGCCATCCGTGGTATATTCCCTGACGGCCGTGACCGGGCGGATTAACGGCTCTCCTTCTTTTCCCCGCTGTCGGTTGCGGGCGTAAATGTTATGACATTGTATTGGCTGTATTCCTCTGAGCGGAAGGGAAACATCCAGCCGCCGGCGCCCGCGCTTACAAATGTCTGCGTATCGCCATGGCCATAGAAGCCAAAGGAATCGTAGCCGGAAACATTATAGATATACTGTAAAGGAAAGAGCTGACCCGCGTGGGTGTGCCCGGAAAGCTGCAGGTCTGCTTTGGAAGCGATGATGTCATCCACCTGATAGGGCGCATGATCGATCAGGAGCACAAACTTATCCTGCGGGCGCGGCGGTATTTCGGAAAGATCCATCCGGTCCGTTCCCGTGCTTGCATCGTCTCTTCCCATCAGGATCAAGTCGGGAGATAATTCGATCCATTCGTCTTCGATCGTCTGAATGCCGTTGCTCTCCAGGGCCTCCTTCAATTCCTCGTCCGAATAGGTGCGTCCGTCCGCCAGATGCGCATTGGGCTGTCTGTCATGATTGCCATAGATGAAATACACCGGAACGCTGAATTCCCCGAACATGCGGTAGATTTCCTGCATTTCCTCCTTTGTGGTCCATTCATCGGTAATATCCCCGCCCAGAATCACAAAGTCCGCGTCTTCGTTCCTGACCTTTTGCACCGTTTCCTTACTGGTGTCAAAGCTCTGGGAAGAGCCCACATGAAGGTCCGCCAGAAAGATGACACGATAGGTGTTTTCCAGCTTGTCCGACTCTATCGAAAACCCCAGTGTCCGGACATACTGCATGTTGATGGTGCCGTAAATCAGATAAAGCAGTACGCAGAGGGCGCCGACGAGACACTGTGTTTTGATTTTCGGGATACCGGGGCGCTGCGTTTCTCTTTTCCTGCAACGCCGGATGAGATACGGAACATACACAAACAGAAGGAGCACCAGATCCCCGAATACATCCCCCATCAGCGCGACATAGAATGCGCCGGAAAGGAAGCCCCCGCCCCATGCAAACCACGTGTATGTGACCATCACAACCGCGGCGAAGGCACAGGCCAGAACGAATTTCAGAAGCGTGATCAAACACCCGGTTTTAAGGCTGATTCTTTTACGAAAGCGGTATTGAACGAGGGCGATTCCCCCGTATGAAAGCGCCACAGCCAGAAACCAGGCCAGGTATCTCAAAGGTGTCATGCAATACTCTTTTTCTCTCTTGCCGATAAAGGAATTATTTATAGTATAACACAGACCGCCGGAAGTTCTGGTATGTTCTTCAACCGAAGTTGCCAAACATCGCAGAGCATCATATCATGTGAGAGGAGACAGACGGTCTTTCCGAGCAGGAGATTGATGCGATGGTGCAGGATGCGCGGCAGTACATTTGCTGTCCTGATTTAATGCACGGGGTTCATAAGGAACAAAATGAAGAATAGAGACGAAGGCAGTCACAGAGCGCGTTTCCGGGAACTGATGACTATTTGGATACATACGAAGATTGGAGGATTTTCACATGAAGACTGCCATTTATGCGAAAACACAGGCTTTTTCCCCGGAAAGAGACAAAATACAGGATCAGATAGATGCCTGCATGGAGCGAGCGGACAACGTGGATGTCGAAATCTACAAGGATTATGCCTCCGGGGCAGACCCATATAGACCGGAACTGGAACGCATGATGAAAGAGATCCGCACGTGCAGGATTCAGCGGGTGATTGTAAGGGACTTATCCAGACTGAGCCGTAATATCCTGCACTTGACAGAAATCATGAGAGAGATGGAGGAATGCGGCTGCACCATCCTGTCGGTGGCGGACAACATCGACACGAGCATTGCGTATGACGAGGGTGAGAGAATTAGGGAGTTGATAACCACATGGGACAGGCGGCAGCGGATGCACGAAATGGAGGCCAGTGGGCGGTACCGCTTCTACCGGGAGAATATTGATGACATCCCCGACAATCAAGTGGAGGAAAGGTATATGCAGATGATGAACTTCCTGTCGGATGCGAGGACGCATACCGATTGGTAATGAAGAGCATATTATTTACACCAAGCACGAAGTGACGACTTTGCAAGTCCCCGACGGAGTAATCTGATCAGGGACTTGCTGCTGATAACGGATTTATTACCCACTACGTTGTAAAGTTGGGTGGGTAGTAAAACGATGAGAACTATATTTTGATCAATGACTATGTTGTGGTGTGTCAGATTTGCCCATTATACGCCTAATTCCGTTGTTTTTTCAGTCGTTTCCACCTTGAGAGAACCTCCCCAAAATGGTATGATTATAAAGAAAACCTTATTGGAGGAAGAAACAGTCTGACAATTATAGGAGAACCCTGTTGCCAGGATGATGAAAGGCGTTAGAAATCTATGTCTTATGTAAACATAGGCGAGGAAACTGAACAGATTGAATTCAAGAAGAGTACAGGGGAAATAAAGGACGGTGTGATTTCCATCGCTTCCATTTTGAATAAACACGAAGGCGGCGACTTATATTTTGGTGTCAAGAACAATGGCGATGTCATTGGACAAGAAATCAGCGACAGCACTATGAGGGATGTAAGTCAGGCCATCAGGGCGAATATTAAACCGCCGATATATCCGGTGATTGAAAAACAGCATTATGGCGACAGAGACGTGATTCATGTCCGGTTTGAGGGTAAGCATCGACCGTATCTCGCATATGGTATTCCCCGTATACGCATGGCGGACGAAGATACGCAGATGGACCAGGAACTTTACCGTGAAATGCTGAATGCCAGAGAAAATCTGACAGACTCATGGGAGACAAAATTGTCCAAGTATCATATCTCAGACATTGACAAGGAGGTATTTAAAAGCTATCTTCACAGGGCAAAAGATGCCGGGAGAATATCGTTTAAGACCAAGTCCCCCGACGAAGTAATGACCAAACTGGAACTTACAGATGGGGACGTATTGTTAAATGCCGGTGCTGCCCTCTTTGTCGATTCGGGTATGAATGAACTGCAAATGGCAAAGTTTGCGTCAGACGAGCGCCTGACCTTCAATGATATTAAAAGATACACGGGATCAATTTTTGACCTTTCGGACAGGGCGGTGGAATATGTTGCAGATGCAATGGACTGGCGTGTGGAATTTGACGGAAGCCTTGAGCGAAAAGAGTATCCGGAGATACCTGTAGATGCGATCCGCGAGGCGGTCATAAACGCGTTTGGACACAGAATCATAGAATCCATGCAAGCAGTTGAAGTGGCAATATATAAAAGTTTCATCGATATTTACAGCCCGGGGAAGTTTCCGGATGGTATTTCGCCTGAGCAGTTTATCACACAAACGCTGAAACCGATCCGAAGAAATCCTTTAATCACCAGGACTCTGTATTACTCAAAAGACATGGAGAGTTTTGCCACAGGCCTCAAGCGCATCCATGAAGCGTGCTCCGACGCGGGAGTCAAGGTGGATTTTCTGGCGGAAGATTACGGTTTTACAGTGCGGTTTTACAGACATTGTGGCGAAAAATGGAGACAAGATAATGCTCAGAAGAACGTTCAGGGTGCCAATGGCACTCTGGCTGGCACTCTGAATGGCTCTCTGGAATCTGATAAGGACGGTAAAGTCAAGATAAAAGAACTAATTAGCCGAAATCCAAAGATAACCCGGGAGCAGATGGCAGGTGCTTTGGGTGTTAGTTTAAGGTCTGTTCAAAGACTCTTGAACGAAATGGAAGATGTGTATTTTACTGGAGGAGGCAGAAGCGGTCATTGGGAAATTAAGTAGCCAGTTCGCGGATTGCAGGGCGTAACAGGCTACTTCATTCCGTAAGAGGAGAGCAACTCTGTCATCGTTTCTGCGGATTCCTGCATTCCTCTTGCAATCCATTCCTCAATCCAACCGTAGGTGCCATAAACGATAAAAGATTTCGTATATGCCCACATATTGATATCTTCCGATTTTGGCCCGTTTTTTTCCATAAATACTTCGAGGAACAGGTGCATCAGGTTCCTCTCCTTAAGAAGCAGATAAAAACCGGCATGCTCTTTTAAATGCTGAAACAGGCGCCCATACAGCTCGGCGTTGGAGTCCATGCCGGACGACGTATAATCCTGATCCCATTTTTGAAGCAGATTTACAATGTGCTTTTTTACTACATCTTCCTTTGTTTCATAATTTCTGTAAAAAGATGTGCGGCCAACTCCGGCAGTGTCCACAATCTCACTGATGGATATTTCCTGCATGGGTTTCTCTTTCAGCAATTTCAGCAAAGACTCGGTAATGTGTTCTATAACATAGGCGTTTCTCGCTTTATTACTGAACGGTGAAACAATTTTGCTCTTTTGTCCCATTTTGCGCGCTCCTGTTGCTATTTCATCTTTTTGTGTTACAATTGTGTCGATAAAACAAATGATACATCGACAATAACATCCATTGAAGCTGCTGTCAATACTTTGAGGAGGAAATGGTATGTCGACTACCGTAAAGAGAATCATCATACTGGGCGTGATTATCGCTGTGGCATTCGTACTTGGAAGACTTGCGGTCAGAGCTGCCTTGAATATGCTGTTGGGCGGTACGCTGTTTGGAGGGAATTTCCTGTGAGCAAAAATAAAAAAGAAAAGAAGGTAAGAGCCGTGCCTGTAGGAATTGGGATTCTGGTATTTATCGTTGCCTTTGGAGCAGGAGTCATTTCAAAGTTTACCATTCAGCCTTCTTGGGCAAAGGAATACAGCGTTGAGTGGAGTGATGAAGTCGGAACGCTCAAGGCTGATCTGTCCTATGGTGACGGAGAGGCAAACAAGTTCGATCTATATCTGCCGAAGGATAGCTCCAGGGAATCCTACGGTCTGGTCGTCTACCTTCATGCAGGTGGCTTTACATCAGGGGATAAGACAGATGACAGGGATACGTTGGCATGGCTTTGTTCGAAAGGTTATGTGGCCGCCGGGATCAACTATACGCTTCGTACAGAAACGAACACGGCAAGCGTTCTGAGCCAGTCAAACGAAATCAAAGCAGCGGTACCGAAGGTTGTCGAGGCGGCAGAGGCAGCAGGCTATCCTGTTGATAAAATGACAGTTGCCGGTGGTTCAGCCGGTCATTGTCTTGCCATGATCTATGCTTATCGGGACGGGAAAGACGCGCCTGTGCCTGTCGTATTCACCTACGGCGCAGTCGGCCCATCCTGTTTTGTGGCGGAGGACTGGGGGGTCTTCGGTATCGGTTATGATACGGACGAATCAAGAACAGCCGGCGCTGCGCTGTTCAGTGTGATGAGCGGCGAAAGCATTACCCCGGAGGAAATGCAGGACGGTTCTTATCTGGAAAAGATGCATGCCATTGCTGCCGCCGAGTGGGTGCAGTACAATCCGGTTCCTACGGTCGTCGCCTATGGAACGCAAGACAAGGTTCAGCCGTTTCTGGCATCGCTGCGACTGAAGGCAGCCCTTGAGGAGAGCGGAGTTGACTACAAGTACTTCGAACTTCCGCACTCCGGGCACGGCTTGCAGAATGACAACGATATCCAGCGGCAATGGATGGAGGCTGTTTCGGAATACCTTAATCAATATATGCCGACGGAGGCAGGAGGAAGCAAGTGAAAAAGTTTATAAAGGGTCTGTTCATCGTGACGTTGGTTATCATCGTTCTCGTTATAGTGGTCATTACCGCGTTGGGTAAGATGGCAAAAGAGAGAAACGTAAACTATAATAAATACACGAATTCCGTGGGAGTAATTGAAAAGAAATATGCGTCGATGGGCTCAAGCGGGGTTTCCGGTATTGAATTCGAATCTGACAACGCACAAATCGGCAGATTTGTGATCCATTATCCGACAGAGTTAGAAAAGGAAACGGGAAAATTTCCGGTCGTTCTGTGGGCAAACGGCACTGGGAGCAAGTCGGATACGTACACCTCTTTCCTGACGCACCTTTCCTCCTGGGGATTCATCGTCGTTTCCAATGACGATGAGAACACAAGGACGGGCGAATCCTTAAATGCCGGTATCGATCTGCTGATCGAAGAAAATGAGAATTCCGACAGTGTGCTGTACGGAAAAATCGATCTGGACAACATCGGTATCGGCGGCCATTCCCAAGGCGGGCCGGCTGTATTCAACATGGCAACAGTCCAGCCACACGCCGACATGATCAAAACGGTGTACGCCGTCAGCGCAACGTCGCCGTATCATACCAGGGTATTCCAAGACGGCTGGGAATATGATATTTCAAAGGTAAACGTTTCGACGCTGCTGACTGCGGGAACACAAACCTTTGACGCAGGAACGGCAACCTCCGCCGACCAGGAGTCGGACGAGAAGGCGGGAATCATGCAGGGCATCTGTCCACTGTGGAGCCTGGAGGAAAATTTCGGGTTACTACCGGATGTCAATAAGGTGTATGTACGCAAAACGAACGTCGATCACGGAGATTCCCATTTGCAATTCGACGCCTATATGACAGCCTGGTTCCGCTTCTGTCTGATGAACGATGAAGATGCCGGGACCGCGTTCTTCGGGGAAGCCCCTGAACTCTCAACGAATGATCATTACCAAGATTTTAAAGCTTACAAAGCAGAATGACCCGAATATGATATAGCAAAAAAGAGAATTCCAAAACAATTTTCAAAACAGACATAAAAAATCCGAACCGTGGAAACGCGATCCGGATTTTTTGTGTCTGGCGGGGGTCAAGGGGGATGCAATCCCCATTGGCGGGATTGAAGGGCGGCAGTCCTTTATCGGGGTGCAGGGTGGAAAGCCATGCTCTGGGTGCAGGGGCGAAGCGCCCTGCTCGGGTCGAGGGCAGACAACCCCGCCCAGTGAAGTGACGGGAACCGTCACTTCATACTGGGTATTACCTGACGACAAGAGCCAGGGTTTTTGCGCTTCGCGCGCTTCAAAAGACGGCAGGGAGTAAGCATTTTTTCAAAAAAAGAAAGGACGGTGATGCAGATGAAATTGACGAGACACAACGGTCGGTCGGGGAAACACGGAGCCTATAATCCGAAGCATAATGACCGGAAATTTGATCTGAAAAACAGCGACCACATCGATGAAGAACGAGCAAAACGGAATATCTATTGGGACTGCTATCAGGGATTTCGGACAGCGGAAACGGACGAGCCGGAAGAGCAGATGGTCCATTCTTTTGAAGAGGTCGAGAGGGTGTTTTACAATGAGCGGTACTTCGATTTTTGTGAAGCGCAGCATGAGCGGAATCAGAAGAACGGCCACCCGGAACGGAACAAGTCACCGGATGATTTAAGAACAAATAAGAAGACCTGTCCAGAAGAAAGCCTTATTCAGATCGGCACGATGGAGGAGCATGAGGACGTCTTCATACTGTCACTTGTGAGAACCGGCTCACACAGCAGACTCCTTAGGATGTGAGAAACAGGTTGTCCTTCTGTGAGAATTTATTTGCGTCGTCCCTTATTCATTTGGCGCAGTTGTTCCTTGTAGCGGCCGGAGCGTAAGAAGATACCCTCAAGCACAGAAACCTCCCCGGCGGTCAGACGGTTTCTCGGCATCTTGAGTTCTCTCGTGAAGTAGTAAAAAAGAAGATTCATGAGATTTTTATTTGGCTTTTCATCTGCGCTGTATTCACGTTCGAGATCGTCAAGCACTTTATTGAACTCGTCTGCGATCAGGTTGTCCGGCGCGGCATCGGAATCGTCCTTATGCATAGCGCGTAATTCTTTAAAAACATCATCCAGATCGTGATGCAGGATGTTGAAGAAATAGTCATCGTCCTCGATGTGGCTCGTCTGCATAAGGCGTAGGTCTTTGTCATTATCGGACGAACCGGAATTGTCCTGTAATCGTTTCCGTATCACATCGACCACAGCGTTCAGGCTCTGTATCTGGACACCAGCCAATCCATCCACATAAATTTCAAGATCGGTGAGAAAATCCATAAAATCCGGGTGCGTGATCAGTTCGCAAAGCAGCCGGTTATTGATGCTGCCACTTTTTAGCAGATCGACTGTTTTGTCGTCGATATGCAGAGAACGCAGATCGGCATCCGGCGCAGTCGCATTTTCCGTTAAACCGAGCAAATAGTCTGTCGTTACGCCGTAATATTTCGCCAAAGTGACGATGTTTGTATGCGGAACATCTTTCAGCTCGTCGTTCTCATAAGTGCTTAAAGCCGTCGTGGAAATGCCGGTTGCTTCGCTCACATCCTCGAGACTTTTTTTGCCGGAGTTATATCGTAGATCACGCAGTTTTTCCTGCAGCGTCAGACCCTGTTTCATGGTGTATCCTTTCGTCCTTTCCCCATCTGGAATATCGCAAGTTTACACTATTTTGTACGTTTCCGCAATCGCGGAAATTTTTCATTTTGTCGAAAAATTCCCGATTCACGGATATACGGCACGGGGTATCTTTACGAAGCATAATGATTGTGGCAGCGGAAAGGTTGTTAAGAGCAAGTATCGACCATGGTACCAAATTTCGCCTGCCGGCTCCATTTGCTCCCACGGTCAGATACTTGCTGGGGAGTGCCTTCCCCAGACCCTGCTGTGAGAAAACCGTGCGGTTTTCTCCGTCCGCG
>JAFSPF010000115.1 GCA_017443065.1 Lachnospiraceae bacterium
GGGAGGTACAGGAATGAAAAAACGCGGTTCCGGATTAATGGATTATGCAGGTACATTCGGCGCACTGCTGATTCTGTGTATTATCATGACACTTGCAAGCGACAAGTTCTTAAGAGTCAACAATCTGATGAACATTCTGAAGCAGACGTCATTTAACGCGCTTGTGGCAACGGGTATGCTGCTGGCGCTGATCACCGCAGGTATCGACCTTTCGGTCGGCGCGGTGGCAACCTTTGCGGGTTGTGTGGCGGGCTTCCTTTTAAGCAAGGGGGTTACCAGCTCGATCGTGCTGATTCTTGCAATGCTGCTCACGGGCACGGTGATCGGTACGGTGAACGGTCTGCTGCTGACGAGGCTGCACCTGCCGCATCCCTTCGTGTCGACGCTGGGTATGAAAAACGTGTTATGGGGCGCGTCGCTGATTGTCACAAACTCCCAGATGATTGCGTTCTCCAACAGGGACGTGGACGGTGTTCTGGCACTCGGCAGCGCGACGATCGGCGGATTCCCCGTCAGCTTCCTCGTCGTCATCATCATCTATGTCGTCATGCACATTTTGCTGACAAGGACCTCGCTCGGGCGCTCGATCTACTGCGTGGGCGGTAACCCCGAAGCGACAAGGCTCTCCGGCATCAACTCCGCCAACGTCTTAACCTTCTGCTTTGCGGTTTCCGGTTTTATGGCGGCGCTGGCGGGTCTTGTGACCGTCGGCCGCAGCGGCATCTGCAACGGCGCAAACGCCATCCAGCCCTATGACACGGACGCGATCGCGGCCTGTATCATCGGCGGCGCATCCTTCCGCGGCGGCAAGGGCACCATGGTCGGCACGATGCTGGGCGCGCTCATCATTTCCGTCCTGCGCAACGGCTTTACGCTGCTGTCCGTGGACAGCTCCTGGCAGAACCTGGTCTTAGGGTTGGTCATTATCGGCGCGGTGCTCCTTGACGTCATCCGCGGGCGGATGGCGGCCAACGCACTGCGGAAAGCGGCTGCCGTAAAATAAAGGTCTCTGCGCCTGCGCAGGGAGAAAGGGGAAAAGATGAAATACGAAAAAATGACGGTCGGACAGGCCATCGTACGTTTCCTCGACAACCAGTACGTGGCCTTTGACGGAAAAGAAGAAAAATTCGTGGACGGAATCTTTACGATCTTCGGACACGGCATCGTTGTCGGCTTAGGCCAGGCGCTGGATGAAAATCCGCGCAGCCTGCGCGTGTACCAGGGGCGCAATGAGCAGGGCATGGCGCATGTGGCGGCGGGCTTTGCGAAACAGAACAACCGCAGAAGGATCATCGCCTGCGCCTCCTCTATCGGACCCGGTGCCGCCAACATGATCACGGCGGCGGCGGATGCCACGGTCAACAACGTGCCGCTGCTGTTATTCCCCGGCGACACCTACGCCACCAGACAGCCGGACCCCGTCCTGCAGCAGGTGGAGCAGCCGGATTCCCTTACCGTCACGACAAATGACGCCTACAAGCCGGTCTGCAAATACTGGGACCGCATCATCCGCCCGGAGCAGCTCATGAGCGCGATGATCAACGCCATGCGCGTGCTGACGGATCCGGCGGACACGGGCGCGGTCTGTATCGCGCTCTCGCAGGATGTCGAGGGAGAGGCCTATGAATATCCGGAATCCTTCTTTGCAAAGCGGGTGCACCGCATCACCAGGCCCCGTCCGGTGAAGGAGGATCTGGACGCGCTGGTAAAGCTGTTCAAGGGCAGCAAAAAGCCGCTCGTCATCTGCGGCGGCGGTGTCCGCTATTCCGAGGCGGGCGCGGCCCTTCAGAGCTTCTGCAAGGCGTTTCACATTCCCTTTGCGGAGACGCAGTCGGGAAAGAGCGCCTGTCAGTCCTCCGACCCGATGAACCTCGGCGGTGTCGGCGTGACGGGCAATCTTTCCGCCAACATGATCGCGGAAAAGGCGGACCTGGTGCTGGCCGTCGGCTCGCGCCTCTCCGATTTCACGACGGGCTCCAAGAGCCAGTACAAGAATCCGCAGGTGAAGTACGCGGCGATCAACCTGTCAAAGTTTCATGCGTATAAGCTGGATGCGTATCCGGTGGTCGCGGACGCGAAGGCGGCGATCGAAGACCTGACGGCGGCCTTAAAGAAGGCAAAATACAAATCAGCCTACAAGGGAGAGATCAAGGCGGCAAAGGATGCATGGGCGAAGGAGATGAAACGCCTGGCGGATTACCGTTATAAGAAAAACTTCAAGACCATCGTTCCGGCACAGTACCCCGGCAGCATAGAGGAGTTTGTACGCGTGACCGGCGGTACCGTCACACAGACGGCGGCGCTCGCGATGATCCGCGAGGAGATCCCGAAGGATGCCATCGTGGTGGGCGCGTCCGGCTCCCTGCCGGGTGATTTGCAGCGCATGTGGACGACGGACACGAAGGACGCCTATCACATGGAGTACGGATACAGCTGCATGGGCTATGAGATCGCGGCGACGCTCGGCGCAAAGCTTGCGGAGCCGAAGCGTGAGGTCTATGCGATGGTCGGTGACGGCTCCTTCCTGATGCTGCATTCGGAGCTGATCACCTCCCTGCAGGAGGGCGCAAAGATCAACGTCCTGCTCTTTGACAACTGCGGCTTCGGCTGTATCAATAACCTGCAGATGTCCAACGGCATCGGAAACCTGGCGACGGAGTTCCGCTACCGTGACAAAAAGGGGCAGCTGCTGGGAGACATGATCCCGATCGATTACGCACAGGTGGCCGCGGGCTACGGCTGCGTGACCTATACCGTGCGGACGATGGAGGAGCTGCAAAAGGCGCTCAGGGATGCGAAGAAACAGAAGGTTTCCACGCTGATCGACATCAAGGCGCTGCCCAAGACCATGACGGAGGGCTACCGCTCCTGGTGGAACGTGGGGCTTGCGGAGGTGACCTCCAAAAAAGCGCAGAAGGAAGCGTACGCGCGTCTGAAGAAAGCAAGGGACGCCGCGAGAAGATACTAATCAACTTTTTTCACGGAGGAGATGTATATGCTGGACAAAAGCAAAGTCAAACTGGGGATCGCGCCGATCGCGTGGACCAACGATGACCTGCCGGACTTAGGCGGCGAAAACACCTTTGAGCAGTGTGTCTCGGAGATGGCGCTGGCCGGGTTCACGGGGTCCGAGGTCGGCAACAAGTATCCGAAGGATCCGGAGGTGCTGAAGAAGGCACTGGAGCTGCGCGGGATTGAGATCTGCAACGCCTGGTTTTCCGCTTTCCTCATCAGCAAGCCCTTTGAGGAAACGGAAAAGCCCTTCCGCGAGCATGTGGCCTTTTTGAAGGCCATGGGTGCAAAGGTGGTCGGGATCTCGGAGCAGAGCTACTCGACGCAGGGCAATGAGAAGCAGCCTGTCTTCGAGGACAAGTATGTCATGAATGACGAGGAATGGAAGAGGCTTTGTGACGGCTTAAACCGCCTCGGCAGGATTTCCAAAGAGGAATACGGCATTGCCCTGACCCTTCATCATCACATGGGCACCGTCGTGCAGACGGCGGAGGAAACGGACCGTATGATGGAAGGCACGGACCCGGCATATTTCAGTCTCCTGTTTGATTCCGGACACTTCGCATACTGCGGCGAGGATCCCGTAAAGGAGCTGACAAAGCATATCGCGCGCGTGAAGCACGTGCACTTAAAGGACATCCGGCCGGATGTCGTGAAACGGGTGAAGGAGGAGCGCTTAAGCTTCCTGGACGGCGTGCGCGCCGGTGCCTTCACCATCCCGGGTGACGGCTGCGTGCAGTTTGATCCGATCTTCAAGCTGCTGGAGGATAACGCTTATGAGGGCTACATGGTGGTAGAGGCGGAGCAGGATCCGGCAAAGGCCAATCCGCTGGAATACGCGATCCGCGCCAGGAAGTTTATCGCGGAGAAGACGGGTCTGTAAGGCTTCTCCGGAGTTCATTCACAAATGTCAGACAGACGGAAAGGAAATCACATATGATTACAGTCGGAATCATCGGTGCGGGACGCATCGGCAAAGTACACGCGGGCACGATCGCATACCATGTGCCGGGGGCAAAGATCAAGACGATCGCGGACCCCTTCATGAATGCGGAGACGGAAAGCTGGGCAAAGTCCATCGGGATCGAAAACACCACAAAGGATTATAAGGAAATCATCGCGGACAAGGAGATCGACGCGGTGCTGATCTGTTCCTCGACGGACACGCATTCCCCGATTTCCCTGGAGGCGATCGCGGCGGGCAAGCACATCTTCTGCGAAAAGCCCATTGATCATGATGTCGCGAAAATCAAAGAGGTGATGGAGGCGCTGAAAAAGAATCCGGTCAAATACCAGGTCGGCTTCAACCGCCGCTTCGATCATAACTATGAGGCGGTTGAGCAGGCCGTGCGCGCCGGCAAGGTCGGCGATCCGCATCTGATCCTGATCACCAGTCGTGATCCCGCGCCGCCGCCGGTGGAATACATCAAGGTCTCCGGCGGACTCTTCCTTGACATGATGATCCATGACTTTGACATGGTCCGCTATCTTGCCGGCTGTGACGCGGTGGAGGTATATGCGGAGGGCGCGGTGCTGGTGGACAAGGCGATCGGTGAGGCCGGTGACGTTGATACCGCCGTGGTGACGCTGAAGATGGAGAACGGCGCGATCGCGGTGATCGACAACTCCCGTCAGGCGGTTTACGGCTATGACCAGCGCGCGGAGGTCTTCGGCTCCAAGGGCATGGTACAGTGCTCCAATGACGCCGCCTCGACGGCCGTGCTGTCCAATGAAAACGGCGTGACCGGTGAGGTGCCGCTGCACTTCTTCCTGGAGCGCTACACGCAGGCCTATGCCAAGGAGGTCATACAGTTCTGCGAAGCGATTGAGAAAAACACGGACACGCCGCTGGGTGTGGAGGACGGCTTAAAGCCCGTTCTGATGGGGCTTGCCGCGAAAAAATCACTGGAGGAGCATCGACCGGTGAAGATTTCGGAGATCGGCTGAGGAGGACGAAAGCGATATGAGCATGTTTTTATATCCGTCGTTTGACGACGGTGTCAAGGTGTTGTCCCGCGCGGGAGATAAGGACAACGACATGATGATGGACATCGATGTCTACCGGATGCGGGAGGGCGACACGCGTACCTTTGCGGACGCCGCGCAGGAAACGGCCGTGATGCTGGTGCAGGGGGATATCATCTTTGAATGGGAAGGCAGAAGCGAAACGGCGCACCGGGAAAGCTTTATCAGCGAATCCCCCTGGTGTCTGCATGTGATGCGGGGCGTCAAGGTAAAGGTGACGGCGAATGCCGAAAGCGAGGTGCTTGTGCAGCGCACCGAAAACGACGCGACCTTTGACGCGGTCTTTTACCGGCCGGAGGATGTGAACGAAAAGGTGCTCGGCATCGGCGTCTGGGAGGACCGGATGCAGCGGACGGTCCGTACGATCTTTGATTACACGAACGCGCCGTACTCCAATATGGTGAACGGCGAGGTCATCAATCACCAGGGAAGCTGGTCCTCGTACACGCCGCACTGGCATCCGCAGCCGGAGGTGTATTATTACCGCTTCGAACGTCCGGAGGGCTTCGGCGCATGCTTCCAGACAAAGGGGGAAAAGAGCAATGTCCCCGGAGATGAGGAGGGAGAGGAAATCTTCCTGATCCGGGACGGGTCCGTTGCGCATATCAAACCCGGAAGACTGCATTCCCAGTCCGCGGCACCGGCCTTTGACATGTACTATTGCTGGATGATCCGGCATCTGCCGGACAATCCCTGGACGGACCGCGTGGTGGACCCCAGGTACGAATGGATTGATGAGAATATGTATGCCGGCATGAACGGCGCCAAATAAAAGTAGTATAATAGGCAGGTAAGTCATTTGTCATTCCGCGGGCGGAGGAGCGTTCGCGAACGAAAGGAGAAGACATGAGCAAAATCAAAGTTGGTGTGGCAGGTTACGGCACGATCGGACAGCGTCTCGCGGACGGTGTCGCAAGGCAGGAGGACATGGAGCTGGTCGGCGTTGCCGATATGGCCCCGACACTCGCGGTGCGCGCACTGTATGAAAAAGGCATGCCCTATGATCTGTATCTCGTGGACGGTGCGGACAAGGCGGCCTTTGACAAGCTGGGCATTCCGACAAAGGGCAGCATGCAGGATCTGATCGGCAAGGTCGATATCATGCTGGATTCCGCACCCGGCGGCATCGGCGCAAAGAATAAAGAACTGTACCAGAAGGCCGGTGTGAAGGCCATCTTCCAGGGCGGCGAGAAAAACGATGTTGCGGATGTCTTCTTCCACGGCTATGCAAATTATGAAAAGGGCGTGGGCAAGGATTACCTGAAGCTGACCAGCTGCAACACGACGGGTCTGATCCGTACGGTGGACTGCCTCGACCGTTCTTACGGTGTGGAGAAGGTGGCCATCACCATCATCCGCAGGGTGGCGGACCCGGGAGATTACCACAGGGGTCTCACCAACGCGCTGCAGGTGGACAAGGCGCCGTCCCATCAGGCGGTGGATCTCATGACCATCATGCCGCATGTCGACGCAACCGGCATCCTTGTGCACACACCGGTGACGCACGGCCACATCATCACGGTGCTGGCAAAGGGCAAAAAGAAGATCACAAAGGAAATGGCGCTCGAAGCCTTCGAAAAGCATCCCAGAATCCGTGTCGTCAGACTGGCGGACGGCTTCCAGGGCAATGCCTCGCTCTTCAAATACGCGCGTGATCTCGGCAACACCAGGGGAGACATGTATGAGATCGGCCTCTGGGAGGAGTCCATCGTCGAGAGCGGCGATGACATCATGTACGCGATCAACATCCCGCAGGAATCCGTCACGATTCCGGAGACGATCGACGGCATCCGCGCCGCGATGAAAATGCAGGAGAAGGGTGAGGAAGGCACGGCCAAAACGAACGAATACCTCGGGATCGGCAAATTCAAGGCAATGGGGCTGTAAGTATGAGATTCGGAATCAAAACAATCGATGAATTCGAACTGAAGGATAAAACGGTTCTGATCCGTGTTGACATGAACCAGCCGGTGGACATGGAAACCGGAAAGCTCAAATCCACGGCGCGCATCAAGGCATGCGCGCCGACCGTGAAGGAGCTGGCGGAAAAGGGGGCAAAGGTCGTGGTGCTGGCGCACCAGGGCTCGGATATTGAGTACAAAAACTTCTACACGACCGCGCCCCACCGGGAGGTGCTGGAGGGCTTTGTCTCACGCCCCGTGCAGTTCATCGAGGACGTCTGCGGACCGGCCGCGATCGAAAAGATTAAGAGCCTGCAGAGCGGCGATATCCTGCTGCTGGACAACGTGCGCTTCATGTCGGAGGAGCAGACGCTCTTTGAGCAGAAGCTGCAGCTGACGCATGAGGAGCAGGCGAAGACGCTTGTCGTCCGGAAGCTTGCGCCGCTCGCGGACCTTTATGTCAATGACGCCTTTGCGGCGGCCCACCGTGACCAGCCGACCCTCTGCGGCTTTGAGCAGGTGCTGCCGAGCGCGATGGGAAGACTCTTCGAAAAAGAATACGTCGTGATTTCGGAGCTGATGGAAAGCCCCGCGCGTCCCTGCACCTTTGTGCTGGGCGGCGCCAAGATCTCCGACGCCTTTCTGATGATGGAGACGGTGCTGTCGAAGGGCGCGGCGGACCGGATCCTGACCGGCGGCCTTGTCGCCAATATCATGCTGATCGCCTCCGGTGAAGCAATTGGGCAGGGGAGTCATGATTTCATCGTCAAATCCAATTACGGCGAATACATCGAAAAGGCAAAGGAGATTTACGCGAAGTACAGGGACAAGTTCGTGCTGCCGAAGGACCTTGCCTTCACAAAGGACGGCGCGCGGAAGGAAGCGCGGATCGGGGAGATCCCCGCGGAGATCGCCGCGACGGACATCGGCACGGAGACGGCGGCGCTGTATCAGCAGATCATCCGGGAAAGCGCGACGGTCTTCGTGAACGGCCCGATGGGCATCTTTGAGGAGGAAGCAACGGAGCACGGCACAAAGGCGGTCTGGGAGGCCCTCGGAGACACGTCCGCCTATACGGTGGTCGGCGGCGGTGATTCGATCACGGCCACGACAAAGTACGGCAAGACGGAGGATATTTCTTATATCTGTACCGGCGGCGGTGCGCTGATCCGCTTCCTGACGGGAGAGGAGCTTCCGGTGGTAAAGGCGCTCCGTCACGGCGCGACGATACAGGAGAAGTCATGAACATAGAGATCGGAATCGGCCAGGGCACGCAGACGCTCACGGTGCCGGACAAAAACCTTCTGCAGGTGCTTGGCCCGAATCAGGTCGCGTATGACCTGAAGGGCGAAGCCGAGGTGAAGCGCGCGCTGGAAGCGCCGGTCGGAACCCCGGCCTTAAAGGACATCGTGCATCCGGGGGAGAAGATCATCATCATCACGAGCGATATCTCGCGACCGATGCCGACGCATGTGGTGATGCCCGCGCTCCTGGACGCGCTCTATGCGGCCGGCTGCAAAAGGGAAGACATCACGCTGATGTTTGCGCTCGGCTCTCACCGTCCGCAGACGGAGGAGGAGAAACGAAAGCTCGCGGGAGACCGCGCCTATGAGGAGATCCGCTGCATTGACTCGGATCCGGACGACTGCGTGCATCTGGGCAGCACGCCGCACGGCACGCCGATCGACATCTCGAGAGCGGTCGTGGAGGCGGACAGACGGATCTGCCTCGGCAACATCGAATATCATTATTTCGCAGGATACTCCGGCGGCATCAAGGCGGTGTTTCCCGGCTGCTCCACGCGTGAGGCGATCCAGGCCAACCACAGCATGATGGTGGAGGACGCGGCCTGCGCCGGCAATCTGGATCACAACCCCGTGCGCGATGACCTGGAGGAGATGACGAAATACCTCAAGGTGGATTTTATCCTGAATGTCGTTCTGGATGAGCATAAGCAGATTGTCAAGGCGGTCGCGGGAGATATCGTCAAGGCCCACCGGGAGGGCTGCAAATTCCTGGATACCATGTACCGCGTGGAGATTCCTTCCCGCGCGGAGATTGTCGTCGTCTCCCAGGGCGGCGCCCCCAAGGATCTGAATCTGTATCAGACGCAGAAGGCGCTGGACAATGCCAAGCATGCAATTGCGGATGACGGCGTGATCGTTCTGGCAGGCTCCTGCAAGGAGGGCCTCGGCGAAAAGACCTTTGAGACCTGGCTTACGGAGGCAAAGGCGCCGGATGATCTGATCGAGCGCGTGCGGAAGGATTTCAAGCTCGGCGGACACAAGGCCGCGGCGATCGCCATGGTATTGAAGCGCGCAAAAATCTTTCTGGTCAGCGACATGGAGGATGATTTTGTCAGAACACTTTTTATGGAACCGTACCCTTCCGTGCAGGCGGCGTTTGACGCGGCCCTTGCGGAAAAGGGAGAGGACGCGAGGGTGATCGTGATGCCGTACGGCGGATCGACCTTACCCCGCGTGAAGGAATAATCATTTCGGAGGTAACACGTATGCTGGATGATGCAAAGATCAGGGAACTGCAGAAAAAGGCGCTGGAGATCCGCATCGGTGCGGTGGAGGAATTTCAGGCGCTCGGCTTCGGACACATCGGCGGGTCGCTTTCCATTGCGGACCTTCTGGCGGTGCTGTACTGGGCTGTCATGGATGTGGATCCGAAGAACCCGAAAAAGGAAGACAGGGACAAGCTTGTCTGCTCCAAGGGTCATGCGGGGCCTGCCATCTACGCCGCGCTTGCGCTCAAGGGCTTCTATCCCTATGAGGACATCAAGACGCTCAATGTGCCGGGCACGAATTTCCCGAGCCACTGCGACCGCAATAAGACGCCCGGCGTTGACATGACGACGGGGTCGCTCGGTCAGGGAACGAGCGCCGCGGTCGGTATGGCGCTCGGTGACAGGCTGAAGGGGCTTTCCTGCAGGACCTTCCTGATTGTCGGCGACGGGGAATCGGATGAAGGACAGGTATGGGAGGCGGCGATGTTTGCCGCGGCCAAAAAGGTCACCAACCTCGTCTGGATCGTGGATGACAACAAAAAACAGCTGGACGGCTATACGAAGGACATCCTGAATCCCTTTGATTACCGCGAGAAGCTTGCGTCCTTCGGTTTTGATGCGGTGCGCGTGGATCCCGGTGATATTGCCGCGCTGTATGAGGCGCTGACGAAAAAGGCCGCGGACAAACCCGTTGCAATCGTGCTCGACAACATCAAGGGGCGCGGCATCAAGGAAGTGGAGGAGACCTTCTCCAACCACTCGATGAACGTTCCGAAGGAAAAATACGAAGAGTGGCTGACGCAGCTGCGCAAAGAGCTTGCGGCGTTTGACTAAGGAGGGGCATCATCATGAAGATTATTTATAACGGAGAAAGAGATGTTGCGTTTAAGGAGGTGCTCGGCGGTACCATCATCCGGATGCTGGAGGAGGATGACCGCACGGTTTACCTCGATGCCGATCTGATGAGCTGCATCGGCACGGCCTCCTATGCGAAGGAGCATCCGGACCGCGCCATCAACGTGGGCATTGCGGAGGCCAACATGATGGGGATTGCGGCAGGACTGTCCGCCGTGGGATTCAAGCCCGTCGTGCATTCCTTCGGCCCCTTCGCCTCCAGGCGCTCCTTTGACCAGATCTTTCTGTCGATCGGCTATGCGAAAAACGACGTGACGATCATCGGTACGGACCCCGGCGTCTGCGCCGCGTACAACGGCGGAACGCACATGCCCTTTGAGGACATGGCGCTGTACCGCGCGATCCCCGGCGCTTATGTCTTTGACATGACGGATACGGCCATGCTCAAGAGCATTCTTCCGCAGTGCGCGGGGCTCCCCGGCGTCAAGTTCATCCGTGTCGGCCGCAAGAGCAATGACAAAATGTATGAGGACGGACAGGACTTCACGCCCGGCAAAGGCATTGTCACATATGAGGCCGGTACGGACTGCTGCATCATTGCCTGCGGCATCATGGTCGGCATGGCGATGAAAGCGGCCGCAGAGCTGGAAAAAGAAGGCATCCGCGTCACGGTCGTCGATCTGTTTACGGTGAAGCCCCTGGATGAGGAGCTGGTGCTTTCCCTCGCAAAGAAGTGCGGCTGCGTGGTGACGGCGGAAAACCATAACCGCATCGGCGGGCTCTACAGTGCGGTGACGGATTTCTTAAGCCTGAACGCGCCGACACCCGTGGAATATGTTGCGGTGGAGGATGAATTCGGTGAGGTCGGCCCGCAGGATTACCTGGAGAAACGCTTCGGCCTGACGAGCGAAAACATCGTGAAAAAGGTGAAGCAGGCTGTCGCAAGGCGCGCCTGAGGAAAAAAGTTTTTTTAAAACTGTTGCGGCTGCAACTTTACGAATGAGTTGCAGCCGCTATAATAATCTTTGTCACAATTGAATCTTTCGGGGCAGGGTGCAATTCCCGACCGGCGGTGACAGTCCGCGACTCCCTGAGCAGGGATTGATCCGGTGGAATTCCGGAACCGACAGTACAGTCTGGATGAGAGAAGGAGGTCATATCATGAACGAAACTCTGTTACAGGGAGTGGCGGCCCATACCGCCTACGTCTTAAGTTTTCTCGGCATCATCTTCGCGGTTTTCCTGATTGCATACGCGGCGGAAAGAATAGCAAAGAAAAGGACAGGGGATACGGAACGGATCTTAAGCACGCGCAGGATCGCGGTGATCGGCGTGTTTTCCGCGATCGCCTGCGTCGTCCATCTCTTTGATTTTCCGCTGCCCTTTGCGCCGCCCTTTTACAAGCTGGACTTTTCGGAGATCCCGGTGCTGATCACGGGCTTCGCCTACGGTCCGGTCGCGGGCGTGATGACGGAATTCATCAAGGTGCTCTTAAAGCTTGCGGTCAAAGGCACCAGCACCGCCTTTGTCGGGGACCTCGCCAATTTCGTGGTGGGCTGCTCCCTCGTGGTGCCGGCCTCGATCGTGTACAGCTTCTTTAAATCGAGAAAGGGCGCCATTGCGGCCTGCGTCACGGGCACCGTGATGATCACGATCTGCGGAACACTGTTAAACGCCGTCTATCTGCTGCCGGCCTTTGCCGCGCTCTACGGGATGCCGATGGAGTCGCTGATCGCCATGGGCACGGCCATCAACGGCAATATCACGGGGGTCATGAGCTTCGTGATCCTTGCGGTCGCGCCGATGAACCTCTTAAAGGGCGTTTCGGTCTCCATGGTGACCATGCTCGTGTATAAGAGCCTGTCCCCGTTCATGAAAGAGGGCCTGCCGAAGAAACAGTTGAAAAACAGCACCGTTTCGGGTAAACTGATGTAGTCACATATCACATTACTTTGGAGGGTGTTTTATGATTTCCGCAGGCGATTTCAGAAACGGTGTTACCATTGAGTACAACGGCAACGTATGCCAGATCATCGAGTTCCAGCACGTCAAGCCCGGCAAGGGCGCGGCCTTTGTGCGCACGAAGCTCAAAGACATCATCAACGGCGGCGTGACGGAGCAGTCTTTCCGCCCGACGGAAAAGTTTCCGCAGGCGCGCGTGGACCGCAAGGACATGCAGTACCTGTATCAGGACGGTGATTTATACAACTTCATGGACAATGAGAGCTACGAACAGATTTCCCTGACGGGGGATGTGGTCGGGGATTCCCTCAAGTTCGTCAAGGAGAATGAGACGGTTAAGGTCAATTCCTATAACGGCAATGTCTTCGCCGTGGAACCGCCGCTCTTTGTGGAGCTCGAAATCACGGAGACGGAGCCCGGCTTCAAGGGAGACACCGCCACCGGCGCGACAAAGCCCGCCACGGTGGAGACCGGCGCCACGGTCAACGTGCCGCTGTTTGTGGAGATCGGCAACGTGATCAAGATCGATACGCGGACGGGAGAGTATCTGTCCCGCGCATAAAGGGAATCGTGTCAGCAAGACCGGTGCCGTCCGCAACGGGGAGTCGTTGCGGACGGCTTTTTTTCAAAGGAGAAGGACCATGGGTGAGATCCGGATCGTGACGGACTTTTCCGAAAAGCAGAAAACGCGGCCGCTCTATGAGCAGGCCTTTGCCGATCCGGCCGCTTTTGTCGATTATTACTACCGCGAAAAGTGCCGTGACAACATCATGGTGGTACGGTACGGGGAGGCGGGGGAAGTCCTTTCCATGCTGCATTTGAATCCCTATACCGTCAGGGTCCTCGGGCAAGACGTGCCCGCTTATTACGTGGTGGCCGTCGCGACGGACCGCGCACACAGAAGAAAAGGCCTTATGGCGGAGGTTCTTCGCAGAGCCTTTGCCTTTCTGGAGGAGGAGAAGGTTCCCTTTGTGTTTCTGCTTCCCGTCGATGAGGCCATCTATACGCCCTTCGGCTTTTCGACGGTCTGTGATTTTATTACAAGGGAGCATCCGCTGTATGCGATGCCCTATGAGGAGGTGCAAAGGCGATATGACGTTTACTGCCTGCGGGATGAGCTGTATCTGAGGCGGCAGGCCGAAGAGGATGCCCTCGCCGCGGAGGGCTGTGCGGAGGTTCTGCCGGACCGTCCGGTGATGATGATCCGTGTGACGCATGCCGGGGGCTTTTCGGCTTTGCTCGGGCTTCCGGGGGATGCGGAGGCGCAGATCCTGCCGGAGGCGATGAAGGGGCTGCGGGTTTATTTCCGGGAAGAGGTTTGATAAAAATTCTGAAAAAAATCTAATGTTAATCTTTGACCCTTTCCTCAAATAATGGTATGATTAAGGTTGGTTTTTTATGCCGTTTTTTAACGGTAATCTTTTGTTGCGCGGAGCGGGGTTTTGGAGAAGCACATCGAACGTCTGATCGACGGGCAATTTGAATACGAACGGGGGATGCTGGAGTTTTCCGAGCAGCGGATCGAATGCACGCTGCGCCCCGGAGATATGATTGAGGGGAGCTTTACCGTGTTCGGCCCGGAGGACAGGCCGGTGGAGGGATTCGTGTCCTCCACGGAGATCCGCATGGAGGTTCTCACCCCTTCCTTTTCGGGCGCGCAGGATGTGATCGGCTATCGCTTCCGGGCGGAGGGTCTTTCCTCCGGGGACGTGATCAAGGGAGATTTCCGCATCATTTCCAACCGCGGGGAGTATATGCTTCCCTTTGTGGTGACCGTGGAGCTGGAGCATGTCGAATCCACGATGGGCGAAATCCGCAACCTCTTTCATTTTGCCAATCTCGCAAAAACTGACTGGAACGAGGCGATGAACCTCTTTTACCATGAGGACTTTATTCTGCTGCTCAGCGGCCATGACGCACAGTACCGCAGCGTTTACAGGGGCCTGAAGGGCGCGCCGCGTTCGGCACAGTCGATGGAAGAGTTTCTGATCGCCATCAAAAAGAAAAAGAGCGTCACCTATCTGCCGGACAAGGCGGAGATCCTTCTGGAAAATCCGGATTCCGTCAACGAGGAGACGCTGACCCTTTCCAGAAACGGCTGGGGCTATACGGAGCTGGAGGTTTCCGCGGACGGGGATTTCCTGCAGCTCTCAAAGGACCGGATCGATGAAGAGGACTTTATCGGCAACAGCTGCCGCTACCGCTTCCGCATTGATCCCGGGGGACTGCATGCGGGCAATAACTTCGGCTCCGTCACATTTTCCAATGCTTATTTTTATCTGCGCGTGCCGGTGACGGTGCGCATGATCGTGACGCCGTCATCGCGGGAAAACTATCTGCAGATGAAGCGCCTGACCCTGGATCTGATCCGGCTCTATTCCATGTTCCGTCTCAGAAGGATTCCGGCCCAGCGGTGGCTGCAGGAAGCGGGAGAGATCACCTCCAAAATGCGGGCACTGGATCCGGAGGACCCTGTCCCCGCGCTGTATCAGGCGCATTACCTGATCACGGCAAACCGTGCGGGAGAAGGCGCGAGGCTTCTTTCCGAGCAGCGCGAGTTTTCCCTGAAAAAGGACGGCTCGGAGGCGGTCTATTGCTACTATCTCTACCTGACCACCCTGCTCGACGTGACGGATGAGGAGATTGCGCAGGTGCAGCGGCAGATCCGCAGTGCCTGGTACGGGAATCCGGAGGACTGGCGCATCGCATGGCTCATGCAGTTTGTGTCGGATGAATACACGACGAGCGTTTCCGCCAAGTGGGAGCTGTTCAAGGAGCAGTACGCGCGCGGTGCGCGCAGCCGCATCATTTACATCGAGGCGCTGCTGCTGTGCGCGTCGCATCCCGCGACACTGATGCGGCTGGATGATTTTGAGATTGCGATGCTGCGCATGGCGGTCAGGGAAAAGCTTCTGCCCGCGCAGCTGATCGAGCGGATCGTTTACCTCGCAAGGGGGAGCAAGCGCTATGACGAGGCCGTATTTCATGCGCTCACCGCCTGCTATGAGATGAAGCCGCAGGATGAGACGCTGACGGAAATCTGTGCGATGCTGATCAAGGGGGCGCGTACGGATGCGGAAGCGCATGAATGGTATGACAGGGGTGTCCGCGCTTCGCTTCGTCTGACCAGACTATACGAGTATTTCATGATGAGTGTCGGGACGGACGAGCAGGGCGCCGCTGCTTCGGAGATTCCGCGCGCCGTGTTAATGTATTTTTCCCACGGCTCCGATCTGGACTATAAGTCCAATGCCCTGCTGTACCGCTATATCTGCGAACACAGGGATGCCGGCGGGGAGCTGTATGAAATGTATGAGCAGCGGATCCGGGATTTCTGCGCAAGACAGATCGCGCAGGGACGGATCGACGAGACACTGGCCTTCCTCTACAGGAAGTTCCTCGACGAGAGCATGGTCACGGCGGAGAATGCGCATACGGTGCTGCGTGTGCTGCACACCTCCAGGATCCGCGTCGGGCATGAGGGCATCAAGGAGATCGTGCTGATCTATGACAAGCTGCTGCACGAACGCACCTATCCCGTGACGAACGGTGTGGCCTATGTGCCGTTGTACGGCGCGGAGTATGTCGTGCTGCTTGCGGACAGGGCCGGCAGGCGTTACGCGGAGGGCATTACCTTTGATACGGACAAGCTGATGCTGGCGGGACGGCTGGTGCAGCTGGTCAGTCCCTATATCACGGGAGGGGAGGAATATATTGATCTCTTCCTCTGCGAGCAGGGCAGCGCATACAACATCAACATGGAAAACGTGGCGGGATACCGGATGCTTTCCGCGTCCAATGTGCTGGACATGGATTGCCGCTCGGAAATCAGGCAGCATCTGATCCGCTTCTATCATGACAATGATTTTACGAGACAGCTGTCGGAGGCGTTGCAGGAGGAGGATCCGTCTGAGATGAGCGTGCAGCGGCGCAACGAGGTGCTGGAGCTCATGGTGCTCTTTGACAACGCAGACCGCGCGCTGAAATGGATGAAGCGCTTCGGCACCTACGGCATTGATCCGAAGGTGATCATGCGGATGTGCGCAAGGCTGACGGACCGCGAGGCGTATCACGGGGATGAGGCCGTCATCGCCATCATCTTCCATACCTTCCGCAGGGGACGCTATGACAATACGGTGCTGGAATTCCTCGTGCGGGAGTTTTCCGGGACCGTGCGGGAGATGCGGGATCTCTGGAAGGCGGCGGTTTCTTTCGGTGTGGATTCCGCGCCGCTTCTGGAACGCATCATTGACCGGATGCTGTATTCCGGTGCCTATGTCGGGGAGCGGATTGATATTTTCAAGGAATATGTGCAGCAGGGAGCTTCGGGGGACATTGAGATCGCATTCCTGGCGCAGTGCGCATATGATCATTTTGTCAGGGAATCGGTGACCAACGAATTCATCTACCGCAGAATCGGGAGACTGCTTGCGGCGGGAACAAAGTTGCCCGATGTCTGCGGGATGGATTACCTGAAATACTTTGCGGGACGGAGAACAGGAGAATTTGATCTGGAGGTGGCGGAGGAGGTCCTGAAAAAACTGACCGCCACGAACCGGTACTTCCCCTTCTTTTCCGAGTACACGGACATTCTGCCGAAGGCGGGACGTTTTTCGGAACGTGTCATCCTGCATTACAGGACGCGCCCGCACCGTCGCGTGACGGCGCATTACATGCTGCACCGGGAAGGCGGGGAGGAATCGGAAAAGGCCTACACGACAAAACGCATGGTGGAGATGTACGACAGTATTTATGTGCTGTCCTTTATGCTGTTCTTTGGCGAGGAGCTTCAGTACTACATCACGGAATCCTCTGACGCAGAGACGGATGACATGCAGGAGGAGCAGCTGACGGAAAGCGGGATGCTTTCCCGCAGCGATATCCGCCATCTGCAGACGGAGGGCGGCCGGTTCTCCGTGATCAATGATCTCTGTGTGGCGGAGGCCTTAAAGGATTACGAAACCTTTGACCGCCTGATTCAGGAATACGAACATGTCGGCTTTTTGACGGAGCAGCTGTTCCGTATGAGGGAAGAGACATGATGCTCAGAAACGCAAACAGGGCAAAGGGCTATGTGCTCGGTTATGATCTCGGAATGTCCTTTTCCCAGATCAGCTTTATGGAGCTTGGCGCATCCGTCCCGAAGACGCTGTCCGTCCTGACGGGACGGGAGGTGTATGACATCCCGACCCTCCTCGCGAGACGGGAGGATATCAACCAGTGGTTTTTCGGGCGCGAGGCCTTAAAGCAGATAGAGGATTCGGGCGCGATCCGCGTGGACCGTCTGATTGAGCTTGCCATGACGGGGACGCCGGTCACCGTCGGTGCGCAGGAATATGATCCGGTATCCCTGCTTGCGCTGTTTGTGAAACGGTCGCTGTCCCTTCTCTCCATGGAGCTGGATGCGTCGCATATCCGCGCAATGATGTTCACCACCGCGCAGATGGACGCGCGGATGGTGGAGGTTTTGCGCGGCATCGTCAAGGCGCTGCAGCTGCCGATGAAGCATGTGTTCTTCCAGAGCTATGCGGAGAGCTTTTACCATTACATGCTCCGGCAGGACAGGGAGCTCTGGCAGCACCAGGTGCTGGCCTGTGATTATCATTACGAGCTGCTGCGCACCTATGTGCTGCAGTTCAATGCGCATACGACGCCGGTGGTGGCCACCGTGGAGGAGCAGACCTTCACGGACATGGAATTCAACATGGACGGCCTTCCGGAGGATAAGATCAACCGGGAAAAGGCCTTGTCCATGCTGGACACCTCCTTTTTCAACACCGTGGAGAGCCTGACGCAGGGCAAGGTGTTCTCGACGGTATACCTTTTGGGCAACGGCTTCAAGGACAACTGGATGAAGCGCTCGCTCGAATACCTCTGCCGCACGCGCAAGGTGTTCCAGGGCAGCAACCTTTTCAGCAAGGGCGCCACCTATGCGGCGGGCGCAAGGCTGCAGAAGGAGGGGGAGAAGACCGGCTTTGTCCTGCTGGATGCGGAGAAGCTGCGCTTTAATCTGGGGATCATGGCGCATGTCCGCGGGAAGGAACAGTACTGCGGGATTCTGGACGGCGGCTGCAACTGGTATGAGGCCTCCGCCGCGGCGGATGTCATTCTGGAGCACGGGGACAGCTTTTTTATCCAGGCAACGCCGCTGACCGGCGGCATCGCAAAGTCGCTCGCGTTTTCCCTGCAGGGACTGCCCGAACGCGAGGAGAGGACCACAAGGCTTTCCATCGCCATGGAGATGCTTTCCGTGAACCGCCTGAAGGTGACGGTGACGGACCTGGGCTTCGGCGAATACGCGCCGGCCACGGGAACGGTGCTGACCGAGGAGTATGAGTTATGACCAATCTGATGCTGTGCACAGGTGCATATGCCGTACATCCCTTTGACTGGGAACAGATCGAGACACGGGTTCACAGCATGGAGGAGCTGTGCTTTTATATTGTCCGGAACCGCTATCTGCTGACGCGTGACGCCTTCACGCAGGAGCTGTTTGACTGGATCGGGACGGAGTGTGCGCTGCCGGAGCTTTCGCGTTCCCTGCTGAAACGGTATGGCGCACGCGCCTCCGCGGCGGAGCTGGCGGTGACGATCCTGGAATACGTCCGCTTCAATTCTCCTGAGGAAATCGCCGAGACGAAGCGCGTGCTGAAGGAAAGCGCGGAGATGGATGTCTATGAAAAGAGCCTTGCGCGTGCGGATTTCCTCATGGAGAACCAGCATTTTCATCAGGCAATCGATGCCTATGAGGATTTGCGCCGCTCCACGCCGGAGCCGGACGCGGACAAGCATGCCTACCTGCTCTATTGTGAGGGCGTGATGAATGCGCGCATGTTCCAGTTTGCGCAGGCGGCGGAATGCTTCCGGAGCTCCTACGAGATCACGCGTGATGCGGAGACCTATGTCAATTATCTTGCGGCGCTCAGGATGCAGATGACAGAGAAGGAATACCTGGATTACATTTCGGATGACCCGAAGGGATACCAGCTGTCCATGACGTTGGAGGAGCGGATCTCGCGCGCGGAGGAGGAGTACGGACTCAGCGACGGATACCGGAGGATCCGCCATTTAAAGACGCTCAAAAACGAAGGAAAATCAAAAGAGTATTATGAGGCCGTTGCGGGAATTGTCAGGGAATTAAAGGATGATTACCGAGGCACGAAGGACGTACTGGTCAGGAACTGAGGATGGCAGGAGCTACGGCACGGAAAAAGAAAAGCGTGCGGCGCGGCGCACCCGCAGCGGGGAGGGCGGCATCCGCAAGGAACAGGGAGAAGCCTTCCGCCGCGAGGAGCAGGGGGAGGACCGCATCCGCCGGGGACCGGGCTGCGGCAGCCGCGCAGATACAGTGGCAGGCGGAGGCCGGAGAGGACATGCGGCGGGAAGAGCTGGTCGCAAGCTGTCTTGACCGCATGTACGAGGGCGCAAAGGAAATCGAAAAGCTGAAGCAGGAGTATGGTTCGGTTACGGGACAGATCCGTGATCTGGACACGGTCCGTGAGATGCCGCCGGAAAAAAAGGCGCTTGTGGAAAAGAACGCCGGCCGCCTGAAGGAGTTTCTGCGCAGACAGGAGGAGTCCGCAAGGCGCGAGGGCCAGATGAGCGATGACGAGTTCACGCGCATGGAACGGCTGCAGGACGAATACCCGACAGCGATCGGCAAATTCTCCGACGCGGAGGATTACCACCGGAAGATCAAGAACGATCTGCGCAAGCTGGACAACGAACGGGAGGCGTATTATCTGCGGGAGGAGGATCTGGAGAAGACCCTCTCCGGCACGCACGATCTGTCCATCATCTGTATGGCGGCACTGTGCGCGGTGCTCGCGGTGCTCTTTGTCCTGCAGACGGTGTTCCGGCTGAACGTGGTGTACGGCTACATGGCGGCGGTGCTGCTGGCGGCCGTTGCGATCGTGTTTCTTTATACGAGAAACAGCTCCGCGGCGCGCGAGCTCAAGTCCGTGGAGAACACGATAAACCGTTTGATTTTATTACAAAATACCGTCAAGATTCGTTATGTCAACAACCGCAACCTCCTGGATTATTACGAGCTGAAATACGGCGTGCAGAAAGCCTCGGAGCTCAAGTCCATGGCGGCGCGTTACGAAAAGGAACGGGATGCCAGACAGCGGCTGTCGGATACGATGCGTGAAATTGCCCGCACGGAGCAGGACTTACAGCGTCTGTACTATGATGCGGGCGTGCGGGAGCCGCAGCGTCTCGTGAAGATGCCGGAGGTGATCCTGAACCCTTCGGACGAAAGCGCCTACCGCAGCGAGCTCTTAAAACGCAGGAAGCAGCTGCGGGGACAGATGGATTACAACCAGGACAAGGTGATTGCAAAGGCCAAGGATGAGATCAAACGGATTGTCAAAAAGAACCCGCGTGACGCGGACGCGATTTCGGCACAGGTGGACCGCTTCATGCAGGAGAAAGGAATCCGGATTTAAACGATGACAAAGGACAGATACGAATCCCCGCTGTCCGGGCGGTATGCGGGGAAGGAGATGCAGCTCATTTTCTCGCCCGAAAAGAAATTCCGCACCTGGCGCAGACTCTGGATTGCGCTCGCGGAGGCGGAGCAGGAGCTCGGTCTGGACATCACGGACGAACAGATCGAAGAGCTGAAGGCCCATGCGGATAACATTAATTTCGAAGAGGCGGCGGAGCGGGAAAAGCAGGTGCGTCATGATGTGATGGCGCATGTCTATGCCTACGGCTTACAGTGCCCGAAGGCAAAGGGCATCATCCACCTCGGCGCGACCAGCTGCTATGTCGGGGACAATACGGACGTCATCCTGATGCGCGAGGCGCTGACGCTTGTGCGCGGGAAGCTCCTGCGTGTCATCCGCGCGCTGTCCGCCTTTGCGGACCGTTATAAGGATCTGCCGACGCTCGGCTTCACGCACTTTCAGCCGGCCCAGCCGGTGACCGTGGGAAAGCGCGCATCGCTCTGGCTGCAGGATTTCATGGCGGACCTGGAGGATCTGGATTATGTCCGCGCGCATCTGAAGCTTTTGGGCTCCAAGGGGACCACGGGCACGCAGGCCTCCTTCCTGGAGCTTTTTGACGGCGATACGGAAAAGGTAAAGCGTCTGGATCCGTTGATCGCGGAGAAGATGGGATTTTCCGGCTGTGTGGCTGTCTCCGGGCAGACCTATTCGAGGAAGCTGGATCTCAGGGTGATGAACGTGCTGGGCGGGATCGCGGTCAGCGCATCGAAGATGGCGACGGATATCCGCCTGCTGCAGCATCTGAAGGAGGTGGAGGAGCCCTTCGAGAAAGAGCAGATCGGTTCTTCCGCCATGGCCTATAAGCGCAACCCCATGCGCTCGGAACGGATCTGTGCGCTGGCGCGCTTTGTCATCGCGGACACGCTGAACCCGGCGCTCACGGCTTCCGCGCAATGGATGGAGCGGACGCTGGATGATTCCGCCAATAAGCGGCTGTCGGTGCCGGAGGCCTTTCTGGCCACGGACGGGATTTTAAACCTTGTGGCAAACGTCACGGACGGCCTTGTGGTCTATGAAAAAATGATCACGAAGCATCTGATGCAGGAGCTGCCCTTCATGGCGACGGAGAACATTCTGATGGATGCGGTGAAGGCCGGCGGTGACAGACAACAGCTTCATGAAAAGATCCGGCAGCATGCCATGGAGGCGGGAAAAAGAGTCAAGGAAGAGGGAAAAGACAACGATCTCCTGGAACGGATCGCGGCGGATCCCGCCTTTCCGCAGGACGCGGATGAGTTACAGGCACTGACGGATCCGAAGCGCTATACCGGGATGTGTGCGGAGCAGGTGACGGTGTATCTGAGGGAGACGGTGAGGCCGCTTCTGGAAAAAGAAGCATCCGCGATCGGGGAAGCGGAAGCAATCACCGTATAGCGAAGGAGGAAATCATGGTAACTGCAATCACAGGTGCCAACTGGGGAGATGAAGGAAAGGGCAAGATTACGGACATGCTGGCCCCGGAGGCGGATATTGTCGTTCGTTTTCAGGGCGGGGCGAATGCCGGTCATACCATCGTCAACGAATACGGAAAGTTTGCCCTGCACACGCTGCCGTCAGGCGCGCTTCATCCGGATGTGGTGAATGTCATCGGCAACGGCGTTGCGCTGAACATTCCGGTGCTGGTGCAGGAGATCGAGAAGATCACCGCCCGCGGCGTGCAGGCGCCTCAGCTTCTGGTGTCCGACCGCTGCCAGTTCATCATGCCCTATCACATTACCTTTGATACCTATGAGGAGGAGCGCCTCGGAAAGAAGAGCTTCGGCTCGACAAAGTCCGGCATCGCGCCCTTCTATGCGGATAAATACGCCAAGATCGGCTTCCAGGTGAGTGATTTATTTGATGAGGAGCGCCTGAATGCGCGCCTGGATCTGGTGCTGCCGCAGAAAAACACGCTGCTGGAGCATCTCTATCACAAGCCGCTTCTGGAAAAGCGTGCCCTGCTTCATGTGCTGAAGGACTACCGGCGCATGATCGAGCCCTATGTCCGGGACACGGGCGCCTTCTTACGACAGGCGCTGCGGGAGGGGAAAAACATCCTCCTGGAGGGACAGCTCGGGACCTTAAAGGACCCGGACCACGGCATTTATCCCATGGTGACAAGCTCCTCCACGCTGGCCTCCTTTGCGGCGGTCGGCGCGGGGATTCCGCCCTACGAAATCAAGCGCATCATCGCGGTCACGAAGGCCTATTCCTCCGCGGTCGGCGCGGGCGCCTTTGTTTCGGAGATTCATGCCGAGGAGGCGGAGGAGCTGCGCAGTCGCGGCGGTGACGGCGGCGAATACGGCGCGACGACGGGGAGACCGAGACGCGTCGGCTGGTATGATGTCGTGGCCTCCCGCTACGGATGCGCCTTACAGGGCGCAACGGAGGTCGCCTTCACGGTGGTGGACGCGCTCGGGTATCTGGACGAGATTCCGGTCTGTGTGGCCTATGAGATTGACGGAAAACGCAGGGATGATTTCCCGGTCACGAGGGAACTGGAGCGTGCAAAGCCTGTGTATGAGGTGCTGCCCGGATGGAAATGCGACATCCGCGGCATCAGGGAATATGACAAGCTGCCGGAAAACTGCCGGAAATACATCGAATTCATCGAGGAGAAGCTGGGCTTTCCGGTGACGATGGTCTCCAACGGACCGTCGAATGAGGACATCATCTACAGACACTGAAGCAATCTGTTGTGTCTGAAACAGCGGCCGGTGCAGGCGGAGGAGTGATATGACGAAAAAAACAAAGATGTGGCTGGCACGGATCGCGTTGATTGCCATTGTCATTCTCTTTGTGTATGTTGTGGTATATGCCGTCGCTTCCGATGATCCGAATGTCTGGTTCGCACAAATCGTTGCGCTCCTGATGCTGCCGATCGTGTGCTTCGGCATTATGGCCAGCGTCGCCTCCATGCGGCGTCGCGCGAAGGAATCGGAAGAAGCCCTGCGCCGGTGGGAGGAGGCAATGGGAGAGGAAGAAGACCTTCCGGGGACCCCGGAGGAAGCTGCCGGAGAGGAACCGCCGCCGGTCGGCACGCAGGAGGAGGGGGAAGCAGTAGACAGAAACACCGCGGATATGGTAAGATAAAGCGTTATGCACCCGTAGTCTAATGGATAGAACGAAGGCCTCCGACGCCTTTAATGCAGGTTCGATTCCTGTCGGGTGTACGAAAACGGCGGAGGCGCACAGGGCTTCATGCGGGCATGAACGGCTCTGTGCGCTTTTGCGAGGGAGAGAATCCGGAGAATATGGCAAAAAACAAAACAACCTACCGGCGCGGCATCCTGGATGTGATCATGGCACATCGTAAAATCATCATGCCGCTCATTCTGATCATCGGCGTTGCCGCGACGGTGCTCGTTTCGCTGTACCTGAACCGGCGCGCGGAGGAGGCGGAGACGGCCGCGGCCAATGTCAATACGGCGTCCACCCTCAGCACGGAGGTGACGGTTCCGGAGACCGGCATGGCGCAGAGCACGGACGAGGAAATCAACGCCCTGATCCGCCAGTACTATGAGGCGCGCGCCAACGGGGATGTGGAGACGCTGAGCGCCATCGTCGAGGGGATGACGGAAACAAATCGTCTCTATCATCAGGAGCTGTCCCGCTTCATCGAAACGTATGACGTGCAGGAAATCTATCTGCTGCCCGGACAGGATGAGAACAGCTTCATCGCCTATGTCGTGGAGCCCTTCCGTTTCTATGACAACGAGACCCCCGTGCCCTCCATGGAATCGCTTTACATCCGGCGGTCCGCGGACGGTGCGTACCGCATTTATGCGGGTGATCTGGACGCGGAAATCACGGCCGCCATCTCCGCGAGCAACATGACGCCGGATGTCATTGACCTGAACAATAAGGTGAACGCGGAGTTCAACGCGCTGATGGAGAACTCCCCGGAGCTTTCCGAGCTGTTGAGCGCGGTGCATAAGAGCGTCAATGACGCCGTTGCGTCCGTGCTGGCCGTGGAAGCAAACGAGACGGCGCAGCAGGAGGAGGCGGAGCGGGAGGCACAGCGTGCGGAGGAGATTGCCAATTCCGAGTATCTGCGCGCAAAGGGTGTCATTAACGTCCGTTCCTCCGCCACCATCGAAAACGATGCCAACATCATCGGGCAGACGGAGGAGGGAAAGGCCTACCGCAGGATTTCCATCGAGGAGGGCGGATGGTCCCGGATCGAGTATGAGGAAGGAACAGAGGCCTTTGTCATGGTCACGGAGGAATACTTTGAGCTGATCCCCGCGGGGCAGTATGATCCGGAGGAAGAGAACAAGCCGAAGGAGATGACCACGGGCGAGCACATCATGAACACGCTCTGCAACATCCGCGAGGAGATGACCACGGATTCCGAAAGCCTGGGCTTAACCGCCGCCGGGGCACCCGTGGAGGTCCTTGAGGTCATGGAAGGCGGAGAGTGGTGCAAAATTGAGTATAACGGCATCACGGGCTATGTGATGACGCAGTACATTGATTAACAGGGTGTCGAAAGTCATGAAAAAAGGAGGGAGAGATATGTCATACGTAGACGAAGTTTATGAACTGGTCGTACAGAAAAATCCCGCACAGCCGGAGTTTCATCAGGCGGTGAAGGAGGTGCTGGAGTCCCTTCGCGTCGTGATCGGGAAAAACGAGAAGGTCTATCGCAGGGATGCGCTGCTGGAGCGCATGGTGACGCCGGAGCGCATCGTGATGTTCCGCGTTCCCTGGGTGGATGACAAGGGACAGGTGCAGGTCAACAACGGCTTCCGCGTGCAGTTCAACTCCGCGATCGGACCGTACAAGGGAGGGCTTCGTTTCCATCCCTCCGTCAATCTGGGCATCATCAAGTTCCTCGGCTTTGAACAGGTATTTAAGAATTCGCTGACCTCGCTTGCGATCGGCGGCGGCAAGGGCGGCGCGGACTTTGATCCCAAGGGCAAATCCGACCGTGAGGTCATGGCCTTCTGCCAGAGCTTCATGACGGAGCTGCAGCGCCACATCGGCCCGGATACGGACGTGCCGGCCGGCGATATCGGCGTGGGCGCGCGGGAGATCGGCTTCATGTACGGCCAGTACAAAAAAATCCGCAACGCCTATGAGGGCGTGCTGACAGGCAAGGGCTTAAGCTACGGCGGCTCCCTGGCAAGGACACAGGCCACGGGCTACGGTCTTTTGTACCTCACGGAAGAGCTGATGAAGTGCAACGGGATTCCCGTGAAGGATCAGATTGTCGCGGTCTCCGGTGCGGGCAACGTCGCGATCTACGCGATCGAAAAGGCACAGCAGCTCGGCATGAAGCCGGTGACCTGCTCCGATTCCTCCGGCTGGATTTATGATCCCGACGGCATTGATCTGAAGGTCTTAAAGGATGTCAAGGAAGTGAAGCGCGCGCGTCTTACGGAATACGCAAAGAAGCGCAAGAAGGCGGAGTATCATGAGGGGAAGGGCGTCTGGGGCGTCAAATGCGATGTGGCCCTGCCCTGTGCGACGCAGAACGAGCTGGATCTGGCGGACGCGAAGAAGCTTGTGAAGAACGGCTGCAAGGTGGTCTGCGAAGGCGCCAACATGCCGACGACGATGGATGCGACGGCCTTCTTACAGAAATCCGGCGTCCTCTTTGTCTGCGGCAAGGCCGCGAATGCCGGCGGCGTGGCGACGAGCGCCCTTGAGATGAGCCAGAACTCCGAGCGCCTCTCCTGGACCTTTGAGGAGGTGGACGGAAAGCTGAAGCAGATCATGGTCAACATTTATCATAATATTGACGATGCCGCAAAGAAATACGGCAAAAAGGGTGATTATGTCGCCGGCGCCAATATTGCAGGTTTCCTGAAGGTGGCGGAGGCCATGCAGGCGCAGGGCATTGTATAATCCCGGTTTATAAGTTTTTTATCATTTCGGCGTGCAGGGGTACAGAAACTGTGGTATAATGAATGTCGCCGTGTACTTGGGGGGATGCAGGGCATTTCCGAAGGGTGCACGGCGATCTTTTTCTGAGGAAGGATAACAGGGATATCATGCCGGAGATTACGGGAATCACACACACAAAACCGGGTACAAAGAAGACTGTAAAAGGGAAGAAGAAGCGGAAGAGTTCCGTCAATTATGTCCGCTTATATGATCATCTGACAAAGCTTCAGAAGGACGTTTTGGGGGAGGTGGCCAACATCAGCATGGGCAACTCCGCAACGACCCTTTCCATGATGCTCAATCACCCCGTGAACATCACCGCGCCGCATGTGGACGTGATCCTGCGTTCGGATGCGCTGGAGGGATACGAAGGCACCTGTACCTTTGTGCAGATTCATTACATCAAGGGACTGTCCGGCTCCAATGTCTTTGTTCTGAAAGACGAAGATATGCTCTGCATCACCGACATGATGATGGGTGGTGCAGGCAAGGCGGGAGAGATGGCGTTTCCGGAACTCAATGAGATGCATATGTCCGCAGCGAGCGAGGCCATGAACCAGATGATGGGCACAAGCGCGACTTCCATGTCCTCCATGCTGGCGACGACGGTGGATATCTCGACGCCCTCGCTTTCCCGCATTGATGTGGATTCCGTGAAAACCTTTGACCGGATGTTTCATTCCCCGCTGGATTATTTCGTGCGCATCACCTTCCATCTCGTGATCGACGAGCGCATTGATTCCACGATGATCCAGCTTTACCCGATCCAGTTCGCGGTGGATATGTGCAAGCTCTTCCGCAAGAAGAAGCTGGATAAAAAAGAAACGGTTGTGATCACCAATGAACAGGGCTGAAGTCACAGAGATCAAAAAGCAGTACACGCCCGACCGATGCACCATCGACCGGATCTGCGGCTGTTACGTCAACCACGAAAAAAAGAAGCTCTTCACCTCCTCCCAGGCCTTTCCGCTGATTCCCGACGAGGAAATGTATAAATACCTGGACGTGTTTCGTCATGCGCTCTCCGGCCGGAACGGAAAGAACCTGATCGATCTGGCCTTTCCGCGGGAACAGGAGGCGGAGGGCGGCACACAGGATTTCCTGATGCGCCTGCGGGAAAGCAAGCTTTCGGACGAGGTGCTGCTGGACATGTTTTATGACCGCGTGATCGATGCCTTTAATTACGGGGAGAATTATTACATCATCCTGGTGCATGCGGCCTATGACGTGCCGGGCATCACGACAGACCGCATCCGGATGGAGGATGCTTCGGAAAACGTCTATGACCATATCCTCTGCGCGATCTGCCCGGTCGTCCTTTCCAAGGCGGCGCTGGGCTATAACGAGACAAAGAACCTGATCGAGGACCGCTTCCGCGACTGGTTGATGGACATGCCGGTGAAGGGCTTTCTCTTCCCGGCGTTTTTGGACCGCACGGCCAACATCCATCAGATGCTCTATTACACGAAGCGGGCGGAGGACATTCAGCCGGAATTCATCGAAGCCTTATTCGGCGCAGAGGAAGTGATGAGCGCCCCGGAGCAGAAGGAGGGCTTTCAGGAGGTCGTCCGCAGGACGCTCGGGGAAAACGGTAAATTCGAAACCGTGCAGAATCTGCATGAGAATCTGCAGCGCAAAATAGAAGAACACACGGATCCGGAGGAACCGCTGACCTTTGCAAAAGAGGACATGAAGAAACTGTTTAAGGACAGCGGCGTGTCCCCGTCCAGGATGCGTGATTTCGACGAGCACTATTCCGCCTCCTTTCACAGAGAGGATTATCCGCTGCTGGCGTCCAACATCGCGGAGACGACGCGCTTTGAGATGAAGACGCCGGACGTGAAGGTGATCGTGAATCCGGAACGGGCGGACCTCGTGGAAACCCGCGTGATCGACGGGCGTCCCTGCCTCGTCATCCGCATCGATGAGCATATCGAAGTCAACGGGATTAACGTAAAGTCCATTTCGCCAAAGCCCTCCCCCTGAGGAGAAGGTTCCGGATGAGGTGTCATGCTTCATACATTACTGAAACAGGTCAAAGAGTATAAACTCCCGTCCTTCCTCACGCCCGTTGCCATGATCGGCGAAGTCATCTGTGAGATGCTGATTCCGCGCCTGATGGCAAGGATCGTGGATGAGGGTATTTATGCGGGAAACATGGACGTGATCCTGCAGACGGGCGGCCTCATGATTCTGGTGGCTGTTGCCGGTCTTTTGTGCGGCATCGGCGGCGGCTTCTTCGGGGCAAAGGCCGCGGCCGGCTTTGCGAAGAATCTGCGCAAGGCCATGTTCGATAACATCCAGAGCTTTTCCTTTGCCAATATCGACAAGTTTTCCACGGCGGGCCTCGTGACCAGACTGACGACGGACGTGACCAACGTGCAGAACGCTTACCAGATGGTTCTTCGCATGGCGATGCGCGCGCCGGCCTCCATGATCGTGGCGATGGTCATGAGCTTTGTGATCAGCCCGCGCCTGGCCAGCATCTATCTTGTGGCCGTCATTTTCCTGGCGCTTGTGGCGATGGTTCTGATCCGGCGCGTGACGGTGTATTTCCGTCAGGTCTTCGAACGCTATGATGAATTAAACGAGAGCGTCAGGGAAAACGTCCGGGCGATCCGCGTCGTCAAGGCTTATGTCCGGGAGGAGCATGAGATTTCGAAATTCGAAAAGGCGGCGGAAAACATCTACAGAATGTTTGTGAAGGCGGAGATGAACATGACGCTGGTGGGACCGGTCATGAGCTTCACCGTCTATGCCTGCATCCTCCTGATCAGCTGGTTCGGTGCGCACCTCGTGGTGTCGGAGGAGCTTCTGGTCGGTGATCTGATGAGCCTTCTCACCTACTGCATGAGCATCCTGATGAGTCTGATGATGGTTTCCATGGTCGTCATCATGATCACGATGTCCCAGGCTTCGGGACGGCGCATTGCGGAGGTGCTCGAAGAGAAGAGCACGCTCACGAATCCGAAGATGCCGGTGACGGAGGTTATGGACGGAAGCGTTACCTTTGAACACGTGGATTTTTCCTATCACGCGGATTCGGAGGAGCCGGTGCTTTCGGATATCAACCTGGAAATCAAATCCGGTGAGGCGATCGGCATCATCGGCGCGACGGGCAGCGCGAAGTCCTCCCTGGTCAATCTGATCAGCCGCCTCTATGACGTGACGGCGGGACGTGTCACCGTGGGCGGCGTGGACGTGAAGCTCTATGACCTGGAGACGCTGCGGAATGCGGTGTCCGTGGTGTTACAGAAAAACGTCCTCTTCTCCGGGACGATCCTGGAGAACCTGCGCTGGGGAGATGAAAACGCGACGGAGGAGGAGTGCCGTCATGCGGCACGGCTGGCCTGCGCGGACGAATTTATTTCGCAGATGCCGGAGGGCTATCTCACAAAAATCGAGCAGGGCGGAAGCAATGTCTCCGGCGGGCAGAAGCAGCGTCTGTGCATTGCAAGGGCGCTGTTGAAGAAACCGAAGATTCTGATCCTCGATGATTCCACCTCCGCCTGCGATACCGCGACGGACGCGCGGATCCGCAAGGCCTTCCGCGAGGAGATTCCGGACACGACGAAGTTCATCATCGCGCAGCGCGTGGCCTCAGTGATGGATCTGGACCGCATCATCGTCATGGAGGACGGGAAGGTGAACGGCTTCGGCACGCATGAGGAGCTGCTGGCAGGAAACGAAATCTACCGCGAGGTCTATGAATCCCAAACCGCGGGCGGCGGTGACTTCGACGAAGGAGAGTAAGGTATGGCCCAGGCAGGGCGGGGAAGACCCAGACCGAAAATCGAAAATCCCGGAAAGCTCCTGAAACGCCTGCTTTCGTACGTGTTCCGCTACTATAAGTGGCAGATGCTCATTGTCTTTGCCTGCATCGGCCTGAGTATCTTTGCCAACACGCAGGGCACGCTCTTTACGCGCACCCTGATCGACGAATACATCGATCCGCTGAAGGAGGCGGAGGTGCCGGATTATGTGCCCCTGGCGCACGCGATCGCAAGGGTCTCCGTGTTTTACCTGATCGGCATTCTCGCACAGTTTGCGCAGGCGCGTATCATGGTCTATGTGACGCAGGGGACGATGAAACGCATGCGCGGCGAGCTCTTTGTGCACATGGAGGGGCTGCCGGTCAAATACTTTGATACGCATGCGCACGGCGACATCATGAGCGTCTATACGAATGATATCGACACGATGCGGCAGATGGTGTCGCAGAGCATTCCGCAGCTGGTCAATTCCGTCATTACGATCATCACGATACTCACCATGATGTTCGTGCTTTCCGTGAGGCTGACCTTTGTTTCGCTGGGGATGGTCTTGCTGATGATTGTGGCCTCCGCCTTTATCTCCAAACGCTCCGCCTCCGGCTTTGTGGCGCAGCAAAAGGGTCTCGGTGTCCTGAACGGCTATATCGAGGAGACCATGACGGGACAGAAGGTGGTCAAGGTTTTCTGTCATGAGAAGCAGGCGGTGGAGCAGTTTGACGTACTGAATGAGGAACTGTACCGCAGTGCCTTCCGGGCACAGGCCTTCGGCAACATGATCGGTCCCGTTTCCATGCAGATGGGGAACCTGAGCTATGTCGTCTGCGCGATCGTGGGAGGTACGCTTGCGGTGAATCCGGCTGCGGGCTTCACGGTCGGGTCTTTGGCCTCCTTCCTCACCTTCAACCGTAACTTCAACATGCCGATCAACCAGGTGACGATGCAATTCAACATGATCTTCATGGCACTCGCCGGTGCCCAGCGCATCTTCGCGCTGCTGGATGAGAAGCCGGAGGTGGACGAGGGCTATGTGACGCTGGTGTACGCAAAGGAGGAGAACGGCGTCCTCACGGAAAGTGAAACGCGCACGGGCAAATGGGCCTGGAAGCATTACCACAAGGCGGACAACACGACGACCTACGTGCCGCTCGAGGGGGATGTGACCTTCCTCGGCGTGGACTTCGGCTATACGGATGAGAAGATGGTGCTGCATGATATCGTGCTGCACGCCAAGCCCGGACAGAAGATCGCCCTTGTCGGCTCCACCGGCGCCGGCAAGACCACGATCACGAACCTCATCAACCGCTTCTACACGATACAGGACGGCAAGATCCGTTACGATAACATCAATGTCAATAAGATCCGGCAGGAAGACCTGCGCCGTTCGCTCGGCATGGTCCTGCAGGATACGCATCTCTTTACCGGCACGGTGATGGAGAACATCCGCTATGGGAAACTGGACGCCACGGACGAGGAGGTGATTGCCGCGGCAAAGCTTGCCAACGCCCACACCTTCATCAAGCGTCTGCCGGAGGGCTATGAGACAAAGCTGACCGGCGACGGCGCCAATCTCTCCCAGGGACAGCGGCAGCTCCTTGCGATCGCGCGTGCCGCCATCGCCGATCCGCCGGTGCTCATCCTCGATGAGGCGACAAGCTCCATCGACACTCGCACGGAAAGATTAGTGCAGGACGGCATGGACCATCTCATGAAGGGGCGCACGACCTTCGTCATCGCCCACCGTCTCTCCACGGTCCGCAACGCGGACCAGATCCTGGTCATGGAACAGGGCCGCATCATCGAGCGCGGCACGCATGACGAACTCATCGCCCTGGGTCAGAAGTATTACCAGTTATATACCGGCTCTTCGGCCAGCGCGTGACGGATGCTTCGCCTGCCGGCGAAACGTAACATTGGACGTTTTCCGGACGATTTTATGTTTCAACTTACACGGGAAGAAGTTGAATCCGTGAAGTCACAATTTGTGACTTCACAGATGCAGCCCACCGGAGCGGGCTTTTTTTGCATGTTTGAAGCAAATGTGTGAATCGGGTATACTTGTCTATGTGGCAAACTTGGGTTTTTTTGAGGTTCCAAATTGGAATCTCAAAGATGGAGGTCTGAATGGGAAATACAAAGCAGGAGCAAACGACGAGTGTAATTGTTCCGGCTTATTCTGAAATAAAGGACATCGGATGAGAGCACGGTTATAAGCGGAGGGAATCGGTATGAAGTATCATCTGTCATCCATCATAGAAGAATACGAACGCCTCGGCATCCGGCAGCAGCTGGACTATGATAAGTTTTATCTGTATTCCATCATCACGCATTCGACTGCAATCGAGGGATCGACAGTTACAGAGATTGAAAACCGCCTGCTGTTTGATGAAGGAATCAGTGCAAATAAGCCTATGCCGGAACAACTCATGAACCTGGATCTTAAGGCGGCATATGAGCGGGGATTTGCGATGGCCAAAAAGCATACTGCATATTCCGTTGCCATGTTATGCAGACTGGCCGCCCTTGTCATGAAGAATACCGGTTCCGATTATAAAACGATTGCGGGTGACTTTTCTTCTGCAAAGGGAGACCTCAGGAAGGTAAACGTCAGCGCCGGACGGGGTGGGAAATCATATCTTTCCTGGCAAAAGATAAGGGATCGCCTGGAGGAGTTTTGCCGGTGGCTGAACAGTGAGCGTAAAAGCATCGGCAAAAAAGATCTACAAGGTATTTATGAACTGAGTTTTGAAGCCCATTATCGTATCGCAACGATCCATCCGTGGGCGGACGGCAATGGGAGAATGAGCCGCCTTGTGATGAATATGATTCAGCGCGAGGCGGATGTGGTTCCCTCTGTTGTTAAAAAGAATAAGCGTGCGGACTATATTAAAACAATATCGAGAAGTCAGGAAAAAGAAGAATCATCCGGATTTCTGTCATTTATGCTGCGCCATCATTGCGAAAACCTCCTGCAGGAAATCAAGGAGTACAAGACATCTGTGAACAATGAGGGTGGTCAGAAACAAAGGGTGGTCAGAAAAGGTGGTCAGAAACAAAAAGGTGGTCAGAAAAGGTGGTCAGAAACCACCGCAAGAGTATATGAGATAATCAGCGAAAAACCGGCAATTACCAGAAAAGAGCTAAGCACTGAACTTGGCGTCAATCCAAGCGCCGTCCAAAAGCATATTGCCCGGTTGAAGGAAGAAGGTGCCATTGAACGCGTGGGCGGTGCAAGAGGCGGTTACTGGAAAATACTGTAATAACACCTGCGGAAAAGGTGTACTTCAAATGCAAGCGGTGAGCGGGACTGAATAGAGAGGGTGTATCATGATCGTCTACGACGGGAAGAAGACGGATTTTCTCCGCAGCATCGAGGCTGATTCCATTGTCGATGAAATAGAGCAGAGTATTCTGGAGAAGATGGGGCGTCACACAGCAAAGAGCGAAATCCGTTCCTGGGAAAACTCTTTGAAGGAAATGTATGTCGTCATGAACGATCCGGAGATTCCCGACGGGGCCGGTGTGGCGATCGAGTACAACATCCCGCAAACCTCCAAACGCGTTGATTTTATGGTTTCCGGCTTCGATGCACAGAACCGGCCGGGCGTGATTATCATTGAATTGAAGCAATGGGAAGAGCTGACAGCGGTCGAAGGAATGGATGCCCTTGTGGAGACGTTTATCCATCAGGGCAGACACCGTCTGGTGCATCCTTCCTATCAGGCATGGTCGTATGCACAGCTGATTCGTGATTACAATCAGACGGCGCAGGAGGAAAACATCGGATTGTTCCCCTGCGCTTTTTTGCATAACTACAAAAGGAAAGAGCAGAATGATCCCGTGGATGCGGAACAGTATCGGGAGTATTACGAGGATGCGCCGGTTTTCACGAAGGGTCAGCGGGAGCAACTGCGTGCGTTTATCAAAACCGCGGTATGCCGTGAAGATCACAGCGATCTGCTGTACAGGATAGATCACGGAAAAATCCGTCCCTCCAAGAGCCTGCAAAATACGATTGCCTCTATGCTGAAGGGCAATCGTGAGTTTATCATGATTGATGAACAGAAGAGGGTGTATGAGGAGATTCTGGATGCCTCCAGGAGATGCCAGAAGGATTTGAGAAAACGGACGGTTATAGTACAGGGCGGCCCCGGAACCGGCAAGACGGTGGTGGCCATGAATCTTTTGTCCGAACTGACCGGACAGGAGCAACTGGTGCAGTATGTCACAAAGAACAGCGCACCGCGCGATGTGTTCAAACTGAAACTGAAGGGAAACCACAGGAAGAGCGTCATTGACAACATGTTCAAAAGCTCCGGTAACTATGTCGGCGCGCCGGATAATGCCGTGGGGACGCTGTTGGTGGATGAGGCGCATCGGCTGAACATGAAATCCGGGATGTTTCATAACATGGGAGACAACCAGACGCGGGAGATCATCCATGCCGCACTTTGCTCCGTCTTTTTCATCGACGAATCGCAGCGTGTGACGATGGACGATGCGGGTTCCATCGATGAAATCTATCGCAGTGCGGCGGTGGAGAATTCAGAAGTGATTCCGATGGAATTGCAGTCGCAGTTCCGTTGTAACGGTTCCGACGGATATCTTGCATGGCTTGACCATGTGTTGCAGATCCGGGAGACGGCCAACTTCGATCTGGAGGGATATGATTACGACTTTCGTGTCTTTGATACCCCGAAGGAAGTATATGATCTGATTCTTGAAAAAAACAGCCTCACAAACCGTGCGCGCATGGTAGCAGGGTATTGCTGGGAATGGCCGAAGGACAAACGGAATGATACGAATTACCATGATATCGTTATCGGCGATTTTGCAATGAGTTGGAATCTAAGTGAGGGGGAGCCCTTTGCCGTGAGTGAGACCTCCGTGCATGAAATCGGCTGTATCCATACGGCACAGGGACTGGAATTTGACTATGTGGGCGTGATCATCGGACAGGACATGCGATACGAAGACGGTCAGGTCATCACGGATTTTCATATGCGTGCAAAGACAGATAATTCGCTGAAGGGCATCAAAGCACTGGAGAAGACCGATCCGGAGGCAGCGTACCGGCGGGCGGACGAACTGATTAAGAATACCTACCGCACCCTGATGACGCGCGGGATGAAGGGTTGTTACGTGTACTGCACGGATGCCGCGCTGCGAAAGTATCTGCTGGGACGTTCGTCCTAACGCGTCACCTTAAACGGACTCTCGTCGAAGTTCATTTCCGTTTCATCCGTATAGACGCGGTATTCGGTGACGGTGAGGCCGTCTGCGCCGGATTCGATTGTCACGCGCAGATACTGGTTTTCGTCAAAGGGGAAATCTTTGGTGACGCCGTCGCCGTCAGAAGCGCTAGCGCCTTCGACCGCGCCACTTTCCGCGCTCGCCGCAATCCATTCCTCCGCCTCCGCCACGGCCTCGTAATACGCGAGGGTGCGGGCGGAGAGCTTGTCGCTTAAGCGCTTGTCCGCGTTGGCGTTCACGAGGGTCAGCACGGCAAAGGAAGAGAGGCAGAGCGTCAGAAAGACGAGCAGGATGGAGGCCGTGCCGACATGCAACTGATAACTGCGTCCTGGTCTCATCGTTCGCCCTCCTTTGCATGCGCTTCCGGAAAGCAGGCGAGCGGCAGCTCGTAAACGATACGGTCGCTTTCGTTCACCGGCGTGATGATGACCTTTGCGCGTAAGAGCGTATCCTGCGCGGCGGCAGCGTCCGGGCCGTCCTCCGGAAGGATGGAGGCGCGATAGAAGGCGGCCTCCTTGCGGTCTGCGGGCAGTGCCCGGAAGGTGCTGTCATAATAAAGCGTGACGGAGTTTCCTTCCGTTTCACTGAAGGAAAAGACCTCCGCGGTTTTCTCCGGATCCCCGCCCGCGGCGTACCAGCCCTCCGCGAGGTTTCTGGCGATCATTGTGGCCTCCGTGAGGGCCTTGGATTCCCGGCCGATCCGCTGTGCGGAAGCAAAGACGCGCACATAGACGGCAGAGGTCAGCGCAAAGAAGAACACGACCAGTGTCATCTCCAGTAAAAACAATCCGCTTTTGCTGCCGCCCTGCAATCTGTTCCGCATGAATCCGTCAGTCTCCTCCGCGATTCCCTGCCCTGCTTCTCACATGCGCAAGGAGGCTGCGCTCCTCGCCGCCGGTTTCAATCAGCGTGATCTTCAGAAGGTCCTCCGACAGCTCCTGACACTTCAGCTTTCCGAGCGCCGTCACGGGCTGTCCGGCAGAGGGCGGGAAGGAAAGATCCGTTCTGGCCACCAGCTCCGTCAGCATGCCCTCATGGACATAGAGTGTTGTTGTGTACGAAATATCGTCAATATAATAACGCAAAAACAATGCATCCCCGTCCCCGAAGCTGCCGCTTTCGATCAGCCCCTCCGCATCCGCACGGCGGATTTTTTCGGAGACATAGGCATAGGAGGTGCGCACGGTGTTGTTTTCACCCATGGCCTCCGCGCCCTGCCGGTAAACGCTGACGCCGATCGCGATCAGCAGAACGGACGCGATGGCAAAGAGCGCAAAGAGCGCCAGGACAAAGATCATGTCAATGATATGCCGCTCGTCCCGTCCCCGCCGCATCAGTGCTTCCTCCTGTCGAGAATCGTGACATCGGGATAGAGATTGGCGGCAACGGGCTGATAATCCACGAAGAAAAGGCTTTCATCATAGGTCAGGCCGTAGTGCTCCTCCAGGTATTCCAGATCCGGCGGATAGATGCCTTCGATCGCATAGCAGGAGGCGATGCCGCGCTGCAGTGCGTGCTCCAGGGACTCCCGCTGCTTTTCCTCCGTGTAGCCGCCGAAGGAGCGGACGCCGAAAAAGAAGGCGCCGAGAATGATCCCCCACACCAGAAGAGAGAGGAGTGCCAGGGGGATGCGCGGCAGGCGGCTTTGCTTTTGCCCCGTATAGGAAAAACGTGCCATCGCGGTTCCTTTCGTCCCTTATCCGATACTTGACATCACACCCATCAGCGGCAGGATCACGGAGAGCAGAATGAGGCCGACAATGAGGGAAAGCAGGATGATGAGCGTCGGCTCCACAACGGAGATTGCGTGGTGCAGCCTGCGGTCCGTTTCCTGCTCGTAATGCTCCGCGATCAGTCGCATGGAGGCGTCCATGGAGCCGGACTTGAAGCCGACCAGCACCATGCGGGTATAAATCTGCGTGAAGATTTCAATCTTTTCCAGGGCCTCCGGGAAGGTCAGACCCTCCTCCCGGATGAGGCGTTTCGCCTCTTCGATTTTGGCCGCCACCTTTTTGTTTTCCACGAGCTTCTGCACGAGGTCCAGACTCTGGTAGGTATCCATGCCGCTGGCAAGCGTCAGGGCCATGCCGCTTGCAAAGCGACCGGCCGCGATGTCCTCATGCAGCGAGGCGGTCAGCGGAAACCATTGCGTGAAGCGCGAGAGCAGCGCGCGCCCCTTCTTCGAGTGCGAAAGATACAGCGCAAGGGCAATCAGCAGCGCCACAATGATGACGATCACGATCGTATCACGGTTTAAGCGCTCCCCGAGCCTCAGCAGCGAATCCGAGAAGGCGTTCATGCCGGTGCCGAGCTGTTCGAAGACCTGCGAGAAAATCGGCAGCACGCGCGTGATGATGACGAAGACAATCAGGAACATGATGCCGATCATGATGAGCGGATAGCGCAGGGCGCTCCGGACGGTTTCC
>JAFSPF010000116.1 GCA_017443065.1 Lachnospiraceae bacterium
CAAGGTATTCCACGGGGGTCAGGGAAAGCTCCAGTAGATCCTCATAGTTTTGCGGCATATAGACCGCATGCAGGTCCTTGCGCGAAAGAAGCTCTTCCGCAATGTGCTTTATCAGCGTCGTCTTACCCGCGCCGTTTCTCCCGATGATGCAGATTTTCTCGGGGCCGCGCACGCGTAAGAAGATGTCACGTGAAAGAACGTGGGGGAGTTTCTCCAATGACAATTCCAGGACAATTTTCCCCGCGGGAAGGCGCGCCCCCTCCCCCAGCTTGAAGAACATGGGGCTCTCCTCCTCCGGGATTTTTGTCATCTCCGCATGCTCCCGTTCATATCGGTGTTCCAGGGATTTGACGGCCTTCATTTTCTTTTTCAGCATGGCGCCGGTGGCAGGATCCTGACGGCTGACCGTCCGCAGCGCGTATTCCACACTTTGCTCGATTCTGTGAAAGCGCTCCATCTGCTTTTTCTCCTCCCTGCGTTCATTCAGCGCCAACTGTGTCTGTCTGGAAAAAGCGTCTCTGCGCTCCGTCACATACTGCGTATATGGCATATTGGCAACCGTCACCTTCGGTGCCTGTTTTCTTTTCAGCTGCTCGATGTGGATGACGCGCGTGGCCGTGTTTTCGATCAGCGTCTCGTCGTGGGAGATGTAGAGGACGCCCGCCTTGGTTTCGCGGATCATGCGTTCCAGCCATTCGAGCGTTTCGATGTCGATGTCGTTCGACGGCTCATCCAAAAGGAGCACGGTCGGCTCCCTCAGCAGGAGCCTTGTCATCTGTGCCTTAACCTTTTCGCCGCCGGAGAGGGTATGCATCACCTGGTCGCTGTAAGGAAAATCCTCCGCCAGTCCCACGGAGTGCAAAAGCGCATACACCTCCTTCGGATTTGCGTCCTGCAAAAGCTGTCCCTCGGAAAAAAACTCATACACGCTCTTTGCGGCATCCTCCTTCGGCAATTCCTGCGGAAGGTAGCCGATACGCTCGCCCGTAACGATGCGCTCTCCCGCCGCCTCCGTATAATCCGCAATCATCTTCGGATCCGCCATCCATTTTAAGAGCGTGCTTTTTCCGTTTCCCTCCTCACCGATACAGACAACCCTGTCGCCGGGATGCAGGACAAAGGAAAAGCCGGACGACAAAACGCGGTTGTCCTTTGCATGTGTGATGGTAAGGTCTTTGATCTGAAACATGCTTAGTCCTCCTTTTCCCGTACCGCTTCATATACGACACGGTTGTGACGCGCCGGCAGGCAGATGAAGAGGAGCATGACCGCAAGGTCAATCGCGCAAAGCAAAACGACGCCCGTGCGCAGCGGCATCACCTCACCGAGGGCGCCCGCAAACAGCGTAAAGATGAAACTCTCGCAATCCTATATCACCAAAATGCCCCCGGCCGCAGCCGGGGGCATCACAAGTTCATCCGTGCGTGTTTTTCCGGGACAGACGTGCAAAACTAAGGAGAATCGTCTTCCGGGATACAAAAAAACAGGCTTCCGCGGGATGATCAGGATGCTGTAGCGACTGCGTGAACCGGTCATTTCTTTGCTAAGAAACACCGTCGATGGAAAAGCATGCGAAAAGAAAAGCAGTACCTGCTGCCTCTTTACGCGTGCTCACCACACGCTATCGTCACCTTACCCTGATGTTAATCATCCTTTCACCTGTTTTCTGAAGATTTGCCAGCATCCGCCGACCGTGTCATCATAACATATCGTCCGGGCGGATGCAAGAGGGTTTTCTATCATGTATAATAAAACCGACGCCGGTCTGCCTGCACCAAGTAAGCCGATGAAACTGTAGCATGCCCGATCAAAAAAAGAAAAACCGCTCTGCCGCTATACGGATTATTGTTATCGCCCTGACCGCGGCTGCCCTGATCCTTGGCGGCCGCCTTTTTCTGTACGCGGAGCAGGAGGCTTATACGCCGCAGGAAACAGCGCTTTTGGAATGGACGGGCTCTCCTGCAGTCGAAGTAAATAACAACCGTCCCTCCTTTGACGAAGCGCAGCTTTCGACCGATTGCTTTGTCCTCTTCAGTGAGCATGATGCGCTCGGGCGCTGCGGAACGGCTCTGTCCGTGGTCGGTCCGGAGTCGATGCCTAAGGGCGAGCGCTCCTCCATCGGCATGATCCGTCCTGCCGGCTGGCAGATTGCCAAGTACGACTTTATCGACAACGGCGGTTTTCTCTACAACCGCTGCCACCTGATCGCATGGATGCTGTGCGGTGTCAATGACGATGTGCGCAACCTCATCACCGGCACACGGTATCTCAATACGGAAGCCATGCTACCCTACGAGCGGCGGATTGCGGATGTCATCCGCGAAACCTCCTGCCATGTGATATACCGCGTCACACCCGTCTTTGCGGGTGACGAGCTCCTTCCCCGCGGCGTACAGATGGAGGCCATGTCCGTGGAGGATCAGGGGGCGGCGCTGTCCTTCAACGTGTTTTGCTTCAATGTGCAGCCCTCCGTCACGATTGACTATGCAACGGGCAACAACCATCTTGTGGAAGAAGAACCGGTCACCATTACCGGACCGGACACCGCGCCAGCCCTGTTTGGCTCCTTTCACCGCAGGGCGCTTCTTTGCTGTATTCTCCTGCCGTTTGCCGCGGCATACGGATTGCGGAAAATCTCCATGCGTACGCTGACACATCTGTTGTTTGCGGCGGGCTTCCTGCTGGCCGTTATGGAGCTCCTGAAACAGTGGTATTCGTATACCGTGATAAACGGCGGCATCTATGATCCGTGGATATTTCCCTTTCAGATCTGTTCCGTCCCGATGTATCTGTGCCTTTTCCTGCCGCTTTGGAAAGGGCGCATGAAAGATACCGTATTGCTGTATCTGTGGGATTTTTGCTTCTTCGGCGCCCTCCTTGCGCTGCTGTATCCGGAGGCGATCCTGCGCGCTCCCCTCCCTTTGCGGATACACGGGTTTCTATGGCATGCACTGTTGCTGTTTATCGCCTTCCTTATACTGTTTGCCGCAAAATGCAGAGACGATGCACGCGCATTTTTCCGGACGGCGCTTTTGTTTCTTTTCTTTTGTCTGCTGGCGACGGGGGTCAATCTTCTGCTGGAAGGACAGGGTCTTCCCGGCTCCTATCCGGATATGTTTTACTTAACGCCTTACCACCCCGCCACCCAGCCGGTGGCGCGCGAGGCGGAAGTCCTGCTGGGCAGGCTTCCGGCCCGCATGTTGTATGTGCTTGCGCTGTTATTTCTCGGTGTGCTTGATCATCTGTTCTTTCGGACCGTGCGAAAACATTGAAGAAATACGCATTTTATGCCATAATTGCGGTATGCCCATACAGGGGTTGTAAAAGCCTGTGAGAGGCAATCCGTAATACATGAAGAAAAAGGGCGTAATTGTCTTATGTTCGGAATGATTACAACATCGTTGGCACAGGTTTGCGCGTTCTTGGGTCTGATTCTGTGTTTTTCTTATTATCTCTCGCACATCCGCCGCGAATATCAGCTGATCATCATCTTCCTGCTTGGCGACAATATGAGCAGCTATTACTGGGAGATTTATACCCTGGTCATGGGTCGCGAGGCGGAGGAAACGATGCTGACCTATATCGGCTGGAACATCGGCTATGTGATGCTCTTTCTTCTGGCGCTGTATATCGGGGAACGGGAAACAAGAAGGTATTTCCATCCGCTGATGCTGGTGCCGATTCCCGCCGGCGTGGCGGCATTTCAATTATTTATACGGGACGGAAGCGTTCTGAACATCGCGTGGCAATGCGTCTGTTGTACCCTGATCGCCGTCTTTGCGATACAGGGGCTTTTGTATCAGCGGAAACGAAGGGCGGAAGGGAACAAAAAGACGGCTGTTTATCTTGCGCTGCTTCTCTATGTCATTTTCCAATTCGGCGCGGACGCGGCCTTTGAGCTCGGATGGACATCGGGGGTGGTGGATCTTTATTCCCTCCTCAACCTGTGCAATTATATCGTCAACATGATGCTCCCGCTGACGGTCGCAAGGATGTACGGGGACAGACTGCGGGACCTGAAGGAGGGGGCGATGACCTCCTTCAGGAGAATCCTGCGGGTGGTCTTTGTCGTGATGATCGTCGGCATCAGCGTGGGCGGCTATGCGCTGTCCGGCTGGATGGGAACGCTTCTGGATGCTTCGGGTGATATCCCCGCGGATAACGCGGCACAGATGATCCGGATCATGCTGTTTGTCATTTCCGGAATCCTGTCCATCCTCGTGCTCACCATGATGCTCGCATTGAGCTTCCGGATGCGCGAGCAGCAGCAGACCTATAACGAGATGGTGCTCCGACTGGAAAAGCAGTCCGCGGATGCGGCAAGCGCGGCGAAGAGCGGGTTCCTTGCCGATATGTCCCATGAGATCCGCACGCCGATCAACGCGGTGCTCGGCATGAATGAGATGATCTTGCGGGAAAGTAACGACAAACGGATCACCACCTACGCGCGCAATGTGGAGAGTGCCGGCAAAAACCTGCTCTCCATCATCAACGATATTCTTGATTTTTCCAAGATTGAGGCGGGGAAGATGGAGATCGTCACGGCGCCGTATCAGCTGTCTTCGGTGCTGAATGACGTCAGCAACATGATCACCTTCCGCGCCCGCAGCAAAGACCTGGACTTTCATGTGGATGTGGATGAAACCATTCCGGACAAGCTCTATGGCGACGAAGTCCGTGTGCGCCAGATCGTCACAAACCTGTTGACGAATG
>JAFSPF010000117.1 GCA_017443065.1 Lachnospiraceae bacterium
TGACATCCCTGTTTTAATCCTGTATCTTGAAGTTACTGTTGCACCGGATGAAGCACGGACACATGCGCCTGCTCGTGACGGCTTCATCCTTAACAATCATCGTAGAAGATCGTTATTTACAGAGAAACTTTCACACTCTCGCAAAGACAGGAACCTTGATGCAGGCATCAGTCCCTGGAGAATCATTTTCTGATCGACCGTCCCGGCACCATCAGAAATATTTCGCCGTATTTCGAGTTTCGTCCAGCATTCATCGTTTTTCGTCCAAATCAGCCGCATTTTGGACGAAAACTGTTTGCTGTCCGCGCGAATGCAAAATGCGTTTCGCAATCATTCGAACTCTAGTCACAATACTTTATATTGGCTCTATATCGTGCTTTCGAGTCTAAATCTTGTGGTAGAATTCCACTCATTCTACGTAATTTTATTTTTTCTAAAAGTTTTTGCAACCTAATTGCAACCACGGATTCACTATTCCAATTGCATTATAGAATTTGCAACTCTACGCTCATTGGTAACTGGAGTCGTATAATATCTTTGCTCAATTCCCCAGAGAAGATATTTCATCTCTTCCTCACTTCCAATTGTAAATACCTTTTTCTTCTCCTCATACTTCAATGCAGGATAATACTCATGGGTATATTTCAATATTTTTTGCTTATCTTTTGGCGTAAAGCTACTTAGAGTATCCATTGCCATAGCAATTCTTTTGCGGTTACTTTTTTTGACTTTTTCAACCCCATAACTATCTTCCAGCTCTATAAAATCATTCTGGAGAAATTCTTTCGTTTCCTCTTCAGTAGCTTCTCTATACAATTCATCTATCCCTTTAAAAATAGGCGAAATTGTCGACAATTTCTTAAAATAGAGGATATCATCATCTTTTACATATATAGCATCTGGCGTGGAATTAATTACGATACTTTTTTCTCCTTGATCCAAACGTATCGTATCACCCAATGTAATTCTTTTTTTCATCATAATACTATGTTTTAAAATTCTTTGAAAATAATATACATTGTCTTGAACTGACATAATATATTCAACACTTTCAGTTCTTACTCTGTTTGCTTCATCGTATTCCACTGTATTAAAATCTTTCTTTAACACCTCAATAGCGTATGCCGTACTAGAGAACTGGTCAATTTTGTACCAATCATCTTCTTCAAGAATAGTCTCCGGATTATACTCAACAGCCCCGCGCAATTCAGTAGGTAATTCATAAATACTGTCACCTGAGTATATCTTTTCAAATATTTTTTCTCTGCTTCTAATCTTTGCAATTACATGATTCATTTTTCCTGGCTCCTATCTATAAATGTAAAATCATTTATTTTTTCAAAGAATCAAATCTCAGTCCATCTATGCTCTTTATTCTTTTCCTACTTAATACAAACAATCTCATTCCGTTATTCATAGTAATATAATAGAATTTGTACCCAAAAACCAAAAACAACGGATTAAAATATAACGTTTGTGAATAATAGGTAAAAATAAAAATAACAACCGCCATTACTATCAATGTTATATCATCCACTATACTAAGAGCTACAAAAAAATACCCTAAAAAGCTTGGAAGATATGAACCATCCGCGAGTTCTACTTCCTTAATTCCTCCAGATATTGTTTCATCAGGTAAAAATCTTGACAAGAACAAACAAATAGCTGTAAAAAATATAATGACTCCCAAATAAACAGCATACGAAACATCTATTTTCATAAGCATAATAGACCGATGTTCTTTTATCAGATATACGACAAAAAAGAGGCTGATTGCATTACAATCAAGTAATATTCGGTATAACCATTTCATCCAATCACCTCTTCTTACGCTGTGAACTATTTGCTACTCCTTTAATCTTATTGGCACAAAGTTCTGTTAATGGTTCGCCAATTGCAGCTTTATAATTAAACCCTAATAGTTGCATAGTCTTCAAGACATCTTTACTAATCAATCCTTTTACTCCGTTTATTGCATCGATTTGCGCTCTCGCTTTTTCTTGAACTGCTTCATTTTCATTATTAATGTCAAAAAACTCCATGCCTACTAATAGATCAAGCACCTTCGAAACAGTCTGCTGTAAATACTCAATATCTTCATCGCTTATAACAACGCGATCCAGCTCATTTTTATATGATTGAGCTATCATCAAAGCCTCTTCACGCTCTGCCATTAATTGATTAATCATCTCATTATAAGCACCACGCACGGTATCAACATTTTTCTCATTTTTTAATGATGCAATTTTCCCCTGAATCGCTGTAGTGGTCCCCTTTAATACAAGAGTACTCAACGATGTTCCTAACTCAATTAGCGCACTACCAATTGTTGGATCAATTCCACTTAAGTCCATATCCTTCTCCTCCTATCTCGGTCCCATAAACCTATCGCCATTAAGATGAATCATATGGTCTGGCATATCTGCAATCCACACTTCTGTTTCCCATGCCAGTGTATCTGCAAATCTCTTGTATGTTGCAAAATCCAAGAATGCAGTGACAAATATCTTTCCAGCTGAAACATTTGTTGTCATTTCTGAAATCTCAAGTATCCTCTTGGGATCCATCGGACCGACAGAAGTAACAGACTCCACAAAATAAATCCAATTAGTATCCTCCCTGTACAGTACAACATCCTCCGGGCTCAGTTCCCGGATAATCAATCCGTTCATAGCGTGTCTCCTGCAACAAAAGGTATCATTATAGTTCGCCGGCGGGAGTGTGACAATCTCCGGCTTGTTCTTTGGCATATAGTATTCTTTGTATGCTTTCTTGAAATCAAAAGCCATGGTTATTCCTCACATCATCCCATTCTCGCAAACTGCTTTTATCATGATCATCTCCTTCGGTTGCTCATAACCTGGAATATCTACAACAAAACCACCGCAATCCTTGTAACCAAGCTTTCGATAAAAATGCTGTGCATTCTCATCGACTTGAGTTGATGTCATCAGCATTCCGTATCCCGCAGATTTCATATCCGTCTCCCATCGCTCCATCAACTGCTTTCCATATCCTCTTCCTCTATATTCGGCTTTAATGAACAGCATCGTGCAGAAAGGGGTATTATCCCAGAAAAGATTATATCGTAATATGCCAATCATCTGTCCTCTGTCAACACATACATAGCCCTGTCTGCATCTTACCTTTTCATCGAAGACAGTTTCCGGTAAATGCTTATCCATAACATACCAGGCCACTTTATCTTGATTTTCAACAAATCTTATCAACCGTATTCTCCATTATTGTAGTGGCATCGAGGTCAAATTTTTTGACCTCGATATAGCATTTTTCTCTTTCTCTCTCAAGCAAAATGCCATGGCGTCATGTTTCCCTCTATTGTTCTGCTATTTCTTTTTTATGCATCAGGTGGATTCCGATATGCCCTATTCCCAGAATCAAAACGGATAATCCAAGGATGATGTTCCTTCCATATAGGGCCAACAACAAAAATGCCAGTACCGGCAGGGATGCTCCGGGTACCGGTATTCCCAGCAACGTACAATAAAAATCCTGCATGGTCTTCGCGCTTCTGAAATACCTGATCCAAAAGACTTCATACAGGATCATTAGAACGAATGACGCAACCAACCACCACGACCAGTTTGTCCATGGTTTCAGATTAAAGTCAGAAAAGACCAAAACAACCACGGAGACTAAAACCTCGCCGATTCTTTCAAATGCCAGCAGTACTTTGTTTTCATTCCCGGCATATAATTCATAATCAACAGGCTGATGCTTTGTCCATATCAGATTTGGGACCATGAGCATAACAAGATATATCAGCCCGATATATGAAAAACCCAGGTTCATTTATTTGTTTCCGTTTGCTTTATCATAAAACTCCAGCGCAAAGAGAATGGAGAGTATCGAAATGCCATCCATCGTCTGATTGTTTCGCAGAAGAACTTTCACATCAGATACCGGCATCCAGACTTTTCCCGCAATTTCATCTGTGTCAGTGAGGGCAGCCTCTGTATCCACGTTTGCGGCGAACACATGGCACACACAATCTGACATTCCGTTTGCCGGATTCTGCGAACATAAAAACCGTAAGTCCTTCAACGTGCAACCGGTTTCTTCCATGGCTTCCCGTCTGGCAGCGTCCTCCTTTGATTCGCCTTGCTCGACCCTGCCGGCGGGGATTTCCCACTCCAATCTCCCGACCGTATATCTCTTCTCCCGGATCATCAGGATTTCATTTTTGTCATTGAAGATGACGATGCTGACCGCCTCGTGCGGATAATGGATCTGATGATACTTATCTATCACATGCCCGCTGGAAAGCCTGACTTTATCCGCATAAAGGCAGATATAGTCGCTTTCGTATATTACATGCCGCTCCAATCTTTCCGGAAGCAGGTTATCAGAATATGTACTCATGTTTTCACCATTTTAACAACGACAACCGTCCGGGCCCAGTTCCCGGATAATCAATCCGTTCATGGCGTGTCTCCTGCAACAAAAGGTATCAAAAAGGTATCATATTATCCCGAAATCGTCCGAAACACGCATAAACACAAGGTTTCCGGAAGACGTCTCGTCACTCGAATTCAATCGTAGAGACCGGCTTCTCGCTCACATCCCACAGCACGCGGTTGATGCCGGGGACTTCAGCGATGATGCGGTCGCGGATTCTGGTGAGCATCGGCCAGGGGATTTCGACGCTCGATGCGGTGACGGCATCGACGGTGTTGACCGCGCGAATGATGGCGGCCCAGCCCATGTAGCGCTTGCCGTCCTTGATGCCGGTGGATACCATGTCGGGAATGGCGACAAAGTACTGCCAGGGCGGGGTTTCCATTTTGTCGATCTCCTCGCGGACGATGGCGTCCGCTTCGCGCACGGCTTCCAGGCGGTCGCGGGTGATGGCGCCGGTGCATCTGACACCGAGGCCGGGGCCCGGGAAGGGCTGGCGGTAGACCATGTTGTCGGGCAGGCCCAGCGCCTTTCCGACGACACGCACCTCGTCTTTGTACAAAAGCTTCACCGGCTCCACCAGTTCAAACCTTGATGCGATGTCCTCCGGCAGACCGCCGACGTTGTGATGCGCCTTGACGCCGTCGGATTCCAGGATGTCCGGATAGATCGTGCCCTGCGCAAGGAACTTTACGCCGGAAAGCTTCTTTGCCTCATCCGCAAAGACCTCGATAAACTCCGCGCCGATGATCTTGCGCTTCTGCTCCGGATCGGCAACGCCCGCAAGCTTATCCAGAAAGCGGTCAACGGCATCGACGTAAATCAGTTCCGCCTTCAGCTCATCGCGGAAAACGGAGACCACCTGCTCCGGTTCGCCCTTGCGCAAAAGGCCGTGGTTGACATGCACGCAGACGAGCTGTTTGCCGACGGCCTTGATGAGCAGCGCCGCCACGACCGAAGAATCCACGCCGCCGGAAAGCGCCAGCAGAACCTTGTCTTCCCCGATCTGTTCCTTCAGTGCCTGTACCTGTTCCTCGATGAACGCTTGCGCCAGCACGTCCGTCGTGATCCGTTCCATGCTTTCCGGTCGGACATTTCCCTGCATCTGTATTCCCTCCGTGTCTGATTGGATTTTGAATGAACCGTGTTGAAAGAATGTCCTGCACACTCAGGACGCCAGTGCCCGGTCCAGCACTTCCTTTACATGCGCTTTCGCTTCGTCATAGGGCTCGAAGAGATGGCTTTCGTAGATCTTTTCCCCGCCGACAAACATGGAGGGCGTGCACCAGTAGTCATATTGATCCGCGATCTCCGGTTCCTCATGCTCCTCGTGCTCTTCAAACTCCACCTTTGCGTATTCCGGGTTTTCCGCCGTCAGCTCCTCGATGGCTTTTCTTGCCTGTGTGCAATAGGGACAGCCGTGAATATAGAAAAAAACAACCTTCTGCATTTGCGTTCCTCCGTTATACGGCGACGTCGACAGCGACGGAATAATTGGCGGCCGTCTGCACGATGGCATTGCGCGTATAACTCTTGAGATGATCGTCCAGCCAGGTGCTGCGCATTGCGGCGTAGCGGTCGTTTGCGGAGGCGGTGTTGGTGCCGCTGCCTTCGGTCGGCGTCACGGTATCGCCCTTGTATTTGTCCGCAAGGTCGACAAACTCACCCTTCGCGTTGATCGCGCGCCCGGTCTTTTCTTCGGCGTAGGCAACCGCACGCTCCAGGCCCGTTTGCGGCGTGCCCTCCACGCCCTTGAGATGCTTGTCCAGAAAGGATTTTCCCGCAGCCGTTGTGCTGGATACCGCGGTTTTGGAAATGGATTTCAGATGATCGTCCAGAAAGGTGGAGCGCGGAATCGTCTTTTTGGGTGTGTTGATGACCGACGAAGAAGAACTGCTCTCCCCGTCAAGCTCAGAGGGCGACGAGATCGTCGAACCCGTGCTGCGGTAGGCATCCAGCGCCGCCTTGTTGCCGACCTTTTTGACATAGGCCCGGAGCAGGCGCGCATAGCTGCCGCTCGTAATCTGGCTGCGCTGCGCAATCAGCGAAGCCATGCTGGCCGCATAATTGGTGTTCGTGCCGTATAGGGCGCCCGAAACGCCGCTGACAGCAGAGATCGCCATATCACTGTCCCCTTACAAAACACAAAACCCGTTTCCACCTATTTTATAGCACGTCCGGGCGCAAAAAGCAAATCCGCCGCGAAGGATGCGCGGGGTTACCGCAGCAGATCGGAGAGTGCGATCGCGCGGAAGAAGCGGTGTCCTTCCTCAAAGTGCGAGGAGCCGATCACGTAAAAGACACCGTCATGCACGGCCGAGGCGGGCCAGTAAACCTCGCCGTCCGAGGCGCTGCGGGAAAGCGGCGTAAAGTCTGTCACATCCCGCTTCAGCAGCCAGGTATCCGTTTTGCAATCCGCGGAGCGCACACCCGTGCAAATGAGACCTTCCTCACAGGCGGCGAAGCCGCCGTGCAGCGCGGGGGAGAAATCCGGACGCTGCAGGCCCTCTCCCTCAAAGAGCTCCGGGAAAGGACTTTGCAGAAGCTGTGCCGCGCCGCTGCCGAAATCATCCAGACATTGCAGGCTGGTGACAATTTCATCCCTGCCCGCAACCGTCTGCCCGAAGACATAGAGGGTATCGTCCGCAAAGCGGGCCACGGCGCCGTACACGGGCTCCGCAAGCGTCCCCTCCCGGTACAGGGTGTTTTCCGCCGGGTCATAGTAATAGTATTCGCCGGAGATATGATTGGCCGAAATGCCCGTCCCTCCGGTGATGCCGCCGATCAGCATCAGCTCTCCGTCACAGTTGACGGCGCTGCTTCTGCGCGGAAGTCCCTTCTCCTCCAGGCGTTCCCACGCGTCCGCCGCAAGGTCATAGCGGTAGAAGCGCGCCTCGCGTCCGCTTTCATCCGCGCCGGCCACATAAAAGTACCCGTCCAGAAAGGCGCCCTGTGTTGCCACGACACGTTCCGGCAAAGGCGCGAGCTCCGACCAGGTATCATTTGCGATGTCATAGCGGTAAAACTGCTCAAAGGCAAGATCGCCGTTTTCCTGTACAAAGCGCAGGGGGAGATAGTACAGGAACTGATCCTGTCCGCCGAGGAAGCCCGCCGCCTGATAATCATACATGGCGTCAAAGACAGCGCGCTCGCCGTATTCCGCAGGCAGGGAGAGCGTTTTGTCAAAGACGGCGGAAGAGGCCTTGCACATCACAAGCGAGGTATCAAACTTGCCCCAGGTCCGTTCCTTTACCCGCACGCGCAGAATCCCGGACGGTTCCTCCTGAAGGGAAAGAACAATGCGGTCCGCACCGTAGCGCAGACTTCCGGGGACGGCGTCATAGGTTTTCGCGGCATCCTTCGCATCCGTCACCGTCACCGTTCCTTCCGTTCCGAAGAATGCGCCGTCAATGATGAGCGAGGTGCCCTCCGCGCGGATGTCCTCGATCACCGGCGCACGATCGCCCCGCGCCTCCACACTGAGATCGACAATCCCGTTCGCGCCGACATCCTCCATCGCATCGGAGGGTCTTGTGCAGGAAAGAAAGAGCGTTTTCAATTCCGCCGCATCCGTCACCTCCGGATGTGCCGCCGCCAGTACCGCACAGGCACCGCAGGCAGCGGGACAGGCCATGGAGGTACCGCTGCGGTAAGAATAATTGCCGGCGGCATAGCCGGTCACGGAGGACATGATTTCCGTGCCGGGCGCAAAGACATCCGTCGCGGCGGTTCCGTAATTCGAAAAGGAGGCTTCGTCTCCCGCCCAGTCATGCGCGCCGACCACCACGATATAAGGGGAGCCGTAGAGATACATCACGGGATAGAAGATGCTGTGCTCCAGATCGGAGGCGTCATTGCCGGACGAAAAGAAGCTTAAGACCCCGCGTCGCCCGGCCTCCTCGATCAGCGGAAGCATGGCAAGGGTGGAGTCCAGATTTCCCCAGGAATTGTTGACCAGGCGGATGGGCAGACCGTAATCCAGCGCCCTTAAAATGAAGTCATAGGCACGCAGGGTGCATTCGACGGGCGTGTGATCCCCCTGGCCGACATTGATGCTGATAAAGCGCACGTTGGAACCCGCGCCGGAGGTGCCTTCGCCGTCCCAGGCGGCACCGATGATACCGGCCACATGCGTGCCGTGCAAATCCGGCGGCGGATCAATCGCATCGTCGCTGACCGCATCATAGCCGTATCTGCCGCAGCCGAGCGCAGCCTGCTCCTCCTCCGAAAACTCATAGAGCTTCCCCTGCATTTCCGGATGCGCGGGATCAATCCCGCCGTCGACCACGACGACAAGGATTTCTTCTTCCATATTGCCGTCTTCGCTGTTCCAGTCCGGAATGCGCATGTCATACGGGATCTCGTTCTCCTCAAAAAAGTCCGGATTGAAGCCCCACTGGAACTGTGTGCGGTCATCCTCCGCGTGCGCGGAAAAGGTGCATGTCAAAAGAACACCGGCCGCAAGAACAAGACTGCGGAGCGCCGCAAAGCGGATTCGTTTTTTCTGCTCAGACCCTTTCATCAAAATAACTCTTATACCCTTCCCCGAAAATTTCACTGGCATTGGAGACGATCAGGAAGGCCTCCGGATCCTCCTCCCGCACGATTTCCTCCGCCTTCGGATAGACCACCTTGCGGATGACGCACATGATGACCTGCTTTTCCTTTCCGCTGTAAGCGCCCTTCCCGGAAATATGCGTCGCGCCGACATCCAGCTCCTGCAGGAGGCGTGAGGAAATGGCATCGGAGCGGTCGGAAATGATGTAAATCAGCTTCGCGCCGTCCCTGCCGTAGAGCACCAGATCCAGCACATAGCTCATCAGGAAGACGGAGATCAGCGAATACAGCGCGGCATTCACGTTGCGGAAGGCAATGCCCGCCGCCGTCACGACCACGAGGTCCATCAGGAAAAAGATGCGCCCCGTCTTAATGTGCGGATAGCGGAGCCGAAGGAGCTTCACGATGACATCGCTTCCGCCGGTGGTCGCGCCGCAAAGGAAGGTCACGCCGATCGCGGCCGCCACAAGGACGGAGCCGAAGACCACGCCGAGGATGATGTCCTCTACGGCATACATCCCGAAGTACTGCGCGATCAGGTTGGTAAAGAGCGAGGTCAGCGCGGTGGAATAAATCGTGGAGATCGTAAAGTGAATCCCGAATTTCCAGATTCCCAGAATCAGCACCGGCACATTGAGAATCATGAACCAGGTACCGACACCGATCGCAAGGAAGCGGTTCAAAATAATGGCAATACCGGAAAAGCCGCCCGGTGCCAGGTCCAGCGGATCAAGGAACAGCGCCAGCGCCAGACCGTAAACGAGAGAGGCCAGGGTGATGCGCAGGTAGCTGCGAAGTATTTTTTTGAACGGTGTGCGTGATTTCATACGATATATATATTACCACACAAAGAGGCACATTTCAGGAGCCGGATTTGCGCAGGCGTTTGTGCGCGTACATCCGCGTGTCCGCCAGCGCCATGACACGCTGCAGGATATGGCTTTCCTTATCGGAGGAACGGCGCAGTGCGGGTTCCGGATGCTTCTCCCCTTCCGCTGCCGCACGGTTCTCCTCCGTGCATTCATGGCGGAAGGCAAAGCCGTAGGAAACGGAATGACGGACATCGGGTTCCGCCGCATCCAGCCGGAGCAGGGCCTCGTCCAGCGTCTGCAGATGGCGGTTGACATAGGCCGCATTGGCGCCTTCGAGGACGGCCACAAATTCGTCGCCGCCGAGCCGCGCCAGATAGACACCGTCCCCGAAGGCCACGCGCAGCACTCTGGCAAAGTTGACAATCAGACGGTCGCCCGCGTCATGTCCGCTCTCGTCATTGACCTTCTTTAATCCGTTTAAGTCCAGCATCACCAGGCAGAAGTCATGGGAGGAATGCGCCATCCGCTCAAAGACGCGCTCCGCATCGGTGCGGTTGGGGAGCTTGGTCAGGAAATCCCGGTAGGCCATTTCCATCAGCTCCGGCCGCTCCACCTGCTTCTGTGTCGAACCGGAAGCGTAGAGGAAGTAGTCGATCAGCTGGGATTCCAAAAGCGTCGCGGCACCGACGGTGATGGCATTCAGCGTAAAGACATCCCGGAGGATGCCGTTGTAGTCAAGCAGAAAGTAACAGAGGATGTGGATGAGACAGGTGATCAGGTAAACACAAAAACCCGCCAGCCGCACGAGCAGGGAGGGGTTTACGTCCGGTGCCTTTCTGACGCGCAAAAACATGATGAGCGTAAAGAGAAGCGCAGTCGTGCACAGGAGGAAGTAAAGCAGGAGGAAGCCGGAGGCGTAGGTTTTCGTCAGCATCACGAGGCCCGCACCGGCCAGCGCGAAGAGGACAATCCCGAGTGAGGTGTACAGGAAGGCGCGCCTGCGCAGAGGGAGCCGCATCAGATGCAGACAGGCAAGGTAGGCCGGCACCGCCAGATAAATCATGGAAAACTCCAGCACATTCACGCGTGCCGATGCGGAAAGGAGCTCAAATACGCCGTGGTAGCACAGCATCCAGACCCCGGAAATGACCATGATGAGGGCGGCATAGACACGGACCCGGATCGCCGGGACGCTCGGGATCAGGAAGAGGGAAAGCGCCAGAAACACCACGCCGTAAACCGCAAGGAGAACGGCAGTCAGAAAGGGCAGCAGTGCGTAGAGGTTATTGTGGCGGATGACGTCCGCGTATTCCCCGTAGAGCGGCGGGTACGGTTTGCGGTAGGCCAGCTCCTGTGTGGGCGTGAGTGTGACGGTGAGTGTCTTTCCCGCGTCTTCTTTTTTCAGCGCAATGATGTGATCACGCCGTCCGCCCGGATGCTCGTACAGCACATCCCCGTCCAGCAGGACACGGACGGAGGAATGAAGAACACGCAACAACACGGCCGGTGCGTCCGGCAGGATTTCATGCGGCAGCACACAGGAACAGGTCTGCGGAAGTCCCATCGCCGGTGCGTCCTCAGACATCTGTTCCATGCGCAAGGTGGAAAGATTTGCGCGCGCCGTGCGCGCGGGGATGGAATACAGCGGAATCAGAAGCACTGTCAGCAGGATGAAAATGGTCAGGATGCGGAGGGATTGCCACCGGTCAGCTTGCTGCATAGACGCCCCCCTCTCCGTGGATCTGCTGCTTCATCTTGTACATCCGCTCATCCGCCAGCTTATACACGGCGTGCGCATCCCTGGTATGCACCTCGTCGCTGTGCGCGGCACCGAAGGAAACGCTGATCGGCAGTTCCGTCAGCACCTGCCGTACCTTGTCCTCATATTCCTGCGGGGTCACGTCAAAGAGGATGGCGATAAACTCATCCCCCGACATGCGGCCGCAGAGATCGGTGGAGCGGAAGGAGGCACGGAGGATGTCCGCAAAATTTTTCAGGAGCTCGTCACCGGCCGCGTGCCCCTTGGCGTCATTCGTTTTTTTCAGGTCATTGATGTCCATGGAGACGATGGCAAAGGGCCGCTCCTCCTCAAAGAGCGCATCCAGCGCAATCTCGCAGTAGGCACGGTTCGGAAGCCTGGTAAGAGCGTCCGTATAGGCAAGCTGTGACAGCCTCTCGTTGCCGGCGGTCAGAAGGAAGTCGTTCACGGAGTGATAAAAGTAACGCAGAAGGAGCAGCAGCGTAAACAAAAGCGTTCCCGCAAGCAGGATGCGGTGTACGAGCGCATTGTCATCCGCGGGATTGCGGTCAAAGAAATTCAGCAGCTCATCCGCCAGCAGGGTCAGCGTCAGAAAGAGGATGCCGGCCAGCAGCAGGAGGTTTCCCGTGTGTCCGGTTTTTTGCGTATCCTGGAGGGCGGAGGCGCGCAGGCGCTGGAACTGTAAAAACCAGCGGCGGAAAATCCGGACCCCCGCGACAAACAATACCACATTGATGCCGGCAAAGTAAGCACGGTAATCCTGCATGGCGCTGGTCAGGGGGACCAGGCGCAAAAACTGCAGGAGAAGAACGAGCCCCGCAACCGCCGCGCTCAGAACGCCGGACAGAAAGAACAGGTGCTGCTCCATGCGGTCATGCGCAAGAAGGCGTAAAAAGAAGGAAATCAGTACCGGCAGCAGCATCTGCATGATCACTTCGAGGTAAGTGCGCAGGGTGCAGGAGGAAGTAAAGAAAAAAAGCGCGTTGTGCCTGCACAGCGTATAAATCCCCATATGAAAAGCAATGAGTCCGCCGAACAGCATCTGCAGGTCATCGCTTAAGGCGTGGCGCATCAGAAACCAAAGCGCGGTCAGCAGAAAACCGAAGAGGGACAGAAAGACGCCGACATAAATCACGATGCGTGTTTCGGACACCCAGAAGGAAACCGCATCCTGATAGCCGGCATAGAGCGGTGCGGAGGCCAGAAGCGCGGCATCCTTTCTGGTTGCCGTATAACGGATGCAGAGTTCTTTGCCCGCGCAGTCTTCGGGCAGTACAAGCAGATGAAATCCGCCGGGCGCAAAGGAGAAACGTTCCAGCTCCCTTGTGCCGTAGGAGAAAAGCTCTTTTCCGTCCAGGGTAACATCCAGGATGACATCTGCGCCGTAAATGCGCAGCGCCGGTGCGGGGATGCTTTCCTCCGGGAGAAGATAAAACTGTTCCCGGAAATCGCCTTTTTCCTTTGCATATTGCGGGGAAAGCGTCAGGGGCCCGTTCCCGGAAGGCTGCTCCGTACGGACATTGACCCTGGAGGGCGCATTCAGACGGTACATCGGGTACCTGGAGCCGCCCTGCCAGATCCCGCTTAAGAGAAACAGGCAGATCAGCAGAAAGATAAATACCAGGAACACAAGGGAGGCGCTCCGGATCCGCGCGAGGGAGCGTTCGCTCATGAGGTCACGAGCCTCGCCGCGCCGATGATGCCGCCGTCATTGCCCAGCTTTGCAAGGACAATGGGCGTTCCCTTGACGGCATAGAAGGCAAAATCCTCAAAATAACGGCTGACGGTTTCGGTGATGATGCTGCCGGCTCTGGAGATGCCGCCGCCGATCACGAAGAGATCCGGATTCACGGTGACCGCAACACCGGCGAGCGCCTTGCCGAGCATCCGGCACATGATCTGAAAGGCCTCGTCCGCAACTGCGTCCCCGGCCTTGACGGCGTCACACACATCCTTTGCGGAAAAGCTTTCGCGTTCGCGCAGCAGACTGTCGGCCTTGTTTTCCTGAAGCCGTTTTTTTGCCACGCGGATGAGACCGGGCGCCGCGGCATACTGCTCCACACAGCCCTTCAGCCCGCAGCCGCAGCATTCCGTTTCCGCCTCGTTGACATTGATATGACCGATTTCCCCGCCGGCACCGGTGGTTCCGGGAAGAATTTTGCCGTCCAAAACGACACCGCCGCCGACGCCGGTGCCGAGCGTCACCATCACCAGAGAGCTCTTTCCCTCTCCGGCACCCTTCCAGAGCTCCCCCAGCGCCGCGGCATTGGCATCGTTTGCCACCTCCACGTGCATGCCGGTAAGCTGTCCGGAAAGGATTTCTCTCACATTCAGGGCACCCCAGTCGAGATTGGTGAGCCTCGGCATGGAACCGTCCGGAAGGACGGGACCCGGCACAACGAGGCCGACGCCCGCGCAGTCGGAGAGCGTGGCTTTTTCCCACGCCAGTCTGCTTTTGACTTCTTCGGCGATCACCGAGAGAAACTGCGCTCCGTCCAGCGATTTGTCGGAGGGGATCTCCCACTTGTCGATCAGGGTTCCCTCATGGTCAAAGAACCCCATTTTGATGAACGTACCGCCGACATCCACACCAAAAACATATTTCATACCGGAACACTCCATACACTGAGAAAAGAAAGGGCAAAATCAGGCAAGGTCCTCCAACAGCCTGCGGATGCTGGAGAGCTTGACGCAGAGCGCAAACAGCCTTGCCGCGGTTTTTAAGTCCTCAAGCGGCGGGTAGGTCGGCGCAATGCGGATGTTGGAATCATGCGGGTCATGCCCGTGCGGCCAGGTGGCCCCCGCACCAGTCAGGACAACGCCCGCCTTTTTCGCGCGGTCCACGATGTCCTTTGCGCAGCCGTCCATCGCGTCAAAGCTCATGAAATAGCCGCCCTTGGGCTTTGTCCATGTGCCGATGCCAAGACCGCCGAGTTCCTTTGTAAAGATCTCGTCCAGCGCCTCAAACTTGGGACGCAGGATGTCCGCGTGCTTGCGCATGTGCTCCACCATGCCGTGGATGTTACCGAAGAAGCGCACATGACGCAGCTGGTTCACCTTGTCATGCCCGATCGTCTGGATCCTTAACTGGTTGCGGATATCCTCCAGGTTGTTGTGCGAGGTGGCGAGCGACGCAATGCCGCTCCCCGGGAAGGTGATCTTGCTCGTCGAGGAGAACTTATAGACGAGGTCCGGATTTCCCGCCCGCTTGCATTCCGCAAGGATCTCGATGAGATAATCCTGGTCATTGTCATAGAGGTGATGCATGCCGTAGGCATTGTCCCAGAAGATGCGGAAATCCGGGGCCGCGGGTTTTAAGCGCGCAAAGCGGCGGACGGTATCGTCCGAATAGGAATAGCCCTGCGGGTTGGAATACTTCGGCACGCACCAGATGCCCTTGATGGCTTCGTCCGAGGAAACCAGCTCCTCGATCATGTCCATGTCCGGGCCCTTTTCCGTCATGGGCACCGGAATCATCTCGTGCCCGAAGTACTCGGAGATCGCAAAATGACGGTCATAGCCGGGCACGGGGCATAAGAATTTCACCTTTTTCAGCTGGCACCAGGGGACATTGCCCATGATGCCGTGCGTTTCCGCGCGGGAGACCGTGTCATACATGACATTCAGCGAGGAATTGCCGTAGATGATGATGTTATCGGGGTGATTCTCCATCATGTCCCCGATCAGCTGCTTGGCCTCCTCGATGCCGTCCAGCACGCCGTAGTTGCGGCAGTCCGTGCCGTCCGCGCAGTTTAAGTCCTCATGGGAATTGAGCGCGTCCATCATCCCCATCGAAAGATCGAGCTGTTCGATGCAGGGCTTGCCGCGCGACATGTTGAGCGACAGCTCCAGCGCCTGGAATTTCTTGTACTGCGCCTTAAGCGTTTCGCGCTCCTGTAAGAGCTCCTCTTTGGTCATTTCCGCATATGGTTTCATGGATTTTTCCCCCGTTTTTGCTTGGTAATGTAACGTTTTTCGTTACGTTTTTAGTTCAAAACCTTGATTTTATCGGGAATTCACCACTCTGAAATATAAAAAGAGCAATGACCCCCTTTTTCCTGTACAATGGAGTTACCACATCGCCATTCACAGAGAAA
>JAFSPF010000118.1 GCA_017443065.1 Lachnospiraceae bacterium
CAGCGCCACGATGCTGGATACCGATGCCGGCATCGGGGGAATTTTCTGAAAATACCCCTATCAATTTTACGTATAATAGTGTATAATTTTACGTGACACCGAAGACGCAGATGCATGCGCCTTATTTTGCCTGCACAGACAAGCGGAGGAAAGCCGGTGCTGCGCGAAATCCTGCTCATTGCGGACAAGGAGAATTTCAGCATGAAGTCCATCGCAAACGCGTTTCTGACGCGCGGCGTTGCGGTGCGGAATGCGGGTATGTCCTTCAGCTCTTTGCCGCGTCCCGTGGACTGTCCGCCGGTGGTCTTTCTTTTCCTGGATGAATGGAGCGTGGACCGTCGCGGCGTGATGGGAGAGATCCGTGACCTGGTGCAAAACGCGAATGCGCTGTACTTTGTCGCAAGCGAGCAGACCTATTTCCTTTCGGAAGCGGCGAAGCGGGATCTCGGGGACCGCGTGACGGATACCTTTGCCCGTCCCTTCAATGCGAATGAGATCGCGGAACGCGTCCTGCGCTTTCTGGATGAAAAAATCGCCTCCGGCGGCTTACCCACGCCAAAGCAGGCGCAGAGAGCGGAAGACCGCGCGAGGCGCGTGCTGATCGTGGATGATGACCCGACATCCCTTCGCGCGCTGCGGGGTGTCCTGCATAACAATTACAAGGTCGTCATGGTGGACTCCGCGATGAGTGCGCTGGTGTATCTGGAAGACCATCAGCCGGATCTGATCCTTCTGGACTATGAGATGCCGGCGATCAACGGACCGCAGTTTCTGACCATGCTGCGCGCAAGGGAAAAGCTCCGGGACATCCCCGTGATGTTTCTGACGGGCAAGAGCGATAAGGATACGGTGATGACGGTGATGGATTTGAAACCTGCCGGCTATCTCTTAAAGAGCACGCCGACGGACAAGATCCTGGAAAAGCTGTCGGATTTCTTTTTAAGCAATGGATAATTTCTGGCCGGAGGCGGGTGCTGCGGTCTTCGGACTCATTTTGTGCATCAGCCTTGCAACGAAATACCGGGACGCAAACGAGGCAAACAAGTATTTCCGCGAGCTTGCCTATGCGGTGACGCTTGTAACGATCGTTGATGTCCTTTCCGTCATTAACCATATTGTTTCACCGCCGGATGCTTCCGGCGTGTTCCTGTTCACGTCCACACTGTTCTATCTACTTACGGAACGCTCCTCCTACTGCCTCCTGCGGTATGTCGCTTTCCGCGCCAACCGGCAGAATGGCAAATTTTACCGCGTACAGAAATATATCTACCTTGCGGACGCGGCGCTGATCGTCAGCAATCTCTTTGTCCACTGGCTCTTCCGCTATGGCGAAGACGGCAAGGTGATTTACGGGACGCTGCATCTGCCCGTCACTTACGGCGTGGCGCTGTACTTTCTGCTGACCGCCTGCATCATGCAGGGCGTGGATAAGGAAATCTATACGCTTTTGCAGCGCATCGTGCTGCGCATGGCGGGCGCTTTGATGCTGATCGCCTTCCTGATCCAGTTCTTCATCCTGCGCGATATTTATTTCAGCTACGCGGTGGGCATTTTAAGCGTTTACCTGGTCTTTTTTGCCGTGGAGGCGCCGGTCTATACCCGTGTGGAGGAGCTGACGAACCATCTGATCCTGACAAGACAGGAAGCGGACGAGGCCACCGTCCGGGCGCATCACGCGGCAAGCGCCAAGAGTTCCTTCCTTGCCTCCACCTCCCATGAAATCCGCACCCCCATGAATGCCATCATGGGCATCAACGAGCTGATCGCAAGGGGGACGGCGGACGAACACATCAAAGAGGTGTCCGAGGAAATCCGCACGGCGGGCATCAACCTGCTTCAGATCATCAACGATGTTCTGGATTACAGCCGCATCGAATCCGGAAAGATGGAGCTGGTGGAAGGCATCTTCAGCTTAAGCGACGTGCTGATGGAGGTGGAGCGCACCTGGCTCGCCCGCGTGGAATCGAAGCAGCTGCAGTTCCAGATCGTGATCGACGACAAGGTGCCGGACGAGCTTTACGGCGATCAGGACAAGATCCGGCAGGTGCTGACGAATCTTGTTTCAAACGCCGTGAAATACACGGACAAGGGCTCCGTCATTCTCTATGTCAAGCGGATCCGCAAGGACGGCAGGGACTTTTTGGAGATGACGGTGGAGGACACCGGCGCGGGCATCCGGGAAGAGGAGATGGACAAGCTCTTCACCGTCTTCACCCGCGCGGCGCTGGAGGAAAACCGCAACAAGCCCGGTGCGGGATTGGGCTTAAAGATCAGCGAAGAACTCACGCACATGATGGGCGGCTCGATCTCCGTGGAATCCGAGTACGGCAAGGGAAGCCGTTTCATGCTGCATATTCCCGTGGATGTCACGGAGGGAGAGAAGAAGGCCAGGCCGCTCTTCTGGGATAAGGAAGAAAAACGCCGCGAGGAGGAAAACAGCATTTCCTTCGGCGCACCGGGACGAAGGGTCCTGGTCGTGGATGACACCGTGGTGAATCTGACCGTCATGCGCGGAATGCTGCGTCCCACACAGATGACGGTGGATGAGGCGATGAGCGGCGCGGAGGCGATCGCGATGGCCAGACAGGGGCGCTATGACATTGTCTTCCTGGATCACATGATGCCGGAGATGGACGGTGTCGAAACCCTGCATGCCCTGCGCAAGATTCCGGAATATGACAAAGGCGAGGTCTGCATCGTGGCGCTCACCGGCAATGCGGATGAGACCTCGCGGAAGTTTTATCTGGAACAGGGCTTTGACGATTATCTCGCAAAGCCGATGAAGGAGCGGGATCTCTTCCTGCTGCTTCGAAGGCACCTTGCGGATTATGCGTCGGAAGGGGGTGCCTTATGAGTACGCCCTTCATCATTGAACTGAATCTGATTGCCCTCTTCTTCTCCTTTGCGCTGAGCATGTTTTTGCTTCTTTTGCGGCGCCGCTCCCACAACATAAGGGCGTCCTTTTTTTACCTGCTGATTTTCGGTTCCGCCGTTTGTCTGGGGGAGGTGGTCAACGGCCTGTTGTATAACTACAGCATTTCCCACCCGCCGGGCCTTCCGGTCCTCACGCTCAGCAATGCGCTGGTGGAGGTGCTGGAACTGGCGAACGTGGTCTTTTATATGCGCTACATTGCGGATCTGTCCGAAAACGAACAGAGGGGAAAGAAGCTGCTTCTGCCCTTTTACATCATTCTCCTCGTCCTGACGACGGTGCAGGTCTTCAATGTCATGACGGGGGTATTTTTGCGCATCACCGGGGACGGCGTCATGCATCACAACATCGGGATGTATTTCATGAGCCACATCCTGCCCTTCGGTACGCTCACCGCGGTGGTGGTGCTGTATTTTATTCTGATTCCGAAGGAGCTGCTTTCCAGGCGTCTGGCCGTGCTGAGCACCTATTTTCTTCTGCTGGTCGCGGTGCTGGTGCAGGTGGTGTTTGTGCCGAACCTGATGGCGGTCGGTTTTGCGGTGGTGGTGAGTGATTTCATCATTTACTTCGTCTATGAAACACCGCCCTTCAAGCAGCTGCAGGAAAAGATCGTGGAGCTGGAGGAAGCGGCGCAGCACGCGGAGGAAGCAAAGCTGAAGGCGCAGGAAGAAGACCGCGGCATGAACGAATTTCTGGCCAACATGTCGCATGAGATCCGCACGCCCTTAACCGCCATCCTCGGCTATAACGAGGTCATCCTCATGGACGCGCAGGAGGAGGATGTGCAGGATTACGCGCTGGACATTGCCAATGCCGGCAATTCCCTGCTGCATATCGTGAATGACATTCTGGACTTTTCGAGAATCGAATCCGGGGAGATCGCGCTGGCGGGCGCGGAATATCTTCTGACGGATGTGCTGGACAACATCGAGAACATGATCCGCAAGAAGGCGGGCGACAAGGGACTGGAATACCGCAGGCAGATCGATCCGAAGACACCGAACGAGCTGTACGGTGACAGCGTGCGTGTGGGGCAGATTCTGATCAACCTGCTCAACAATGCCGTGAAATATACGAGACGGGGCTTTGTGGAGCTGCGGCTCAGGGAAGAGCGTGACCGCAGGGCCAGGGAGCGCATTGTGCTGCATGCGGAGGTGCAGGATTCCGGTATCGGCATCCGCGACAAGGATGCGGAGAGACTCTTCGAGCGCTTTTCCAGACTGGACACGCAGAAGAACCGCAGCATTGAGGGGAGCGGTCTGGGACTGGAAATCACCTCGCGCTACTTGAAGCTCATGAACGGCAGCATCACCTTCAAGAGCATTTACGGCGAAGGCTCCACCTTCATCGTGGAGATTCCGCAGGAAATCACGGGCACGAGAACGGTCGGTGATTACGAGAGCGGCGGCATGAAGCGTGTACGCAGACATACGGAAATCCTGGCACCGGAGGCGCGCGTGCTGGTGGTGGATGACAATGAAACCAACCGCACGGTGGCAAAGGAGCTGCTGCGTGACACGCTGGTGCAGGTGGACCTTGCGGATTCCGGCGCGGTCTGTCTGGATATCGTGAAGGAGGAGGCCTACGATATCATTCTCCTCGACCAGATGATGCCGAATTTAAGCGGTCCGGAGACGCTTGCCTATATGAAGGCGATGAAGGACAACAAGAGCGCGCGGGCCCGCGTGATCGCCTTTACGGCGGACGCGATCGCGGGCGCAAGGGAGAGGCTTCTGGGACAGGGCTTTGACGATTATGTGTCCAAGCCCGTCACGCGCGGCGATCTCTGCGGTCTTTTGTACCGGCATCTGCCGGAGAGCAAGCTCCTGATGCCGGGGATGCCGGGCTATGAAGAGGCGAAGAGCAGGGAGGACGCACTGCACCGCGAACAGGAAAAGAGCGAGGCGCAGACCATCCTGGAACGCCTGGAGGGAATCGACCTGACGGAGGCGCTTTCGATCTGCGGCACGAAGGAGGTGCTGCTGGCGGCGGTCAGGGATTTCTATCTGACGATCGACCAGCAGGCGAACCTGATCGAACAGTATCTTGCCGCGGACGATCTTGCCAATTACACGATCAAGGTGCATGCCCTGAAGAGTGCGGCACGCTTCATCGGCGCAAGGAAGCTTTCGGAGGACGCGGCGGCACTGGAGCTGCTCGGGAACCGGAAGGCAAAGGAGGAGATCGAACAGCGCACGCCGGAGCTGCTTGTGCTTTACCGCAGCTATAAACAGCACCTTGCGGCGATCGATCCGGATGCCGCGGCGGGCGCGGAGGATACGCGGGAGGAGATTTCCGCGGAGGATCTTTCGGAGGCCTTTTCCGAAATGAAATCCTTTGCGGAGGACTTTGATTTCGACGGCGTGGATGTCGTTCTGGAGGCGCTCGAAGCCTATCGCATGCCGCAGAACGAAGCGGAGCGCTTCAAAAAGATCCGCCTGGCGGTCACGAATGTCAACCGGGAGGAGCTGCTGAGGCTTCTGGGGAATTAACGCGTCTGCGCCTTGATCATCTGATACCACAGATCATAGGAGCCGGCCGTCAAGTGCACGCCGTCAAAGGTGTGCTCCGCCGAGAGAGAACCGGTCTCATCATCCAGAAGATAATTGATATCGATATAGATCGTCTTCTCATCGTCACAGAGCTGTTTCAGGCGCTCGTTTCTCTCGTTGACGGCGGCGTTGGAAAACACGGGCTGTTCTCTCTGTTTTTTGTCCGACACATGCATGATGCCCTGCACATAGATCGTCGCATCCGGCTGCAGATAGCGGATCCGGTTCAGGATATGTTCATAGGTCTCCAGATACTGCACCATGTCATAACCGATCTCATTGATGCCGAGCATGATATAGATTTTTCCGAAGTGCTGTCGTTCCAGCGCCTCTTCGATGGTGAGCGATTCCCCGTCCACCGGCGCGCATCTTAAATCCAGCGCGTTAAACACGCTCATGGAGGTCTTGCAGTAGAAGCTGGCCTCCGCATCCAGTCCCGGAACATACTGGGAGAGACCGACGGTGCGGGAATCGCCGATGAAGAGCGCATCCGCATAGTACGCATCCTCCGCCGGCGCGCCCGTTGCCGCGGGAGGCGGTGTGTCTGAGGGTTCCGCATAATCCTCCGGATCCGGTCGGTAGGAAACATGATCCTCTGCGGGCGGAAGCTCCGGCCGGTAGGAGACATGATCCTCCGCGGGCGGAAGTTCCGGACGATAGGAAACAGGATCCTGCGCGGGCGCGGGCTCCTCCGCAGGCGCGGAAATCTGCACGGATGCGTCGTTTTGCCCGTGGGACGGCGCCTCTTCCACCGGCGTGCGGAAGGCCTGCAGGAGCTCCGCGGGCGTCACCCCGTCCGCAAGGGCGCGGAAGGTGAGGCTTAAGAGCGGCGCATCGGCATAATCATATTCATAGGCCCTGAGGACGGAGCGCTGTCCGGCCACGGAAACGACCGTGAAAAACAGGGCGCTCAGAAAGAGGCAGATGATCAGCGGATAATGTTCTCTTCGTTTTTTCTCGTTCATCTCTAAAACCGGAAGTACATAAAGGGGTTCCCGTCCGCGGTGGAGAGCGAATAAACGCTCATCCAGAAGAGCGCAAGCAGGAACAACACAACCAGCGGGTTCTTGCGGTGCTTTTGCAAAACGTCCGTCACCGGCGGAATCAGCACAATCAGTCCGATAATCACATACAGCAGACTGTCCTGCATGATGCTGACATAATCCAGGGCGTACACATTGGCGGGGACGTCAAAAAACGGAAACAGGCGGTGGAAATAGCCCTTCAGGTAGGACCACTCTCCGAGGGCAAAGGGAATCCAGGTCAAAGGAATGAGGATCCACACATGGAGCCGCCCGAAAATGCGGAGCAGTACGGGCACGCGGGCAAGCACATATTTCTCCCAGACGATCAGGAGAAAGAGCACGCCGCCCCAGATCAGGAAGGTGACGGAAATTCCGTGCCACAGCGCCGTCGTCAGCCAGACCAGAAAGTAGTTGAAGAGCGCTCTTGCGGGGTGCACCCGGTTTCCGCCGAGCGGGATAAAAAGATAATCCCGAAACCATTGCCCGAGGGTCATGTGCCAGCGGCGGTAGAAGTCCGTGACACTTCCCGCGGCGTAGGGATGATGAAAGTTTTCGATAAAGGGAAAGCCCAGCGCAACGCCGACGCCTGCGGCCATCAGGGAGTAGCCCCAGAAGTCATAGTACAGGTTCAGGGAATAACAGACGACCCCGTACCAGGCCAGGGGCGTGGAAATATGTCCGTAGCCGATCGTTCCGACGGCCTGCCAGGCATAGCTTAAATGGTCCGCGAGCAGCACCTTGCAGGCGAGGCCCAGGCAGAAATAAAACGCACCCTCCTCCAGACGGGAGAGGAAGGAGCGGCGGTGTTCGTCCGTGCTTTGTAAGGCGCTTAAGTCCCATGCGCTGTTTTGCATGTAGTTCTCATAGCGCATGACGGGACCGGAGACAATCTGCGGAAACATCGTGAAATAGGTTGCGGTATCGACGGGAGAGGGCGCAGGGGAAATGCGTCCCCGGTAGAGATCCGCCTGATAGGAAATCATTTTGAAGGTATAAAAGCTGATGCCGACGGGCAGGAGGGAAGAAGACACAAAGGTGCCGAGCCCCTTGAAGGCGGCAAGCATCAGCGCATCCAGCGTCACGATCAGGGCGAGCGCCGCAGGCTTTTGTTTGATCACCGCCCTTCCCGCCACATGATTCAAAAGGGTTGCAATGACAAGGAGACCGAAGAAGCGCGTGTCCCCCAGGGCATAAAAAAAGAGCGAGGCGACCAGAAGGATCAGCCGCCGGTAAACGGCAGGGGCAATATAATAAACGGCAAGAAAGACCGGCAGAAAACGGAATACGAACTGCAGGTCGGAAAAAGTCATCATAGATAACAGTGTACCACACAATGCGGAATATATGTAAAATATGGTATGATTGTAAGAAACCGGCGCAAAGGTTGTCTGATAAGACAAAGGGAACCGCATGGAAGATACGGCGATCATCGAATTATATTTTGCGCGTGAGGAGCGTGCGATACAGGAGACCATGCAAAAGTACGGGGCGTACTGCATGCAGGTGGCCAGGAACATTCTGCGCTCCGAACCGGATGCGGAGGAATGTGTCACGGACACCTGGATGAAGGCATGGAACGCGATCCCGCCGGAGCGGCCGCAGTTTTTGAAGCTCTTCCTGGCAAAGATCACGAGAAACCTTTCGATCAACCGCTATAAGGCGCTGCGGCGCGTAAAGCGCGGCGGCGGGGAAGCGGAGGCGGCGCTGGAGGAGCTTGCGGAGGTCGTTGCGGACAGCACGAGCGTGGAGGATACGGTGACGGCTGCGGAGCTGTCCTCTTTGATCGACACCTTTGTGCGGGGGCTTCCGGAACGCGACGGCAATGTGTTCATCCGGCGGTATTTTTACACGGAGGGCGTGACGGAGATCGCAAGGCGCTATAACCTGACACAGACAAACGTGTCCGTGATTCTGAACCGCACACGCGGGAAGCTGAAGGAGTACTTGCTGAAGGCAGGGTACGCGATATGAAGAAGATCGATAACGAAAGCTTATATGAGGCGATCGGCGGCATCGGGGAAGACCTGCTCAACCGCAGCGAGGAGGCCTCCTTTACCGGCAAAGCGGGAGAAATTCACCGGCAGCAGGAGGAGGCGGAAAAGGCGAAGCGGGAGCGGGGGAAGATCGTGCCTTTGCCCGGCGCAAAGAAGCGCGCCGTATGGACGGCGGTGCTGGGGATTGCGGCGATTGTTGTTCTCGGCATTGCCGCCCGTGTGATCATGCGCGGCAACACCCTGATGGGCGGGGGAAGCGCCGCTCCGATGCAGTCGGTGCAGGAAACGGAGGCCGTGTCCCTGGCACCGGAAGCCGGGACCGTTACGGCGGATGCCGCCCCGGAGGCGGCTGCAGAGGAGGCCGCCATGGAGGAGGCCGCGGAAGCGGAAGCTGCCGGCGCGGCGGAGGAAATTTTTGCTGCGGACGGCGGAGCAAAGAGCGCATCGGCATCGGCGCAGGCTCCGGCGGACATGCCGCTCGTGACGGAGGGGTCATCTTCGGGGACCAAAGTGCAGAATGCGGTTGCGGCAGCGGAAGAGGAAAGCGTGACGGACGAAGAGGTGCTGGGACCGCGCAGGCAATACAGGACGGCGTGGATTCCTCCCGGCGATATGCCCCACTTTTTTACTTTTGAGGGCAGGCGCTATGACCTCATTGCGTCGGATGTTCCCGCGGAGAAGATCCGCCGCGGCGAGGAAGCCGCTTATATAGAGAGGCGCATAGACGAAGAAACGCCGGAAGCAGACTACCTGCAGGAGAAGGCCGGTTCCGTGAGAGGGATGGCCTATGAAGTGGAGGGGTATGACAAAGAGGGACTGCTCTGCATGGAGACAGAGGAAGGCACGTATATCCTCTTTGTCAGCGAGGATTACGCCTCCGTTCCGCGCTATACGGAATGGTAAGATAAAGTCAGGCGGCCTTCGCGAGCTGCTTCCTTCGGAACAGAAAGAACATCAGCAGCGCCGTAAGGCAGCAGATCATATCCGCAAAGGGTGTGGCCCACACGATCATGGAGGCGCTGAAGACAGAGGCAAAGAGCAGCATCATCGGAATGTCCAGCGCGCCTTTTCTGAGAACCGCCAGGAAGAAGGAGCGCAGTCCCTGTCCGACCGCCTGGAAAAAGCTGATCATCAGGTAGGCGCAGGCGGAGAAGGGTCCGCCGATGCAGAGAATCCGCAAAAACTTTGCGGCCAGACTGTGTGATTCGGACACGCCCGGAAAGAAAATCCCCGTCAGCTGCATGGAGAAGATGAGGCAGCCCGCCGTACAGAGCGCGGCGGCGCCGACGGCCAGCGCCATGGAGACGAAGAAGGAGTGCTGCATCCGCCTTCTGTCCTTTGCGGCATGATGATAGGCAATGAGCGGCAGCACCCCCTGCGCAATCCCGCGGACGATGCAGTGCGCCAGCATATTGACCTTCTTGGCCACGCCGATGCCGGCATGCGCGGCGACGGAGACATGCGCCATCAGGTTGCCGAGCACCCCGTAGCTGACATTTTCAAAGAGCGTCATCAGACAGGCGGGCAGGCCCGCCGCAAGCACATCCTTCGGGATGTGTTTTTTGAAGATTTTCCGGACGCGCCTTGCGGAAATCTTCAGGCTCAGCACGGTCTTTTTTCTGCGCAGGCGCAGGAAGACGATGAGGAAGTAAAAGAAGGAGAGCGCGTTTGCAAGCGTTGTGGCAACCGCGGCCCCCAGCACCTCCGCGCCCTCCGGCAGCAGCACAAACATGAAGAGCGGGTCCAGCGCGATGTTCAAAAATCCGCCGAGGGAAATGCCGATGGCGGAGATGATGCTGCGTCCCTCCGAGCGGAAGAGATGCGCCATCAGGGCGTTTAAGGAGGCAAAGAGCCCGCCGATGACGACCGTGACCTCCATATAGGAGACCGCGAGCGCATGGACATTTTCCTCCAGCCCGCCGAGGATCCGGACGAAGGGATGGATCAGGAGGAGGGCCAGCAGGGAATAAAAGCAGGTCGTCACGAAGCAGCCCCAGAAGGAAAAGGCGGCCGTGCGTCTGGCGCGGCGGATTTTGCCCCTTCCCATCGCGCGGCCGATCGTTGAGGACGCGCCGATACCGAAGAGGTTGGAGATGGCGGAGAGGAACATAAAGGCCGGCAGGCAGACCGTGACCGCGGAGATACAATCATCGCGCCCCGTGAGCGAGACGAAGTAGGTGTCCGCAATGTTATAAATCACAAGAATGATCTGCCCCACCACGGTGGGGATGGCAAGCTTCAGCACCGTCTTCATGACGGAATCCGATGCAAACAGATGGTTTTGTTTTGTCTTTTTCGTGCGCATTTGGCATCCCCCTTTCTTCTGCGGTGAACCACCATTATAATCCCGTGTGCGGGAAAATTCAAATGTAAAAACTCATTGAACAGCGTGAAAAAAAAAGATATAATAAAAAGGACTATAGACGCTTTGCGCAAGGCGCCGAAAGGAGCAGCATGTTAGCGACCCTGATCCCCTTGTTTGACGCTGAGATGAGCGTCGGCAGCTATTCCGTTTTTGCCCAGAAGGCCAATTATTTCTTAAAGCCCGGACTGAACGGCACGATCCGCTTGGACGGTGCCGGCAATGTCACGGGGATGGACCTGATTGACTCCATGGGCATCGAAACGCTGACCGGCGAAAAAGAGGTTTTTGTGGAGATCAACAACATCTCCATCTTTGCCGATCTGGACGCACAGTGCTCCGCGCCGCATGAGAAGCTGGTGCTGCTCATGGACCATACGGTGAAGCCGGAGGCCATGTACATCAACCGCGTCAAGGAACTGAAGGCGATGGGCTACGGCCTGGCCGTGCGCAAGCTGCAGATTGATCAGTTCGAGCCCTATAAGCCGCTGCTGCAGATGATGGATTTCATCCTGCTGGATCACAAGAAGATCCGCATCGAGAGCGCGAGGATTTATTTCAGCAAACAGTATCCCAACATCAAGCTGATTGCCGTCAATGTGGACACACAGGAGGAGTATGACAACCTTGTGGCGCACGGCGGTTATCATTTTTACGAAGGCGGTTTCTTCCGCATGCCGATCCAGAAATCGGAACGCGAAATTGCCCCCTTGAAGGTGAATTACATCGAGCTCTTAAACGTCGTCAACGCACCGGATTACGATCTGACGGACGCGGCGGATGTCGTGGGAAGAGATACGGCGCTTGTCGTTTCCATGCTGGAAATGGTCAACCGCATGACGATCGCTGGCGGCGTTTCCAGTGTCAGGCACGCGGCGGCGATGCTCGGGCAGAAGGAACTGAAGAAGTGGATCAATACCGCCATCACCAAAGAACTCCTCGCGGACAAGCCCTCGGAGATCATGCGGCTCTCGCTCCTGCGCGCGAAGTTTGCGGAAAACCTTGCGAAGATCTTTGAGCTGGCGCAGATGTCGCAGGAGCTGTTCCTGATGGGACTGTTCTCGGTGCTGGACATCATGCTGGACAAGACGATGGACGAGGCGCTGGAGATCGTGAAGGTGTCGAAGCCGATTTCGGACGCATTGCTTCGCGGGGAAGGGCCGCTCGCACCGGTCTTAAACTTCGTCAAGGAATACGAAAACGCCTCCTGGCAGGAGGTTTCCCGCCTGATGGTGCTGTCGAATATTGACATGGATCCGGTGTATGAAGCCTATACGGATTCGCTGAAGTGGTACCGGGAGCTGTTTAAGCAGGGATAAGAGAGCGCGGGCTCAGGCGGTTTTCGCCCTGCGCATCGCAAACTTTTCGTGCAGATGCCTGCGCAGGAAGAAGAAGCAGATCAGGTGCACGAGCGCCGTCACCGACCAGGTGATCGGATAGGAGAGAAACAGCGTAAACAGGGAGTGATAGTCCGGGATGGAAAAGACGGTCACGATCCAGAGGATGCGCAGACCGCAGGCGCCGAGGACCGAAACGATCATCGGCATGACGGAGGCGCCGAGGCCCCGGATCGAACCGCAGATCACATCCATCACACCACAGATAAAATACGGCCTGCAGATGATGCTCATCCGGGTAATCCCGACAGCAATCGCCTGCGGGTCTTTGTTATAGATGGAAAGCAAAGGCTCCGCAAAGAAATAGGCGATGTTGCCGAGGGCGATGCCGGTAACGGAGACGAGGAGCAGACAGTTGATCAGCACCCGGTCGATGCGTTTGGCATCCAGCGCCCCGAAGTTTGCGCTCGTAAAGGTCACGCAGGCCTGATGAAAGGCATTCATGGCCACGTAAACAAAGCCCTCGATGTTGGCACCGGCGGCGGAGCCTGCCATCGCCAGCGCACCGAAGGAATTGATGGAGGACTGGATCAGCACATTGGAAATCGAGAAGACCGTGCCCTGCAGACCTGCCGGCAGACCGATCTGCAGCATGCGCTTGAGCTTGTCCCCCGTGATGCGGCATTGTCTGATTTCAAAGCGGTAGCTTTCCGTCGTTCGCATCAGACAGCGCACAACGAGCAGCGCGGAGAGCGCCTGGGACAGAATCGTCGCCAGGGCGACACCCGCCACGCCCATGTGAAAGACCAGGACAAAGATCAGGTTCAATCCCACGTTGAGGATGCCCGCCAGCGTCAGATAATACAGCGGGCGCCTCGTATCCCCGACCGCGCGCAGAACCGCCGCGCCGATATTATAAAGAAGGTTCACCGGCATGCCGGCAAAATAAATCCGCATGTAAAGCGTACTTAAATCAATGACCTCCGCGGGCGAATCCATCAGGGTCAGAAGCGGCCTGCAGAGCACAATCCCGAAGACCAGAAGAAAACAGCCTGCGGCAAGCGCCGAAGTGATCGCGGTGTGTACGGTTTCCGACACATCCTGCTTTCTGTCGATCGCGTAAAAATGCGCCACCAGGACGTTCACACCCACACCCAGCCCCATGAAGAGCGCGACCAGCATATTGATAAGAGAACCGGTGGAGCCGATCGCCGCCACCGGATAGTCATTTACCGCATTGAGCCGTACAATGATGATGTCCGCCGCGTTGAAGAGCAGCTGCAAAATGCTCGACGCCATGAGCGGCAGGGTAAAGAGCAGGATCTTCCCGGTCAAAGGACCGTGGGTCATGTCAATCTCATAGGTTTTTTTTCTGTTTGCACGCATAAACATCAGTATAGACCTTTTACGAAAAAAAGCAAGGAGGTCGGAAAGAATAAAATGGCGACAATAACGAAATGGATAATTTAGAATCAGTTAATGCCCAGCGAGCAGAGGTAGGACTCCGCATTCAGATAGTGGATATCCTGCTCAAACGCCTCTTCGCCGCGATAGATTACATATTTTTCTTCGATTGTGCCGTAAAGCTGTCTGGCGATGGAGCATTTTTCCTCGTCCAACAGATGGCGGTACTGTTCCGGGGCGCGTTCCCTGCTGTGCTTGATTTCATACAAACGGCAGGAGATTGTCGCGGGATCAAACACCACCATGTCAAATTCACCGACGGGAAATTGCAGGGTACAGACCTGCAAATGGGGAAAAGCGAGCATTGTTTCCAAAAGAATGATTTCCTCCATCATCCGGCCTTGTATTTCGCTGACAATTCTTTCACTGATACGCATTCTTTCTTCGATCGGAATGTCACGAAAGGTGTGGTCCTGCAGAAGAGAAGTGATTAACGCTTCGGACTGCGCGAAACGCAGACCCGGTTGTGCGATTACGGTACGCTTTGCGGAAGGAATGCTCCCCTCCGCAAACTCGACATTGATTTCAAAAATAAGATCCAGCAAAGCCAGGTATGAGCGAATCTCCCGCACATGGATTTCCTCCGGCAGAATCCTCTGTTCTTCCTGATTCTTAATATCCAGGAGATGCATCAGCCGTCGGGTCACTTCTTCCATATCAATATGATCCAGCACATCGGTGGGCATCTGCCGGTCCTTTCGCAGGTTATTGCGGGAGACACCAAGATCATGAGAGCGGAAGGTGCGTCGCAGCACATCTGCGGCAAAGCGGTGGTTGATGTCCTCCACCACACGGTTTATGGCACCCGTCAGTTCTCCGGCGTCATACAGCGAACGCAGGGCGCGAAAGTGTCCGCCATAACGATAGTTCTTGAGTGAATGCTGCACATTCTGCGCAATAGAGGTGTTGATATATTCGTTGACCGCCTGTTGGTCGGAAAAAGGTAAGCGGTCTTTATTGTAATTGATACCGCCCATGCTCATGGTGCCGCCATAACGGATATAGCGGTCGAAATCCGCGATGCCGAGAACATCCGCAAATTCGCGGTATGGAATGAGTGTGGTATGCAGTAAAATGCAGCGGTCATATAACTGCTCTTCTTTTGTAAAAACAAAGCCGAGAGAATCTGTTCCGGAAAGAACGATCTTCATACCGCTTGCGACGAAAATATCGGAAAATAAAGCAGCGCCTTCGATGAAGTCATCCAGAAGCGTGACTTCATCTATGAAAACATAACGAAAGCCCTGTGATTCCAAAAGGCGCAGATCCTCATGGAGATGCGCAAGCGTGTTTTCCGGTGAGATCTGAATAAAGGCAGTGCGCTGCCGCATGGTCTCTTCCATCTGCAGGATGGCCTGACGGATCATCGTGGTTTTTCCGGTGCGCCGAAGACCGTATAAGATCAATACGCGGTCAGAGACCGGTTCCCGCAGATATCGCTGCAGTTCTGAGAACATATAACGCGTATGGAAAGCGCCGACCGGTTCTGCAAAAGAGAGAAGTTCCGTTCCGGTGCGCGTCATGCAGTGAAAAGGGAGGGGGGAGGATACGTCGGCAGGCGCCGGATGTTGCAACATATCCCCGGAATGCAACAATGCCTGCAACCGTTTTCTTTCCGCGATTTGCTGCTGAAGCAGGGCCAGGGTTTCGCCCTTGACACGTTTCGTGACCTGTTTGCCGTTTTCGCGGTATTGCCAATATTCATAGGGTTTGCCGTGAATGGTTTTGACGGCAATGATCCCCTTCGGCAGAGCATCGATTTGGGCAAGGATGCGTTCTTTTTCTTTCTGATCCATGAGCGGTCTCCTTATGAGGTCATTTTAACCTTTTTAACACCAAAAGTAAAGGAGGTGTTAAAAACAAGGTTAATTTTCATCAAAAGAAAGACTAAACCGCATATGCCGCCATGGATGACGGCATGGGCAAGATCGTGGTACAATATCATATATGGTACCCGGGGAATATGAGATTCTGTGCAATGACACCGTCTGCGGGGAGGTAACAGACGGGAAATACCGTGAAATCAAGGGTGAAACGGCGCCGCTATACCTTGCGCGGGGCGGGTCTTTTGCCGCGTGGGTGGAGCACAGGGCCTTGTCCGAGAGCAGGGGCCTGACGGCCAGGAATCTGAAATCCGCCTCCGGTATTGCGACGAATGCGTCCCTGTTTGAGACGGCAATGCGTTTTCATGCCGCGATGGTGACGGATCATTACTGGGTGCGGAAAAAGGGAGAGGGCATTTCGTACGCGGAGGTTTCCTTTGACCGCTATGACGGTTTTTTTTACCGGCTGTCGCTGGGACTGGACAGCGCACATGATGCCTACCGCTCGGACCGCTCCAATCCGGAGCTGACCAACATCGGCAATTCCGACAAGGCCTGGCGGACGGAAGCGGACGAATGCAGATATCTGTATAAAAGACAGCCGCTGCATGAGTGTTTTCAGGAGGTGGCGGCATCGAAAGTCGCAAAGACTCTGGGCATCCCGACGGTGCAATATGAACTCGTGGAAGCGACCCCGCCGGATCCGGAATTCGGACGGACCGGTATCGTGCGTTCCGCCGATTTTACATGGAAGCAAAACATTAATCTGGAGCATGCGGATGCACTCCTGCAGGGGAGCGGCATCTCGGAACGTGATATCGCCGGCAATGTAAAGATCTTTGCGGCGTTTTCCCTGGAGAAATCATATCTTGATCTGATATACTTTGATTATCTGACCGGCAATCCCGACCGCCATGTATATAATTACGGCGTGCTCAGGGACTGTGAAAGCGGAATTGTAAAGACGCTTGCGCCCAATTATGACAACAATTTTGCCTTCACCGCGGAACCGGACGGGAGGCAGCTTTTCGATGCGGCAAAGGCGTATGCATGGAGACCTCCCGCGCTGACGGAAGAAGGCATGGATGAGGTCGTTCTTGCACTCCGCGCCATCGGAGATTTTTCCAACTACAAGATCGATGCGGTCAGGGAACAGGTGCTGCGGCGCGCGAAAGCATTTGAAAAACTGCTGCAGCAGGAGGCGTGAGGGGAAGAGCGAATGACACCGGCGGCTATTTTTGCGGATATCGACAATACGGTCTGGGACTGGCAGCATGTGCTGCCGGATTCGACGCGTGAGGCCTTTGCGCGGCTGAAGGAAAAGGGGCATTTCGTCTTTCTGAACAGCGGACGCTCGCGGGGGCATATCTTTGACCCGAAGCTCATCTCCCTGCCGATGAAAGGGATCGTCGCCGCCTGCGGCACGCATATCGAAGCCGACGGGAAGCTTTTGTATGAGCAGTATCTGCCCTGGGATGTCCTGCAGAAGGCCCTTGCGCTGCTGCGGGAGGAATCCATGCCCTATATTCTGGAGGGCAGGGAATATCTCTGGATGGATGTGGACGAATTCCCCCATGACGCCTATGTGGAGCGTCTGTTCCGGGAGCTGAAGGAGCGGGCAAGGCACTTAAGCGAACTCACACCGGAGGACCGGGTGAATAAGTTTTCCGCGGCGGCCACGGAAAAGACGGACATGGCCCGTATTGAAAGAGAGCTGGAGGGGACATTCACGCTGCTGAAGCATAACGAAACGGTGGCGGAATTCATCCCCGCGGGCAGCGGCAAGGGCGTCGGGATCGAACGCGTCTGCCGTCTTCTCGATATTCCCCGGGAAAACACCTACGCGATCGGCGATTCCGTCAATGATCTCGACATGCTGCGGTATGCCGCGCACGGCATCTGCATGGGCAACGGCACGGAGGTCGCAAAAGAAGCGGCGGAATACATCACGGATGACCTGCATGCGGACGGCTTTCTGCACGCAATGGAGCACTACGGACTGATATGAACCAAAGGGCCTTAAGCGTACTGGAATATGACAAGATCACCGCGCGCCTTGCGGAGCATGCCTCCTCCGCACCCGGCCGCGCGATGTGTGAGAAGCTATTGCCATGCGAATACCAAAGCGATGCGGAACGCGCCCTGCAGGAAACGGCGGATGCCGTAAAGCGCATGGGGCAAAAGGGCAGCGTGTCCTTCGGCTCTCACTTTGATTCGGAATCCCTGCGTTCCTCCCTTGCGATCGGCGCGACGCTGGAAATGCGGCAGCTCCTGCGCGTGGCGTCTTTTCTGGAAAACGTCGCGCTCGTGAGAAACTACGGCGCGGGCAGGGAAAACGCGGAGACGGCGGATGACACGCTCTCCGATTACTTCCGCGCGCTGGAGCCGCTCCCCCATATTTCCGGGGAGATCCGGCGCTGTATTCTTTCCGAAGAAGACATGGCGGACGAGGCCTCTCCCGCCCTAAAGCAAATCCGCAGACAACTGGCCGTCTCCTCCGAACGCGTGCGGGAGACACTCAATAAAATGGTGAACGGAAGCCTCCGCGCCTACTTACAGGACGCCGGCGTGACAATGCGCGGCGACCGCTACTGTCTGCCGGTGCGCGCGGAACACAAGGGACAGGTGCACGGCATCGTGCATGACCGTTCCTCCTCCGGCTCGACGCTCTTCATCGAGCCTGCGGCGGTGGTGGAGCTCAACAACAAAATCCGCGAGCTCGCCCTGCAGGAGGAAAAGGAGATCGCGCGGATTTTGGCGGAGCTGAGCGCGTCCCTCAGTGACAATCTGCAGGCGCTGACGGACAACGCGACTTATATGACGCTTCTGGATTTCATCTTTGCCAAGGCGCATTACGCACAGGAGCTGGATGCGGTGAAGCCGGCCTTTTCAAAGGACCGCGGCTTTTGGATCCTGCAGGGGAGGCATCCCCTGATCGACAAGGACAAGGTCGTGCCGACGGACATTTTCCTTGGGAAGGATCTGCCGGACGCAAGGGACCCCTACCGGATGCTCATCATCACGGGACCGAACACCGGCGGCAAGACCGTGACCTTAAAGACGACGGGCCTTTTGATGCTGATGGGGATGTCAGGGCTCCTGATTCCCGCGGACGAAAAGAGCCGCATCGCCTTTTACCGGGAAATCTATGCGGACATCGGCGACGAGCAGTCGATCGAGCAGAGCCTTTCGACCTTCTCCTCGCACATGACGAACATTGCGCGGATTCTGTCGGAAGCGTGCAGCGAAGACTTATGTCTGTTTGACGAACTGGGCGCCGGCACGGATCCCACGGAGGGCGCGGCGCTCGCGATCTCCATCCTCTCGAATCTGCTCGCAAGGGACGCGGCGGTGCTGGCCACGACACACTACGCGGAGCTCAAGGTCTATGCCATGACCACGGAGGGCGTCGTGAACGCGAGCTGCGAATTTGACATTGAAACCCTGCGCCCGACCTATAAGCTTCTGATCGGCACGCCCGGCATGTCCAATGCCTTTGCGATCTCCAGAAAGCTGGGCTTACCGGAGGAGATCATCGAGGGCGCGCACGCGCAGATCGACACGGACAAGGCTCGGATGGAGACGCTCTTTGCGGACCTTGAGACGAGCCGGAAGACGATCGAAAAGGAGCGCGCGGAAATTGACCGCTACCGGGAGGAGACAAAGGAGCTCAACCGGAAGCTGGAGCAGCAGACGAAGGAATTTGACAGCCTCGGTGAGGATATCGTGGCCGAAGCGCATGAGGAGGCGGAACGGATTCTGACGGAGGCGAAGCGCTTTGCGGACGACACGATCCGCCTGATGCGAAAGAGCGGCGCGGACGAAGAGCTGCTGGCGGTCATGGAAAGAGAGCGCACAAAGCTTAACGAGCGCATCGGCAATACAAAGAAGGCCGGAAAGAAAGCAAAGGACAGACAGACGGCGGGGCAGCAGGAAGACGCGCCCGTCCTGAAAAAGGAACAGGCGAAAAAGGGCGAGCGCGTGAAGATCCTCTCGATGGGCTTAACCGGCATCATCGAATCGCTTCCGGACAAGGATGACAATGTTTTTGTGCGCTGCGGCATCATGCAGGTGAAGGCAAAGGTATCCGATCTTTCGCCCGCGCCGGAGGAGGCGGAGCAGCCGCAGGAAATCGCGAAGAAGTTTTCCATGAAGCAGGCCTTCGCGTCAAAGGACGGCGGGAAGGGCGGCGGAAAGCGGCACAGCATCTTAAATGATGATTACGTGTCCGCGGAGCTCAACCTGATCGGGAAGAACACGGATGATGCGCTGTACGCGCTGGACAAATATCTGGACAATGCCTACCGGGCGCATCTGCCGAGCGTGCGCATCGTCCACGGCAAGGGCACGGGCACACTGCGCAGCGCCGTGCGCGAGCACCTGAAGGGCGTGCGCTACATCAAAAAGTTCCAGGAAGGCGAATACGGCGAAGGTGACGCGGGGGTCACGATAGCGACATTTCGGTGAGAGGTAAAAAATGATTAACAAACAGAAGATACTCATTGTGGACGACGACGAGAACATTGCGGAGCTGATTTCTCTTTATCTCACCAAGGAGATGTTCGACACGAAGATCGCATCGGACGGGGAAGGCGCACTGACGGCCTTCCGGGACTACCGTCCGGATCTCGTGCTGCTGGACATCATGCTGCCCGGGATCGACGGCTATCAGGTCTGCCGGGAGATCCGCAAGGATTCCCAGACGCCGATCATCATGCTGAGCGCCAAGGGCGAGGTCTTTGACAAGGTGCTGGGCCTGGAACTCGGCGCGGATGATTATATCGAAAAGCCCTTTGATTCCAAGGAACTGGTGGCGCGCGTGAAGGCGGTGCTCAGGCGCTACCGTGCCGTGCCGGAGGATCTTCCGGGCACCTCCGGGGTGCAGATGGTGTCTTTCCCGGACCTGGAGATCAACATGACCAACTACACCGTTACCTGCTACGGCGCGCGCGTCGATATGCCGCCCAAGGAGCTGGAGCTGCTTTATTATCTGGCAAGCGAGCCGAACCGCGTGTTCACCAGGGAACAGCTCTTAGACCGTATCTGGGGCTATGAGTATGTCGGCGATACCCGCACGGTGGATGTGCATATCAAGCGCATCCGTGAAAAGATCGGCGATCATTCTAAATGGGCGATCGCCACGATCTGGGGTGTCGGCTACAAATTTGAGACCTATTAAGCACGAATGAGAAAACGAGCTCCCTACAACCGGACCATTTTCTGGAAATTCCTGCTGGCCTACGCGCTCTTTGCCGTGTTCGGCGTGATCGCGACGGCCTCCGTCATCCGCTCTCTTGTGCTGACGCAGGTGCGCACGGAACAGAGTGAGCGGCTGTATCAGTTCGCCACGGAGATCTCCAACACCTATGCCGTGGATCTGTATGATGCCAGAACCTCCATCGAAACGGTGCATACACAGCTGAACGCGTTTTCCGCCTATCTTGCGGCGGATGTCTGGATCATCAGCCCCTCCGGAAGGGTTGTCGTGGATTCCAGAAGAATGATCCCCGAAAATGAGGAGATCATTGTGGAAGGCTTTGATCCGGCGGAGCGCGGCAACAATTATTACAGCGTCGGCACTTTTTTCGGCAGCTTTGAGGAGGAAGTGCTCTCCGTCTATGCGCCGATCACCGCGGATTACCGCGTGCTGGCCTATGTGGTGGCGCATGTGCCGATGTCGGGGATCGAGGCCAGGGTGGACAGCTTCATGAAGTTCTGCTATATCCAGCTGATCATCGTTCTGCTCTTATCCCTCATCATCCTCATCTTTTTTGCGGAGATGGTGTATGTGCCCCTCAGACGCATCACGGAGGCAACGGAACAATATGCCGCGGGGAACATGGACTATAAGGTCAGCGCGGAGTCGGACGATGAGATCGGCTATCTTGCGGCGACGCTTTCCTATATGGCGGGGGAAATTGCAAGATCGGAGGAGGACCAGCGCAAGTTTATCGCCAACGTGTCCCATGATTTCCGCTCCCCCCTCACCAGCATCAAGGGCTACCTTGAGGCCATGCGCGACGGCACGATCCCGCCGGAAGCCCATGACAGGTATCTGGGGATTGTGCTGAACGAAACGGAACGCCTCTCCAAGCTTTCGAACGGCCTGCTCACACTCAACAATCTGAACAGCCAGGAAATGAACATGGAGCTTTCGGAATTTGACATCCATGCCGTGATCCGCGATGCGGTGGCCTCTTTTGAGGGAGTCTGCCGCGCAAGGGGAATCACGGTGGACCTGATTCTGTCGGAGGATGTGGCGGTCGTGCGTGCCGACAAGGAGCGGATCCGCCAGGTGCTTTATAACCTGACGGACAACGCGATCAAATTCAGCCAGGATCATGCCGTCATCAAAATCGAAACCACGGCCTCCCGCGGGAAGCTCTTTGTGTCGGTCAGGGACACGGGCGTCGGCATCCCCAAGGAGGACCTGCCGCACATCTTTGAACGCTTCTACAAAACAGACCATTCCCGCGGGAAAGATAAGAAGGGCACGGGCCTCGGACTTTCGATCGTTCGTGACATCATCAAGGCGCACGGCGAAAACATTGACGTGATTTCCACCGTGGGCGTCGGCTCGGAATTTGTCTTTTCCCTGCCGATGGTGGAGACGGAAGATTAGAAGGGAAGGAAGGAATGGCACTTCCGATATCGCAATTCCTTGAAATCGGAAAGGGCGTGACCGCAATCCTGGGCAGCGGCGGCAAGACCACGCTCATGCAGTCTCTTGCAAGAGAGCTGCCGGGGCGGGTGCTGCTCTGCACTACCTACTTTTTCTTTCCCCTGCCCGGCACGGCTTTTTTATCGATCTCCGATTGCACGGAGGAGCAGGAAAAGGAGAAGCTGCGGGAGCTCCTCTCCGAAAACCGCGTGGTCTGCGCGGGGCAGATTGCGGGCGGCGGGAAGCTCGCGCGTCCCTTCACCTCCTTTGACCGCTTAAAGGAGCTGGCGGATTATGTGCTGGTGGAGGCGGATGACGCCAGGAGGCTGCCGCTGAAAGCGCATGAGTATAACGAGCCTGCGCTGCCGGAGGCGGTGGATGACAAGGTGCTGGTGATCGGCGCTTCTGGCTTCATGAAGCCGGTGAAGCAGGTCGTGCATCATCCGGGGGTCTTCAAGCTCCTGACCGGCTGCGCGGATGACGCGCTGGCAAAACCGGAGCTTGTGGCCAAGGCCTTTCTGAACGAGAAGCTTACAAAGAAGGTTCTCATCAATCAGGTGGAGTCCCGCGAGGCGCTGGCACTCGCGGAACGCTTTCTCAATGTGACGGACATCGCGGTGACGGTTGGTTCCCTGCAGAAAAACGCGTTCAAGCAGTATCTGTAGCCTTCCGTCCCGGATGGAAAAAAGCATAAGAAAGTGCTATGATAGTAAGAAGATTTTCAGAAAAGGGGGAGGCGTGATGATCATCGGTATCGGCAACGATCACGCGGCGGTGGAACTGAAAAAAGCCATGATGGAGCATGTCACGTCCATGGGGCATGAATGCATTGATTACGGCGCACAGGAAGGCGAAAAGATGGATTATCCCGTTCCGGGAAGAGCCGTTGCGGAGGCCATTGTGCGCGGGGAGATCGATAAGGGCATTCTCATCTGCGGCACCGGGATCGGCATTTCCATCACGGCCAACAAGGTACCGGGGATTCGTGCGGCAGCCTGTTCCGAGCCCTTTACCGCAAGACTGTGTGTGGAGCATAACAACTGCCAGATCATCGCCTTCGGTTCACGCGTGATCGGTGAAGGCACCGCAAAGGATATCGTGGATGCCTTTTTGCATGCGGAATTTGAGGGCGGGAGACACGCAAGGCGCGTGGAGCTGATCGGCGCGGTGGATGAGATGTACCGGAGAGACGCGGAAAGCGCGGACACGGATGACGGGGGACAGGCATGAAACGGATTCTTGCACCGTCCATCTTATCGGCGGATTTTGCGCATCTGGCGGAGGACGTAAAAAAAGCAACGGACGCCGGCGCGCCCTGGATGCATGTGGACGTGATGGACGGCATCTTCGTGCCCTCGATCTCCATCGGCTTTCCCGTGATCGAATCGCTCCGGAAGGCGACGGACGCGGTGCTGGACGTGCATCTGATGGTGACGGATCCCCTGCGTTATATCGACCGCTTTGCGGATGCGGGCGCGGACATCATCACCTTTCATCAGGAGGCGGCCTTTGACTGCGACGCGGTGATCGAAAGGATCAGGGCGAAGGGGAAAAAATGCGGCATGACGATCCGCCCCCATACGGATATCACGGCGCTCTTTCCTTATCTGGACCGTCTGGACATGGTGCTGCTCATGACGGTGGAGCCCGGCTTCGGCGGACAGAAATACATTGAGAGCAGCACGGAGAAAATCCGCAGGATGCGGCAGGCGCTGGATGAAAAGGGCTTCGGGGACATGGATCTGGAGGTCGACGGCGGCGTCAAGACGGAGAATTTACAAACGGTACTGGATGCGGGCGCCAATGTGATCGTGGCAGGGAGCGCCGTCTTTGCGGGCGATGTCGCGGCGAACACGAAGGCGTTTCTGGAAATTATGGAACGGTAAGGAAAAGAGGATGGCATACCGGAAAATGCTTGCCAACTTCCCCTGCTGGTGCGGGAGCGGCAAGAAGTATAAGAAATGCCATGAGGCATTTGACGAGCGGATCATAGCCGCGGAAAAGGCGGGGCACATCGTGCCCGAACGTAAACTCTTCAAGACGGCGGCGGACGTGCAGGCGATCAAGGAGGCTGCGGTCATCAACCGCGCCTGTCTGGATGCCGTGGGCGAACAGATACATGCCGGCATGAGCACGCTGGAGATCGATGACATCGTTTCCTCTCTCACGAAAAAGATGGGCGGCATCCCCGCGACCTTAGGCTACGAGGGTTTTCCGAAGAGCTGCTGCACCTCCGTCAACGATCAGGTCTGTCACGGCATTCCCTCCGCGGAGGACATTTTACAGGACGGCGACATCATCAACGTGGATTGCACGACGATCTTAAACGGTCATTATGCGGATTCCTCGCGCATGTTCCTGATCGGCGATGTGGACCCGGCCTGGAAGAAACTCGTTGACGTGACTAAGGAATGCGTGGAGATCGGCGTCCGGGAAGCGAAGCCCTGGCGGTATTTAGGGGACATGGCGGATGAGATCAACAAGCATGCGCGCGCCAACGGCTTTGAGATCGTGGAGGAAATCGGCGGGCACGGCTGCGGCAATGATTTCCATGAGGATCCCTTCGTGAGCTACGTGACGACGCCGGGAACGGAGATGCTGATGGTGCCCGGCATGGTCTTCACGATCGAGCCGATGATCAACATGGGCGCGCATCACGTTTTTGTGGATGAAGAAAACGACTGGACCGTTTATACCGAGGACGGCTCTCCCTCCGCACAGTGGGAGGTGGAGGTGCTGATCACGGAGGACGGCAATGAAGTACTCTGCTGGTAGGAGGAATTATGCAAAGTAAGGGAAAATATTATCTCACCACCGCGATCGCGTACACCTCAGGCAAGCCGCATATCGGCAACTGCTATGAGATTGTTCTGGCGGATGCGATCGCCAGGTACAAGCGCGCGGACGGCTATGACGTGCACTTTCTGACGGGCTCCGATGAGCACGGGCAGAAGGTGGAGACCCGCGCGGTGGAGGCGGGCATGTCGCCGAAGGAATTTGTCGATGAGGTCGCCGACATCATCAGGGGACAGTGGGATCTCATGGGCGCGACTTATGACCGCTTCATCCGGACGACGGATGAGGACCACGAAAAGCAGATCCAGAAGATCTTCAAAAAGTTCTATGAGCAGGGCGATATTTACAAGGACGCCTACGAGGGCATGTACTGCGGCGAGTGCGAGGCCTTTTACACGGAGACCCAGCTGAATGAGGGGAAATGTCCCGTCTGCGGCGGTGCCGTACATCAGGCAAGGGAGGAAGCGTATTTCTTCAAAATGAAGAAATACGCGCCGCGCCTGATCGAGTACATCAACGAGCATCCGGAATTCATCCAGCCCGTTTCTCGCAAGAACGAGATGATGAACAATTTCCTCCTGCCGGGCCTGCAGGATCTCTGCGTTTCCCGCACCTCCTTCAAGTGGGGGATTCCCGTGGATTTTGATCCGGGGCATGTGGTCTATGTCTGGGTGGATGCGCTTTCGAATTACATCACGGGCATCGGCTACGACACGGACACCGGCGGGAGCGAGCTCTTCCGCAAGAACTGGCCCGCGGACCTGCACCTGATCGGCAAGGACATCATCCGCTTCCATACGATCTACTGGCCGATCTTCCTGATGGCGCTGGGGCTTCCTTTGCCGAAGCAGATCTTCGGTCATCCCTGGCTCTTGCAGAGCGGCGAAAAGATGAGTAAGTCCAAGGGCAACGTGATTTATTTTGATGACATGGCGAAGCTCTTCGGCGTGGACGCGGTGCGTTATTTCGTGCTGCATGAAATGCCTTATGAAAACGACGGCGTGATCAGCTGGGAGCTGATGGTGGAGCGCTTTAATTCCGATCTTGCGAATACGCTCGGCAATCTCGTGAACCGAACGATCGCCATGAGCGTGAAATACTTCGAGGGCGTGATCGAGGACAAGGGCGTGGACGGTGCGCCGGACAAGGACTTTATCTCCGTGATCACGGGCTGCTATGAAAAGGTGGAGGACAAGATGCAGGAGCTGCGCGTCGCGGATGCGCTGACCGAAATTTTCAACCTCTTCAAGCGCTGCAATAAGTATATCGATGAGACGGAGCCCTGGGTGCTGGCAAAGGACGCGGCCGAGCAGGACAGACTGGCGACCGTGCTCTATAACCTCGCGGAGGGCATCACGGCGGGCGCTTCGCTCCTTGCGCCCTTTATGCCGGAAACGGCCGAAAAGATCTTTACGATGATGAAGACAAAGGCGCGGGACTTTGATACGCTCGGCACCTTCGGCGCCTATCCCTCAGGAACGATTGTCTCCGGCGACGCGCAGATTCTCTTTGCGCGAAAGGAGCTGGACGAGGTGCTGCACGATGCGTCGAAGATTGCCGAAAAGCAGCGGGAGGAGTATATGAAATCGCAGCAGACCGCAGCAAAGAACCTGCGCGCCGCGGGAATGACCGGCGAAGCGGAGCGGATCGAGGCTGCGCTGAAGGCGGCCGGTCAGGAGGAAGCGGACGGTGAGGCGGGGCCGAAGGGCGCGGCGGATGTGCATCTGGAAGCAAAACCGGAAATCACCTATGACCAGTTCGATCAGTGCCAGTTTGCGGTCGGCGAGGTGATTGCCTGCGAGGCGGTGCCGAAGTCCAAAAAGCTGCTCTGCATGCAGGTGCAGATCGGTGACAAGGTGAGACAGATTCTCTCCGGCATCCAGAAATACTACACGCCGCAGGAGATGGTCGGGAAAAAGGTCTGTGTGCTGGTGAATTTAAAACCCGCGACACTCGCGGGCTTGCAGTCGGAGGGCATGATCCTCTCGGCGGAGGCACCCGACGGAACCCTGGTGTTGCTCAGTCCCGAAAAGGATGTCCCCGCCGGAAGCGGAATTGCTTAAATCTTCTTACCGTCGATGTAAACGGCTTTGACCTGTAGGTCTTTATCCAGAAGAACGAGATCGGCTGCCTTGCCCCGCGCAATGGAGCCGATTTCTTTTTCCATGCGGATCGCGCGGGCGGCGGAGAAGGTGGCGGCCGTGACGGCGGCTTCGAGCGGTACGCCGAAGGAAACCGTGCGGCGTAAGCCCTCCATGAGATGGATGGAGCTGCCGGCGATCGTATCACTGCCCTTGAGCGTGGCCTTGGAATCCTTCATCGTGATCATCTGGCCGCCAAGCTCATAATCCCCGTCCGGCATTCCGGCGCAGCGCAGGGAATCGGAGATCATGACGAAGCGGTCGCCGAAGAGCCTTGCGGTCATGCGGATGACGGCGGGATGGATGTGGTAGCCGTCCGTGATCATCTCCACATTGGCGCCCGCGTCAAAGGCGGCAGCCACGACGCCGGGTTCCCGGTGGCCTAAGGGCGGCATCGCGTTGAAGAGATGCGTCGCGTGGGAAGCGCCGGCATCGAAGGCCCGCATGGCCGTATCGTAATCCGCCGTGGTATGACCGATGGAAACCGCTGCGACCGGGGAGACCTCTCTGATGAAATCCACGGCACCGTCCACCTCCGCGGCCATCGTGATGAGCCTTACCATCCCGCCGCTCGCTTCGTTTAAGCGGTGGAACATTCCCGCATCGGGCAGGGAAATGTTATCCGGATTCTGTGCGCCGCGCTTTTCATAGGCGATGAAGGGGCCCTCCAGGTGAATGCCCGCAACCTTGGCCCCGTCCGCGGGACGCCTATAGGCGCGGACGCTTTCACAGGCCTTCGTCAGCTCCGGCTCCTTCAGGGTCATCGTCGTCGGGCACCAGCTGGTGACGCCCTCCGCGGCGTAATACCTGCCCATCTTCACGACGCCCTCCGTGTCGCCGTCGGAGGTGTCCGCGTTCATCGCGGCATGCGTGTGCACGTCGATGAGGCCGGGGATGAGGTAGGCGCCCTCCGCGTCCACATCGCCCTTGCCGGTCACATGTGTGCCCGCGGAAAGGATTTTCCCGTCAAATTCCACGCCGCCCTCGATGAAACGGCCGTTTAAGAAGACTTTTGCGTTTGTTATTTTCATGTTCACCTCCTATTGCAGCGCCGGCAGGCCGGCGGCCGCGGCCGACTGTCCGACCCTGCGGAACTTCTCGTCCGGGAGCGCCGGGAAGACCTGCGCCGCTGCCTCCGGATATTCTTCCGACAGTACCTTTTTGCAGGTGGCAAGGATGAGGTCACCGCCCTTGCCGCTCATGACACGCCCGAGCAGCAGCACATGCTTCATGCCGTACAGGCTGTAATAATACGCGAGCGTATGTCCGAGGTACACGCCGATGCTCTCATAGACCTTTGCGGCGGCGGAATCTCCCTCCTCCATGCGCTTCTGCACCACCTTCAGCTTCTCCGCCGGGGAGAGGGCGTCATCGAGTGCAATCCCCGCGCGGGGCGCGAGCTTGATCACGCCGTCCTGCGAAAAGTATTTGACGCCGCAGCCGATGTCATGGGACCACTCGTCCTCCATGGCCTCCGCGTTGCAGTCCACCGGCACAAAGGCCAGTTCGTTGAGCCAGCCCGTGACGCAGCCCGCCGCATCCACGTAGCCCGCCGCTTCGCTTGTGCCCATCGCGATGCCGAGGACATTGTTTTCGCCGATGCTCGCGACACCGGCCAGCGCCGAGACATCGCCGTCATTGGCGACCGCCAGCGGGATGTCACCGAAGGTGTCCTTCACCGCGCGGATGTAAATATCCTTTACCTTCTCGCCCAGTTGTACCTCCTCCGGCACCTTGGCAAAAAGGGAAGCGCGCATTGTGCGGTTGTTGATGAAGATGCCTGCGGAGGACACGCCGACGGCGTCCACCTGCGGCAGATGCGCTGCCGCGCTTTTGAGTGCTTCCACGATGCCGTCGTAATGATACTGCGGATCGCTGTTCGTCTTCGGAAACCAGACGACCTCTTCGTCATACACACTTTCGCCGTTGATCACCGCGGACACCTTGCGGTCGGAGCCGCCCGCGTCAAAGCCGATGCGGTTGCCGTCCGTGAAGCCGCCGATCTTCTGCGGTGCGTTTTTCTCCGCCGGAAGATTCTCCGTCCACAGCACCTCGAAGGGATGCTCGAAGATGTGGGACATGAAATGAAAATCAAAATCACGGCTGCCGCCGTCGGCAAAGGCCGCCTTGAGATATTCGTAAATCTCTTTGCTGCCGGAGACGTATACGCGGAAGCCGCCCTTCATCCAGAGTGCCGTTTTCACGAGGCGGTCGATGTAGTAACAGTCTGCCTCCCGCATCTCCTCCGTGCCGTGGACATACGTATGATGCACGGACATCTGTCCGTCCGCGCGCTCCACGGCAATGCCGACGGGATGCGCCGTTCCGGCAGACGCCAGAAAAGCCTTCTGATACAGCCCGAGGGGCAGAAAGTCCGGATCCAGCTCCGGCACGCGCTTCACTTCGACTTCGATTCCGTATTTGTTCATGCCTTTGCACCTCCCGCAATTTCCTCCATCAGCCTGTCACAAATGATCAGCGAGCGCGGCACATGGAAGGGCCCCTTGAAGGTTGATCCCTTGCAGGGCGGCTCCGTCGGTTTGCCGTCTCTTCTTAAATAACCGAACCACTCGCCGTATGCAGGATCCGCAAAATATGTTTTGCAGTAATCCAGGGTCTGGTAAAAGCGGTCGAGATAATAATCATCCTTCGTGTCCAGATAGAAGCGCAGGCTCGCGATCAGGATCTCGTTGTGCGGCCACCAGAGCTTCATGTCATGCTCATAGGCCTCCGGCGGATAGCCCTTGCAGTCGATGAAGTAAAGCAGGCCGCCGAATTCCTTGTCCCAACCGGCTTCAAAAGCGTTTTTGAAAATCTGCTGCGCCGTTTCATGCAGCGCCTTGTCGCCCGTGGCATTCGCCTGTTCCGCGAGGAACCAGCTGCCCTCGATGTCATGGCCGGGATTGATGACACGGCCCGCCGTGCAGTCCAAAAGCGGCGTGCCGTCCGGCGCAACCGTCTCCAGCACGCATTTCAAATCCGGCTTGTAATGAAAGCGGAGGATCTCGTCCACGCAGGCCTTTGCGCGTTCCTCATACAGTGTGGCGCGCTCTGCGTCACAGCGGCGCAGTACATTGGTTACATTGAGGCAGATCATCGGATCGCCGAAGGAGCGCATCGGTCTTGTTTCCGGATCCGTCTTCGGCGGCATCCCGACCGGGTCCTTTTCTTCCCCGTGACGGATGCGCCAGACCCGGTCATAGGCGTCCCGCGCGTGGCGCAGCGCCTCTTCGTCGCCGGTATTTGCGTAATATTCCGCATTCGCCATGGCGTAGAAATCTTCCGAGAAATAATAGCGGCGCTGCCGCAGGGGCTTTCCGTCGCCTGTGACCGTAAAGTACAGCCTGTCGTCGGCAGCGTGATTGACGCAGTGATTGTTCAAAAAGTCGATGCAGCTTTTGGAAAAGGCAAGCCATTCGTCCTTTTTGCCGTAGATGCTGCAGAGATAAGAGAAGATCCAGCCGCAGCGTCCCTGCATCCAGACGCTTTTGTCCGTGGAGTACACTTCGCCTTCGCGGGTGAGGCAGGTCAGCACGCCGCCGTGCGCTTTATCCTGTCCGTGGGTGAGCCAGAAGCTTGTGCAGCGGTCAAGCTCCTCTTTGATCCATGCATGCGCTTCCTGAAATTTTTTCTGATCCATGTTTATCCCCTCACGTATTTCTTCTTTGCATCCGCAATCATCTGTGCCGCTTCCTTTGCGATCGCCTGATCCGAATCAATCAGCGCGGGCATCGGCGCGCGGACAGAGCCGATGTCAAGGCTTTCGTTGATGCGCAGAATCTCCTTGATGACGGCATACATGCCGCCGTGGCCGGAGCACATTTTATAGATGATTTCGTTGCAGGCATACTGAAGCTCTCTGGCTTCCGCGGCTTTGCCCTCCTTGACGAAGCGTTCCAGCTGCAGGTACAGCTCCGGCATCACACCGTAGGTGCCGCCGATCGCGCCCTCCGCACCGATCGCAAGGCCGCCGACGAACTGCTCATCCGGACCGTTGAAGATAATGCAGTCCGCACCGCCCTCCGCCTTGAACATCTGGATGTCCTGGATGGGCATGGAGGAGTTTTTGACGCCGATCACGTTTTTGTTTTTCCGCATCTTCTTAAAGAGCGGCATCGTGAGGGAAACGCCCGCCAGCTGCGGGATGTTGTAGATGATGAAATCGGTCTTCGGCGCCGCGGCACTGATCGCGTTCCAGTAATCCGCGATCGCATGCTCCGGCAGATGAAAATAGATCGGCGGAATCGCCGCGATCGCGTCGACGCCCTGCGCCTCGGCATGGGCCGCCAGCGCAGCGGAATCCGCCGTATTGTTGCAGGCCACATGGCAGATCACGGTAAGCTTTCCCTTCGCCTCCTCCATCACGGCTTCGAGGATTTCCCTGCGTTCTTCGACGCCTAAGTAAATGCATTCGCCGGAGGAGCCGTTCACATAGACACCCTTCACGCCCTTCTCCACGAAGTAGCGCGTGAGTGCCTTCGTGCGCTCCCTGCTGACCCTGCCCTCCGCGTCATAGCAGGCATAAAAGGCCGGGATGACGCCCTTGTACTTCTCTAAATCGCGCATAACAACATATACCTCCTGTGGCTTTGATGAAATGAAAGGCGCTCAGGTCGAGCGCCTTTTGGTTCCTTATATCAAAACGGGATTCAGTTCGTGACCGTCTGCTCCGTTTCCTTGTCAAAGACATGGATCTTGTTCACATCCATTGCGATCTTGATCTCGGAGCCGGGACGCGCTTTCGTGGAGGCCTCCACGCGTGCCGTCACGGGCTTTCCGCCGATATCGAAATACAGGAAAACCTCCGCCCCCAGAAGCTCATAGACCTTGATTGTGGAGGTGAAGACCGCGGAATCCTGCGCGATCGCGCTCTCGGAATCATCGAGGTCCTCCGGACGGATGCCCATGACCACGTCCTTACCCTCGTATCCGCCGTCCAGCACGGCCTTACTTTTCTCCGCGGGCAGGCGGATGTCATGACCGTCCACGACGAGCACCGCCGTATCGCCGTCGCGCCGCACCGTCGCATCGAGGAAATTCATCTGCGGGCTCCCCATGAAGCCCGCGACAAAGAGATTGCCCGGCATGTCGTAAAGATTCTGCGGCGTGTCCACCTGCTGCACCACGCCGTCCTTCATGACGACGATGCGGGTGCCCAGCGTCATCGCCTCCGTCTGGTCATGCGTGACGTAGATGATGGTCGTGCCGAGGCGCTGGTGCAGCGCCGCGATCTCCGTGCGCATCTGCACGCGCAGCTTCGCGTCCAGGTTCGACAGCGGCTCGTCCATCAAAAAGACCTTGGGATTGCGGACGATCGCGCGGCCCATGGCAACACGCTGGCGCTGGCCGCCGGAAAGCGCCTTGGGTTTGCGGTCCAGGAGACTTTCCAGATCAAGGATTCTTGCCGCCTCCTTCACCTTCTGGTCAATTTCATCCTTGGGCATCTTGCGGAGCTTCAGGCCGAAAGCCATGTTCTGATACACGGTCATGTGCGGATACAGCGCGTAGTTCTGGAAGACCATCGCGATGTCGCGGTCCTTGGGCTCCACGTCGTTCATCAGCTTGTCATCAATGTACAGATCCCCGGTGGAAATATCCTCCAGGCCCGCGATCATGCGCAGTGTTGTCGATTTGCCGCAGCCGGACGGTCCGACGAAAATGATAAACTCCTTATCCTCAATTTCCAGATTGAAATCCTTGACCGCCTCAAAGCCGTTCGGATAGATCTTGCCGATTCCCTTTAACGATAAGCTGGACATGAAAAAAATCCCCCTTGCAGAATTAATATTTGTTGCACAAAAAACTACCTGATTATTATACCACAACCCGTGTCAATTTTGTATCTCTGATACGAAGACCTTGCGGTTTTCTTTCAGGGAAAGAGTGGCAGCATCGGCGGTGGCGATGGCGGCACGGGCAGCTTCGCCGGTCATTAGAGGTTTGAACTCTTCCGGGATTGGTGCGCCGTGCATGATATTGTTGAAGAATTGCATTTCGTTACGCATAATGCTGTGCAACCACATCGGTGGTTTCTTTCCCGGACATCCATACTGGATGGCACCGTCCATTTCCGTACTGTGATAGATATGTGTGCGGTCATCGTCCTCTTCCTGCGACTCGTGTACGGTATAATGCTCTTCCGTTCCGTCAGCGCATTTGACCGTCATACCAACATTGCACATATCAATGCGGATGGCACCCTCGGTGCCCTGAATGAGTACATAATGCTCCGGCCAGTGGAAGGCGGAACCGTATTCGCAAATAGCATAGGTGTTGTTTCCAAATTCAAGGGACAGGAACAACATATCGTCTTCATCTCCGAATTGCGGTCCGTCATGCGCCACATTACCGCCGGTCATCGTGACGGCGGTGGCGTGTCCCATGATAAACTGGATGCAGTCCAGTTCGTGAATGTGATGATAGAGATGCCCTCCGGATTTTTCACGGATTTTTTTCCAACTGATGCTTTTTTGAGGTTCCTCCCACCCATTGCGTGCAGAATGGGCATACAGCACCCGTCCGATTTTTCCTTCCGAAATCAGCCGTTTTGCATGTCGCACACTGCGGAAGAAATTCATCACATGCCCCGCCATGAAGATTACATGGTTTTCCTCTGCGGCTTTTACCATATCATCGCAGTCTGCATAGCACAGGGCAATCGGCTTTTCACAGAATATATGCTTCCCGTGCCTTGCGGCACACAGCACCGGCTCCTTGTGTAAAAAATTTGGAGAAGCCACGATGACAGCATCAATATCTTTTCGTGAACAAAGCGCTTCCAAATCCTTTTCTTCCGCACAACCAAATTCAGTTGCTATTTTATTTCCGTTTTCCGGATCCAGCACGGCAACGACGTCGGCACCTGTCTGCTCGCGCAAAATCCGACCGAGTTCTGCACCGAAATACCCCGTTCCAATGATGCCGTATCTGACAATTTCCATATTACCTACCATACCTTTCTTTTTAAGCGTAAGACATGTTACGATTTTACTGCGCCCTGAGCAAGCCCACCTGCAATACGCTTCTGGATCAGCATAAAGAAGATTACGGACGGCAAGACGACGATCGTAGATGCGGCCATCATCACCCCCCAATCCAGAACCTCCTGCCCTGTCAGCGACCGTAGCGCAACAGCAATGGTCATCTTTGAACTGCTGTTGATCATAATTAACGAATACAAAAACTCATTCCAGACATTGATAAATGTATATATTGCGACTGCAACAATTCCCGGCGCGGTAATCGGTAATACAACCTTGTAAAACACCTGCAGTTTGTTTGCACCGTCCACGCGTGCTGCCTCTTCGATTTCCAAGGGAACCGTATGTATAAAACCGACCAAAAGCCACAGGGCATAGGGAACGGAAATCGACAAATAAACAATGACAAGACCGGCACGGTTATTCATCATACCAATACGCCCCATGATGATGGCATAGGGAACGGCCAGAAGAATTGGAGGAAACATATATGTTGTAATCAATACCCGCGTCATCAGCTTTCCGAATCGGGGGAAGAAACGTACCACTCCATAGGCACCAAGGGAGGAGATGACAATGGCAATCAGTGTCGTGGAGCCGGCGATGATGATACTGTTTTTGATGTTTGTTCCGAAATTGAGCTGTTCAAACACAATCCGGAAGTTTTCCCACGTGACCGACTGCGGCAAAATAGCAGTCGGATTCTGCGTCAGCTCCCCTTTTTCCTTGACGGAAGAAAGTATGATCCAGAGCAAAGGAAAAACGGCAAAGATCGCCAGCACTGTAAGATATACATAACTGATCGTATTGCCAAGCCATCCGCGTCGGGAGTGAAGTCTTCTCTTCATCATGCATTCTCCTTTTCCCAACGATTCAGCAGTTTGAAATACATGGAACAGATGAATAACAAAGACAATAACAGCAGAACAGTTACTGCGGAGGATTTTCCAAGCATCCGCATTCCCCAGCCGGTATCATATGCGTAAATAGGAACGGTTTTTGTAATGCTACCGGGACCGCCTCCGGTAATCAGGTAGATGATGTCAAAACTGTTAAAAACCCAAATGGTACGAAGAACAACCAGCAATCCGACAACCATCCGGATGTGCGGAAAGGTGATATGCACAAATGATTGCAAGGGAGAAGCGCCGTCCATTCTTGCAGATTCGTACTGATCCTGTGGCACCGTTTGTAGCGCGGACAGAATGTTGACCATCATTAAAGGCGCTCCAAACCAGATATTGAGAAAGACTAACGTTGGGAATGCAAGTGCAGCGCTACTCAGGAATTGCGGAGTAGTATCACAGATGCCGAGCTTAACAAGCAAATTCGGAAGAAAACCGGAAACGCCGTTTAATATCCATTTCCAGGAAAACGCAAGGACTATGGATGGAAATGCCCAGGGGATGATTAATAGTGTTCTGTATATACCGCTTCCTTTTTTTATCCGATTGAGTGCAAGTGCCGCAGAAAAACCAATCAATAGCTGTCCCAAAAGAGAGGCAGCAGTCCACTTCAGGTTAGTAAGGAAAGCAGTCCAGAAGGTATTATCTGTCAGAATGGCCTTATAGTTGTCAAGACCGATCATCCGGAAATCGGCTTTTATCAGGTTTTTATTTGTAAAGCTGTAAAAGATACTGGATGTCACGGGATACAGCATTAACAGCACAACAACCAGCAATGCAGGCAGGACAAACAACCAGCTTGTCAGGGATGAAATCGTTTTTCTTTTGACCGGCATTCGTTCATACCTCTTGGAAATGGCGGCGGAAACACCTTGTCTCCGCCGCCGGATGAGATTTCTAAAGTTAAACTGATATTACTCTGCTGCCGAGAACAGTTCAAGCAGTTGTGCTTCTGCAGCGGCGGCGGCATCTTCTACAGGCGTTCCATTCAGTACGATATCCTGGAACATGCCTTCAATGACACGCTGATTGGCTAAAATACCTGCTTCCACGCAGGGACCGTACTCCATTGCGGTATATGTTCCGTGGCTTAATGCGTTACTGATGGTTTCCATGGCGTTCTGGTATTTTTTGATGGTGTCGTTTTCCAGGAAAGCAGGATCATTGGTGATTTCCTTTAGCGCAGGCATCATGCCGACAGGTACTGAATGCAGGAACGGAATGTATCTGTCAGGCGAGTAAAAATACTCGATAAAGGCCTTGCAGATTTCCGGATGTTCGGAATTCTTCCAGACAACCATGGGCATGTTGTTGACAATGTAATCAGGATTGCCGTCGCCGGAAGGGGTCGGGATCGGTGCACAGTCAATGTAGTCAAGCAGATCCGGCGTGTTGGATTCTACGCCGCCGATATGGAATCCGGAGTTGAAGTCAAATGCGTTCTTTCCCTGATAATACAGGGTTGCCTGATCCAGGGTATTAAAGTTAATGGAGTCTGCAGGTGAATTGTTGTGGTACATATCCACCCAGAACTGTATTCCGTCCAGTGCAGTCTGGCTGGTCAGGTTCGGCTTGCGATCCTGCGTGAGCAGGGACTCGCGCGCACTGCCTACATATACATCCAGAAAGCTTGTCGCATAGTTGTCGTTCGTTCCCATCGGTACAGAGCAACCGTAAACTTCGCCGTTTTCTCCTTCCGTGATGGCCGTTGCCGCAGCATTAAACTCTTCCCAGGTCTTGGGTACATCCAAGTTGTACTTTTCCAGAAGGTCTTTCCGATACCACATGACATAAGCGTGAGAATAGATCGGCACTGCATAACACTGCCCGTCGGTATAGGTCATTTCCTGAATCGGAGACTCATAGAAGCGGTCACGACCAATACTGTCGATCAGATCATCCAGGGGTATAATAGCATCCGCGTTGATCATTTCGACCACCTCGCCAGCGCGCGCCGTACTCATGTCTGGGACATTGCCGGAAGCAAGGCCGGTTGTCCATTTCGTGTAAAAGTCACCCCAGGAATAGGTCTCGATATTGATCTTCACCTTGGGATGATCCGTCATAAATGCATCTGCCGCTGCCTGAATGTTTTCCAGACGAGGTCCCTGTGTAAAGGAATGCCAGAAGGTGATTTCTCCCTCCAGTTCCGACTCTGCAGGCTGTTCCGTTTCTCCGGCATCCGTCGTTTCGGCGGTTGCTGATGTGTCTGCCGCCACGGATGCGGCGGTATCCGCCTGTGAGGCCGCGGCATCACTTTGGGATGTTCCGCTGCCCGTGCCTGACGAACAGGCCGCAAGAGCTGCTGTCAGCATTGCTGTCATCAGAATAACGCTGATTCTCTTTTTCATGCTGTCCTCCTTATGGATTTTGTAAAAAATGACCACGATGCTATCATTATAAAACGTATTTTTATAAGATTTCTACAGATTGAAAAAGCAATAATAGCACATTACGCTCCGAATAAAACCGCTTCGTGCGATTTTGAAAGATGCAAAAAACAACGCTTATTGTCGGTTGTAAAAAGAAAAAGCAAAGAAGATAAACTCATTTATAGCACAATACGCTTATAAAACGAGAGCGCATATCAGGCATCGCCTGTGCTGCCCTGTGATACTTTGCGATACTGCCTGGGGGTGTATCCGAAGAGGCTCTTAAACTCCCGGATAAAATAATTCGGATCCCCGTAACCGACCTCATAGGCGATGTCACTGACGGCCTCATCAGACACAAGAAGCTTTCTGGCGATTCCAAGCTTCAATTCCCGGATATACGTCATGGGCGGTTTTCCGATCTGTTGCTTAAACAGGGAACTGAAACGCTGTTTACTCAGCTGGGCCATATCCGCAAGAGATTGCGGGGTATACTTATCCGTCGGATGAAAGGTGATATAATCGGTTACCCGTTGAATGCGCGGATCCAGAAGGTTGTCAGACAGGTTTACATATTCCCTCCACCGCGGATCAAAGTGCGCTGCACGGTTTTCTCTTTCCTCCTCCTCCGATAAATCGCTGCAATGCCTGGAAATCAGTGTGCCGATCAGGATCTCGAGATTGCCGCGCACCAGAAACATCCGTGCCGTTTCCTCATGCCGCACCCAGTAAAAAATCTGATCAAAATATTGTTTTTCATCCAGGGCTTCCATTCGCTTCGGCATCCGGTAATAATCTGCCAGAAAGTCACCGCCGCCAAAACTGACGGTAGTGGTAAAGCGGATGCTGGTAAAGACAAAGTGATCCGTGTTTGCATAGCAGGAGAGGCGGCTGCCTTGCGGAATATAGGCAATGCAGTCTTTTTCCGCGCGAATTTCTTCGCCGTCAATAAAGAATGTACCACTGCCTTTTTCAATATAGCGCAGCATACTGTACGGCGCGACTGCCTCCAGAAAAACCCAGTCCTTGTTAAAGGAATAGGTATCGATATAGAGGAAGTTGAACCTCATATTATTTACGGCATATTGCATTCCTGCATCCTCCCGCAGGGAAACTAAGCCATCTTAATCTTAAACACGCATTTCGTCACCGGGGCGGGTGCGCCGTCCGTGATCATCTTCAGCTTGTGCGCCTCCTCCGGCAGTACGATCAGAAAAGAAGACTCGTCGAGGACGACAGAAACCTCTTCTTTGCCGCCCATCTTCCAGAAATCATCCTCCGGATGCGCTTCCTCTTCTTCCAGAACGGAGATATGCGATACGGCGATGCGCTCTGTGCCGGAGAGCATCAGATGAATATCCGCATATGCCCGATGCGCCTCAAAGAAAGATTCGTCATCCGGCACCGTGTCGTATTGGAATGTGTTGGAATAAACATCCGTCCCCTTTAATTCCAGATGTTCCTTTGGCAGATCGCCCGCGTGCGCCGCAATATAGTCGATGGCGGGATCGAGATGCGGATGCATTCCTTTGTAGTGCGTGATGCGTGAGATTTTGTCGTAAATCATGTGATAGAACCTCCGTTTAAAAACTGTCAGCTCCGGTTTTCAGACAAGTTTCACTTTTACGGCCCGGTATTCCGCAATCCTTTTATCGTGCGTCAGAATGGTCAGGTCTTTTACAATCGCATGAGAGACCAGCATCCGGTCAAAAGGGTCTTTATGCATGCCTGCGCCCTTTTTTCGCTTTAAGGCAGACAGATGAAAGACAGCTTCCTCGCTCAGACCGGATAGCGTAAAACCGGACATGTCGCAAAATGCTTTTAAACGTTCCGCTGTCACGGTCAGTTGTTTTGGGTGTGCAATCCGCTTCAACTCGGTTTCCCAGAGGGAGATGATACTGTAATAAACCTGGTTTCCGGGTGCAAGAATGAGCTTTGCCGCTTCCGCAGGCAACATGGGGTCATCTGTCACGGCCCATAAAAGGACATGTGTATCCAACAGTAATCTCATCAGATTCCCTCAAACATGTCAGAAATCTCATCGTCCCACGCATCAAACTCCTTCGGACATGTGAATACGCCTTTTGCGACGCCCAGACGGCGCACGGGAACCTCCCCTCCGGAAAGTGTCATCTGCACGACCGGTTTTCCGTTGCGTGCCACATAGATTACGTTTTCTTCACCGTTTTCCAGCATCGCGACAAGTCTGGACAGGTTGGTTTTCGCTTCCAGCATATTCACCTGCGTCATAACCGCCCCCATCAATCTGACTAACACTGACTAAGATCAGTATATCATACGATTTCCGGGCATACAAGAGTTTATTGTGCGGTTAAAAGCGCCGCCTCCTCCTGAGATACAAATCGTGGAACAAATGCGACAAATGCAATCTCCCCGTTAAAACCAGTATTATTTCCGGAGTTTGCGAGCACCCCGTTTACCCCTCCTATTTGAATAAACTGTATGTTGTTAATTATCGGATTCGCATTATACCATGATGCGTAATTTGGAAATTGCGTATCGCTATTCCCGTCAAAACTTGTTACTGTTTTTGCGGTTGTGTCTGGCAGACTTGTAGCATCAACACTATATAAAAAAGTATGCCATTCGCCGTTATTCGTCGTTCCGCGCAGGTTTGCAAACATGCCATTCGGAAAGTCAATGCGCTGCTTTCTTACATTCGGGACATTGTTAACAAGAATGGCGCCGTATCCATTTGTATTATGGTTGTTTCCTGCGGCAAAGATTACCTGGCTTCCCGGTGAATTGGTTTTGTATCGTACAAGTAATGTTCCTTCGTTGCTCGTTTTTAATCTGAGCATGTCTTCTGTCGTTCCGTTTTCGATTCTTGTACCATCAAAAATGGTTGCTTCATCCTGATACGTATAACAGAATCCGCGATCGTATGCCTCCTGCAAAAACGATTCCAGCGGTGAAGCTTCGCTGATTTCAACATAACAGGCAGAGGACTTTACTGTTTTTGTAATACCGTTTGATTCATTTGTTATTCTCACATAGTAGCTACCGCCATCCTGCTGCGTTACATTGGTCAGAAAATATACATTTTCTGCTGTGACGGCAATCAATCTGTCGTCGTGGTACCACTCATAACTATAATTCCCGGTTCCGGCGCATTCGACGCATAGGGAATGGTTGTTTCCTTCAAACAAGCGAACCGTTTCCGGAAGATCCAGATCAAGGACAGGTGCAGCCGCATGATATTGAATCACCTCGTCTGCCGACGCATAGATCTGTGCATAATCCAATTCAATATAAGCCTCTCCGCTGATTGCATCATTTTTGTCGGAACGCACAGTGATGGTGATGCTGTGCTGTCCATGTCCTAAAAATCCTGTGTCAAAAAGCATGTCTTGCGTCGGAAGAGCGGTAGGCTGTGCAACAGGATTTTTCCTATAAAAATCCAGCGTTGTATACAATGTACCATCTATAAAGACATCCGCTTTCCCGCACCAATCGCCCTTGACACCGTATATTCTTGCCTGTGCACCGTTAAAATGGAGCGTTGCCGAAGAACCTGCGGTACGACTGACATGATCATCGCCATACAAACATCCAAGGTAAGCCTGATGTCTCCAATTGCCAGAATACTCCCAGTACGCATCCTTTGTATTATCCGTTATTGTGTCATTGACAAGTATCCTGTCCGGGCATGTTCTGAAATGCATTACACCGCTTATATTGTCTATGGTTCCTGCGGAATTTAATGCTGTAACCTTACAATAGTAGTCTGTACCCGACCTCAAATCCGTAGATGGTTGAAAATGGGTTTTGCCGGCAGTATATACATCGATTTCCGGGGATTCTAATGTACTATTCTCCGAAATAACAAGGTGGTAGTTTGTAGCATTATCAGACATTCCCCACTTAAAGGTGTGCGATGTTCCAACCAGGGCATTCGATTCAACAGAGGTAAAGTCAAACGAGCCAAGCGATGAGGTATTGTCATTAAAGAACGTATAGATGACAGCACATTCTCCATATGTAATCGAATCAGAGAATGAAAGCGAGTCGAGCGCATGATTACCATCAAGGTGACTCTCATATACAGGGGCGCTATCCTCTGCCGCTGAGTTTGTGGACGGATTTCTTGTTCCGTGCAAAACCATGGCGTTTACAGCGTTGTACTGTCTTGGAAGTGAGATATTCAAATTTAAGCGATCGCTTTTTTCTTTGTTCAGGACAACAACCTTCAAAACACTTTCGTCTGTGTTAGTATAAGCAAACACTCTGACCTTGGCATTATCACTATAAATCCATACGGCTTTATCCATCACACTTTGGCCGGCTATCATTTCGGCTAATGCAGGGCCACTTAAACGCACAGTATCTTTATGATAATACCATGCATCCGTGTCGAACCATCCGACGGGCAATGAAGCGCTCCCTACATTTGCGGTTGTGTTGCTGGTTGGCCAGTGAGACGGCCATGTTATAATCCCGGAATAATAGTCGTCGTATGCAAGATCTAAAAAACCATTTAGCAACGCAATGGAGGAGCCAAGGGTATAACTGTATGCCGGAAAATTTGGCCATGGAAGATTGCATTCCCCTAAAATCTTGATCTTGTCTGCAGGTGTATTCCCGCTAACACCATTTGAAAAAATACTGTCATCATTTTTGTTGTAATAATTGGTCCAGCCATTAGGCCTTGGATACTGATGATCATCCACGCCATCATAGAATCCCTGTGTCGCCGCTTCCGCAGCATTATTCCAGGCGGCAGCCCCGCCTTCATGTACCAGCAATAATTTATAATTCGGATTAACGGACTTGATTATCTCATAGAAGTCAGGGAAAAGTGCGCCATATGTGGTTGCAGGAATCCCCCCGTATTGACAACTCACATAAGACCAGGGTTCGTTTCCCATGTCGAAATAAACTTCATCAAACCCACACTCGTTCAGATATGTTGCCATGTTATGCGCTAAACGCTTGACTCTTTCGAGGGACTCCGGACCGGTTGTCTGTGCGCTTTCTGCACGATGATCATAGGACTCAATCGGAATATCCACCAAAGGAATAATATCATGTTTTTTGCAAAAGACGAGAAACTCACGAAGGCCAAAACTTCCCTCGTCATCCTTTGTATTATTTCCCCCCTGGTAGTTATCAAGAATAGGAGATTCCGTTTCCCAATCAAATACCCATGCATCATACCCCCAACGCATGATTTTGATACCGCTGTTGTCGAAAGTCTGTTCCATCCAATGTCCGTTTTCCGTCCACATTTCATCGCTGATCATGGACATTTCAAGATTTACGCCCATACGATATGGCTTTGTGAGGGTATCGCTTATATGGGATACCCTGATGTTGGCATATGAGACTTGCTCAGCCGCTTCTGCATACATAACCCCCCATGTACAGGCTCTTTTGTCTAACAAAAGAATACAAACCATAATCAAAGAAATAAAACATCTTCTCACACTTTTTTTCATCGCCGCCTCCTGTTAGTTCGTGTTTTTGCAAAAATCAATAAACTCATACAAGGCTATGAATCTGCCTTCTAAGATCGTCAAAAAATGTCGTATCATGAGGATAATCTGAAAAACTCATCTTTCTACCAAAAAGCGAATCTAATGTATGAATCACTGCGCTCCTTCCAACAGTTCTTTCACACAGCTGAAGGGCTCTCAGATCGCATAGAGCCTGTTTGAGAATGACTCCTCGTAACGATTCATATGCGGTGCCATTTGATGCGGGATAGACAAGAAATGGATCTCCGGAAGGGAATGACTCATCCGCATCGGTTACTATGTATGGATTTATGTGGCGAAAAGACAGTCTTGAATTATAAAAGTTAAAACCCCAATGGAGAAAACCATCAATATTGTAGTAATATAACAGCACTCCCAGAATACGATTTCTTGTGGCGGGCATTGCCATAAAACGATTTGGAACATGAATCGCCTGTATAGTACAATAATAAGCCCATAATGGACGTACTCCCGCCTCAATAAAATCATGAATATGATCGACGCTTACAATCGGGTGGTTTGTTACCCCCTTACAAAACACGTCATAGTCACTGATGGCGTCTATAACCTTGCAATCTGACAAGAGGTGCTCAACTTCCCGTTTTGCAGCTAAGTACGTTTCGATCTCTTTCATATGGGGCTCGTCAGAAATATGAAAGAAAGTTTTATTGAGCCATCCGCATTCTCTTAAGAATTGCTTTAATGCCGGCAGGAACACATGGAGAAAAGAAACGTATTCTTTACTTACAGCGGAAGTGTGCCAACCGAAAAGACTCTTTTCCTGTCCGTTTACGCAAACAACAATCTTTGGCGCATACACGGCACCCCATTGAGAAAACAGATGCGCTATTTCTAAATACTCAATCCCTCTTTTTTCACAAATTGCGATCCATCTTTCAAGTGGCGAGAAATCAAACTGATAAACGCCTTGCTCATATGATATTTTGATCAGCTGTACAGTTGTTCTTTCGCCGCCGACTGCAGTGTCCAAAGGGGGAGTAAAAACCGGTGTGAGAAGCATATTAATACCGTGCGATACTGCTGATGTGATGTAATTATCTATTATTTGCCAATGTGCTTCGCTAAATACCGGCACCTGATAATAATCTGCAAGACAATCCGCATGAAACCATTCTGTATGAATCAGCGTTTGTTTCGGGAGCTCTTTTTCTGAGACGTTTGCAGTTAAATGTAAACGTGCGATTTCGCCCTGTCGGCATGAAACTACCAAAGAGATGTTGTGAATTCCGGCGGGAGCTGTTATGTCAACCCAGACACTTCTCCACTGTGAAGGTATTGCCTTTAAATGCTCGGATTGTTTTACCGGAACAAGAAGGTCGGGGAATAGTCCGGGTTTTGTGCTTAGATAATTATCGTCAGTAGTCCCGTGGCATGGATAATTGCAGGGGACCAAGCCAACATATCTGAAACGAATGCTATTTGAAAGAGCTGAATCAATTTCTATCCACAGATCCGTATCACTCTCACAGAAGTCGTCGTTAATACAACTGTAAGCGATCTGAACAGATAAAGTCTCATTTAAAAACCCTAAGAGTACAGGGCTTTCTATTCGTTGTGGTTCCATATCCGGTAATACTTTTTCCAGGCTGTGAACAAGAAATGCGCTGTATTCTGTCATTGTCTGTTTAAGGATGCGGCGCTTTTAACAATGCGCCGCATCCTTTAATCCTCCTAATGCTTGCTACCGTGTCCCAGGTAACCGTGGTTTTTTACTTGATAGAATCATGCCATTCTTTGGCCTGTCTTGTCATTTCATCATATACTGCCTGCATTCCCGCAGCATTCAACTTGGTCTGAACGTTTGCAATGTCCTGTTCCGGGTTTTCTGCAAATCCAAGGTAAAGCAGCTTCATATCCGTTGTGTAGATCTCACCCATGGCTGCGACCTCATTTCGAACGGATTCGTTGTTGAAAGTGAAGGCCTGGTATTCGCTGCCTTTGGCGGTTTTGATCCAGTTGTCATACAGTTCGTCATAATTGGGAATGCCACCCGCGATAGATTTCCAATATGCGTCGTTGCGAATTCCCCAGTTACAGTTTCCGTCGTAGGGGTAGTTCTCATTGGCATCCGTCAGTTCAATTTTTCCGTCGCCGAGGTTGTTGTAATGTACCCCCTCAATACCGTAACTGAACAGGTCATGTATTTCCTCATCGTTACGCATCAGGTCGAGCGCCATCAGTGCCCGTTCCGGGTTTTTGGATTTTGAGAAGATACACATCCCGTTTGCCAGGTAGGATTGAACAATGGCTGGTGCCGTTCCCTGTGCGTCTACAACACGGATATCCCATTCGGGGTGCGCCTGTGTCAGAGTTGTATAATCTGCTTTCGCATTATTAATGTTCATCAGTGCCGTCGCGCTCTTCCCTGCAGCGAAGCTCTCGCGATTGTTTTGCGTGTTCACGACTGCGCTCTTGCTCCAGAACCCCCTGTCTTTCCATTCCTTAAGTTTTTCGACTGTAGAAAGGAATGCAGGGTCTTCTGTCTCGTTGAAGACGGTTGCCGAATCGTCACCGGTTGCAATATAACTCATCAGTTGCTGCGGGTTTACTTTTTCCAGACGTCCGGCGGTTTCTGCCTGCCAGAACAGATCATACAGGAATCGTGCATCAAAGTCAGACCCTACATCGAGCGGAATCATGCCGGGTTCGTTATCCGCAATCGCTTGCAAATAGGTTTCGATATCGTCAATGGATTCTACCTTGTCGATACCGTATTTTTCCATCAGATCCCCCCTGACAAAGAAGACATATGCAGTCAGTTCCTTGTAGTTCATTGGCAACATATATACCTTGCCGTCGACCTTGGACTGTTCCCATGCGTCCTCATAAATGCTGGCTGCTGTCAGTGGCGCGTAGGTATTCAACATGTCCTGTGTGATTTCATAGAATCCCTGCTTACTTGCCTGAGAATTATACATTGCCCAGTCAGCGGAGTAGATCAGATCGAAATCCTCTCCTGAGGCAAAGAGCAGCGGATACTTCTGCTCATATTCGCCCCAACCCAGAAATTTAACGTCAAGCGTAGCATTGATTTTTTCTTTCATCTTCTCATTGATCTGATCAAAGACCATATCAAAATCCGGCGTCCTGTCGCCCAACAGATACATGGTCAGCACGACCTCTTCCAGTGCCGGAGCGCTTTCTGCAGATGAAACGCTTTCTACAGGCGTGGAAGTTGCCGATGCGGGCGTGTCTGATCCGGACGCGGATGTGCCCGCGGTGCCACCGCCCGTACAGGCAGTGAGCGCCCCCGTCACCAGGATGGCTGTCAGCGCACAGGAAAGAATCTGTTTCCACTTCTTCATGTCTTGTTTCCTCCTTTGTTTCGTTGTTCTCATCCGGGAAAATAACATGAAAGCCCGGATGAGGAATACATTTTTCACCGGTATGTCAACCTTTGACCGCACCGATGGTAACGCCCTTTACAAAATACTTCTGCAAAAACGGATACAATAAAATGATGGGTCCCGTTGCGATTACGGTCATGGCGAGTTTCACGGGTTCTGTCGGGATCTGTGCTGCAGGGATCCCGGCCTGTGCTGCAGCCGCAGCCATTCCCTGACTTTTATTTAAAATATCATTAAGATAGTATTGCAGCGGATACATTTTTGCATCATCGATAAACAGCATGGCATCATACCAGTCGTTCCAGTAGGCAAGGGCGGTAAACAAGCCGACTGTGGCCAGCCCGGCCTTGCTTAAAGGGAGTGCGATTCTCCAGTATATGGTCCAGTCTCCGGCGCCGTCCAGTTTTGCGGATTCATACACTTCGTCCGGGATGTTTTTCATATAGCTCTTAAGGATCAGCAAATAGGTGGCATTCACCATCAGCGGGAGTAGAAGTGAGATATAATTGTTTTTGAAGTGCAGGTACTTGATGTTAAAAATGTACCACGGCACAAGTCCTCCGCCGAAAACGGTTGTGAAATAGAAAAAGAATGACACGACATTGCGGTAACGAAAACTCTTATTTGCAAGCACAAAAGCTGCCATGCTCGTGATAAAAAGACTTGAGACCGTTCCCGTAAAGGTGACAAAGATCGTCACCCCATAGGCCCTGAGCATGTCTCCTGGCACACGGAACAGAAACCGGTAGGCCTCCAGGGAGAAAACCTTCGGGATCAGCCGGTAACCGTCCGTCAACAGAGAGGACTGCTCCGTAAAAGATCCCGAGAGAATCAGCAGAAACGGCAACAGACAAAAGACCGTCAGAAGGAGAATCAGACCATAGCCCAAAGCAAAGAAGACGGTTTTATCAGAGATTCTTTTTTTCTTTCTCTTTGTCTGCATGTATGCTCCTTAAAACAGCGTATAATCCGGCTCGACCTTCTTGACGGCATAGTTGGCGAGAAGAATCAGGATAAAGGAAAATACTGACTGGTAGAGTCCTGCGGCGCTTGTCATGCCAAACTCCTGCATATACATCAGACTTCTTGTCACATAGGTATCAATCACGTCTGTTACTCCGAGTGTCATGGGATTGTTTCCTGTAACCTGCCAAAACATCTGGAAATCCCCCTTCATAATGGTACCGATGGAGAGAAGGATCAGGATGATCATTGTCGGGCGGATACCCGGCAGGGTGATATGACGGATTTTTTGCCAGATCGTGGCACCGTCCACATCTGCCGCCTCGTACAGTTGAGGATCAATATTTATAACGCTTGCAAGATACATGACCGTTCCGTAACCAATGTTTTTGAAGAGACTGACGAGAATCAGAATCGGTATCCAGGCTTTCGGGTTTGAATATACGTCGACGGTGCCCGCTCCTACCTGTTTCAGGAAGGTGTTGATGGCGCCGAATTCGTAATTGAACAGATTGTAGATAAACGCTCCGACTACAACCCAGGAAATGAAGTAGGGCAGGAACATCACCGATTGCGTCACCTTTTTAAACCGTTTCCTGTTGATTTCGGACAGTACGATGGCGACGGAAACCTGCAAAATAGTATTCACCGTTAAAAATGCAATGTTGTAGAGAATGGTATTTCGTGTGACCGACCATGCTTTGCCGCTTTTAAAGAAGAATAAGAAGTTCTTGAAACCCGCCCAAGGACTGCCGAAGATACCATCGTGATAATTAAATTCCTTGAATGCAAGAACAATGCCGGACATAGGGATATAGCACATCAGAATCACTACGACCGCAGCAGGCAGGATCATAAACCATTTGGTCCGATTTTTTTTCAGATCCTTCAAAAGTAGTCTTTGTTTCATCGGCCACCTTCCTGACTCTAATGATAACAAAACTGGTTTTTTTGACACAACGGAACATTTTTCGGAAAAGTAGACATTTTTTAGGGAAATCCATTAAAATAGATTCATGATATCGGCGCTGATTGTAGATGATGAAAAACTGGCCAGGAACACGCTAAAAAAAGTCATTCCGTGGGAAGAACTGGGAATTCGGACTTTATATGAAGCATCGGACGGCAGACAGGCCTTCGAGCTGGTGAAGCTGCATCGTCCTGATATTATTATCAGTGATATTAAGATGCCGCACATGGACGGGATTGAGTTTGCGCGCCTTTTGAGGGAAAGTGAATGGCCCTCTCATCTTATTTTTCTGAGCGGATATACAGACAAGGCCTATCTGAAGGATGCTATTCATCTGCATGTGGATGGTTACATCGAAAAACCACTGCATCCGGAGGAGATTTCGGAGCTACTGCGCACAGTTGTAGAACGTTGCAGACAGGAGCATAGTGAAAAGAAGGATACGGTTTTTTTCTTTCGTAACAGATATGAAGACTCGCCTCTGAATAATACTGTTTATGAATTTTCCAAACAGTCACTGCAGATTTTTGCGGATGCCATAAAACAAAAGGAGTGTAATCAAGCGCTTTCTGTCTTGCGTCAGTGGTGTGAGGAAATGAAGTGTTGCGAAGGAACAGATCCCGATTATCTGCGCGGGATCTTTGGCAGAATCACGATGCAAGTCGAGAAGGCGGCTGAACTGAACGGTGCCGGACAGACGGCGCAAAACAGTGCAGCATTACTACACAGAATTTCCGGCATCCGCCAGTTCTCTGTTCTATGTGAAAGCATTCAGAGTCTGACCAGATCCCTTTTTATGGAAATCGAAACCACGGCGGCAGACCCGGCAGGAAAAATACAGGACTATCTCGCTGCGCATTTCCGGGAACCTGATCTTTCCATTCAGGATATCGCAAGGCACTTGAACTTCAACCAAAGTTATTTAAGCACCGTCTATAAGCAAAAGACCAATACTACTATCAATGCGACGCTGACTGCACTGAGGATGGAAGAAGCAAAAAGACTGCTGGCGGAAACTGACCTGAAGCTCTATCAAGTCGGCGAACAAGTCGGTTATCGTGACGGGAAGTACTTTACAAAACTTTTCACGCGAGAAACGGGCGTTTCCCCGAGACAGTACAGGGAAAGACGGCATGACGCATAGAATCTGGTTCGCAGCAGAAAATCTTGCAAAAAACACCAGTTTGCGTGCAAAATTGTTTGTATTGTTTTCCGTGTTGCTGCTTCTCCCCTTTGGCGTTTTTGCCTTTTACACAACGAACAGAATATCTGAGACATTGCGCACACAGACTCTGTCTGCCGCCTACAAAGCCTTCCATGATACAGTCGTTGCGGTTAGTGCACGTGCAAAGAACGCATCTGATGTGATTTCTCTGTTGGTATATAACGATGCAGTTTACCGGATCGCCCAGCCCGATGCGCCGGATTATTCCTTTGTTCACCAGCTTGAAGACAGTCGTTCATTGTCGGTTGAGTTTGAAAACCTGGAAGTATTGACCGGCATTAGCAGAATCCGGCTCTATATTGACACTGATGTGATTTCTTACGGAAAGGGACAGATCCTGCAATCCCTGGAGGATATTTCCGCGTTGCCCCGTTTTTCTCTGTTTAACGAGCAAAACACACACCTGTGGTTTTCACCAAGGGATTTTGTGGAATCGGAGGATGCCACTTTTTCCTGCATGCGGATGCTCTATCACCCCCGGGCGATCAATACTCCTCTTGCGGTACTTCGCGTGGACGTGTCCTATCGGGATATGCTGGATGCTCTGCACGGCTCTTCTGTAACAGAACAAGGAATGGTTCTTTTGACAGATGAAAATGATGTTTTGCTGTCTGACGGCGGGACAAGATCCTTGTCATTGTCATCGGTGGATATTTCTGCGATCACCGGACAGCCCGCAGATGACTGGCAGGAAGCAGAAATCCATGGAGAATCCTGTTTTGTATATTATACAGAAGTCGATGACACCGGATGGTATCTTGTGGCTGTCATACCTGAGGAAGAGATCATATCACCCGGTGTGCGATTGCGAAACGAAATGCTGCTGATAGCAGGTCTGCTCGTCCTGGTAGCATTATCGTTTGCGGTCATTATCAGCAATCTCCTTACCAGAAGGATGCGTGCGCTTTCCGGCAGAATGCAGATGGTAGAGGAGGGCAGAATGAATGTCAGGCCGCTTACTCCAAGCAAAGATGAGGTCGGGCAGTTGATCGAGCACTTTAATCGCATGATGGTGAATTTGCAGCATCTTATGGAGGAGCAGGTACGGCAGGGCATGGAGATTAAAAATCTTGAACTGAGGGCCTTGCAGGCGCAGATTAATCCCCATTTTCTGTATAACACCCTGGATACCATCCATTCTCTCGCTTTTGAAACCGACAGTCCGAAAATACGCGAGATGGTGAGCGCTCTGGCCTCCTTTTACAGGATATCCCTGAGCAAGGGCTCAGACCGTATCCCGATCCGTGACGAAATCGCCCATGCCAAAGCCTATGTTGAAATCCAGAATATCCGCTTTACCGGTCAGGTTTGTGTTTCCTGGAGAATAGAGAGAGAAATTGAAGAGCAAAGCATCATAAAGATAGTGCTCCAACCATTGATCGAAAACGCCATGATACACGGGATATTTGAGAAAGAGGCCTCCTGTGGAACGATCATTGTATCCGGAAAAAGAGAGGATGGTGACATCCTGATTAGTGTAGAAGATGACGGTGTGGGGATGAGGCAGGAAGAGGTTTCGCGTTATTTCATGTCTTACGATGATAACGGTTCGTCGAGGGGAGGTTACGGCATCCGAAATATAAACGAACGTCTGCATCTTGCCTATGGGGAATGCTATGGACTAAGTTGTATCAGTACTCCCGGGAAGGGCACCATCGTTACGATTCGCATTCCTTTTGAGAATTCCGCTGGCTGAAATGTGCCGCGTCAGGTGCATTTCAGATACCGTGTTCCGCGTCCCGAACCGATTTTCCGAACGGAGCCGTTTTTTACCATTTGACCGAAAATAGCCGTTTCCCCCCTGATGCCAGTTTTCTTTTGTTAAAGAGAAGTTTCTGCTCCATAACGATTCTGCCCGAAGAGTTAAGGAGCAAAAATGATTACATGAAGAGATCGTCGAGCGTTATCAGATCATCCACAACATCGCTGTTCTTATTCATTCTGACCCCTTTTACGGTAATAAATGTACACCTAAGATCTTTATTACTCTTTTCCGACACCCTGAACATGGAGATTCTTTTCCGAATTGCCTCGGCATAATTTGAATCTATGCTATATTCATCATTAGAATACTTCATTTCGCATAAATTCATCACATCATCGTTTCTGTCAATGATCAGATCGATCTGTCCGCCGTTCCAATGATTCCCGTCAGCATCAGTGAATGCCTTTCGGCTCCATGCATATGCGTGGCTCAGTATCCCTGAAATTCCAAGTTTCATCTTTATCTGTGGAATGTGTTGCAGGCACGCCTGCTCAAACGCATATCCCGACCACGCATTCTTCTTCCCCGTATTTTTCAGATTCGTCCAATAATGTTCATCCACACCGGCATCCGCTTTTACAAAGCGTAAATGGAACAGTGAAAACATATCTGTTAGCTGATACATTTTTGATCTTTCTTTTTTCTTTGGAGCCGCATAGCTTCTGATAAAATCACATGAGGCAAGATTATTAAGGATTTTTGTCAGCTCACCGCCGGTCAGATGACAGCCACCGGATAGTTCCTCCCTCGTCAGCCCGGTCATTTTAGACGAGAGAAACGCTATCACCCTCCTGTAATTTGCGCTTTCCTTAAACAGAGATCGAAACAGAAAATCAAATTCCGTAGCCAAAGGAGCTCCGTCTGCAAAGAAAAGATTATCTACATTCACCGACAGCGGCTTATCATTGTCCAGCATATCAAGATAGTATGGGATACCGCCAAATATCATATATGTATCAAGAACCAGTTTTTTCCCGTATTTCATCTTCTTTATTTCATTGAGATACTGTTCTGTTTCACCAAGTGTAAATGGCGCCAGATAGATCGGCCGGCTGATTCTGCCATACAAACCGCCCTTATCCCCTATAAATCTGTCCACCATCCAGGCAGTGGCAGAGCCGCAAACATATAGTTTGAGGAGGGTTTTTTTGCTTCTCCAACCATTCCAAAAAGAAGAAAAAGCTGCCAGAAAATTGCTTTTTGCAGCATCCATCCAGGGCAATTCATCAAGAAATACAACCACCTTCTCCTTATTCAACGAAAACAGGTATTCCTTCAGGTTATCAAATGCTTCAAACCAATCCTTTGCTTTATGATTTTCCGTTTTGGCACACTTATGAATCTTCTTTTGGAATTCCTGTACCTGTACTTTAGCTGCGACTTTATACATACCGGAAAACTCAAAATCAATTCGTTTTCCCATTGTCTCAACGATCAGATACGTCTTCCCGACTCGTCGCCTTCCGTAAACAGCAACCAGTTCCGATTTATCAGACGCATAGTATTTTTCCAGAAGACGTATTTCCTCAGTTCGTCCAACCACACGATTCTTCCGCATTTCTTCTGCTCCTCTTTTCGTCTGTCACGATCAACAGATCCTTGTTAATCAAATTATATATTGAAAAAAACGAAAGCGCAATATTTTTGCTCCTTAACCCTGTTTTTCATTGGGTTAAGGAGCAGGTATGTCGACGTCATTTTGTTCGTGCCCGGAAGGAAGCTTTGCCATGAAGCCTGGTGAAAATAGTGTAAAATAGTGTATTTTTCTGCCGCCCTGTGCTATACTCGGCAGGGATATGCGAATGTACGGTTCCGCGGGGAGACAGTATGACGGCCGATGAAAAATACATGAAGCAGGCGCTTACACAGGCGAAGAAGGCGCTCCTGATCGGGGAGGTACCGATCGGCTGTGTGATCGTGTTTCATGACAGGGAAAAGGGCGAGCGTGTGATCGGGCGCGGCTACAACCGGCGCAACACCGATCAATCGACGCTGTCGCATGCGGAGATGACGGCGATCAAAAAGGCCAGCAGGGCGCTCGGGGACTGGCGTCTGGAGGAGTGCACGCTCTATGTGACGCTTGAGCCCTGTCAGATGTGCGCGGGTGCGATCGTGCAGGCGCGGATTCCGCGCGTCGTGATCGGCGCGATGAATCCGAAGGCCGGGTGCGCCGGCTCCATCTACAACCTGCTCGAAGAACCGCGCTTCAATCATCAGGTCGAAACGGAGCGCGGCGTTTTGGAGGAAGCATGCGCCGCCGTTCTGAAGCGCTTCTTTACGGATCTGAGAATCAGGAATAAACTCAATAAACAGGCACTGCAGGAGGAGGAATGGGAGGAGACATGAAAAAAACAATTCTTTGCTTCGGGGATTCCAACACGCACGGCTATGACAACGTGACCGGAGGGCGCTTTGACACGAAGACACGCTGGCCGCGCGTCCTGCAGGGGCTTCTGGGAGAAGACTATGATGTCATCGAAGAGGGACTCTCCGGCCGCACGACCTGTTTCGAAGACCCGCTGCATGAGGGTTTAAACGCCGTCGAAGCAATTCATCCGGTCCTGATGTCGCATGAACCGGTCGACCTGCTGATCATCATGCTCGGCACAAACGATACCAAGGAACGCTTCGCGGCGACGGCGGCCAACATCGCGAAGGGGATGGAGCGTCTGGTGAAAAAGGCGCGCGCCTCGGCGGATGCCTGGGCGCCCGGCGCGAAGATCATGATCGTCGCACCGCCGCCGATCCTGCCGGAATACGCCGGGACGGAGATCGGTCCGGATATGGGAAGGGACTGTGATAAAAAGAGCGAACAGCTGGCCGCGCTCTTTCAAAAAACGGCGGAGTTACTGGACTGTGAATTCTTTGATGCCGGGGCCGCAAAGGGCGTTACGATGGGCGGCGCGGACTTCATGCACCTGACGCCTCAGGCACACCGGGCGCTTGCGGAGGCGCTTTGCGCGAAGATAAGGGCACTGTTTCCGTGACATAGGGCGAGCAGGCAAAGCAGACCATCAGCGGAAAGAGCGCAATAAAGGGATAGAAATACCTTGCGATGATGCAGGGGCCAAGGAGCACGATCAACAGATTGGCGAGATGCGGGCTTAAAACGAGAAGCGCGCGTCTCTTTTTTTGTATGCAGAGCAGAAGGAAGAGGAAGAAGCTGCCCGTCAGGTACAGCCAGGGCGAGAAGAGAATCTGCAGCGGCACGAACCTCAGCTGCACGCAGTCGGTCGCAAACCATTCATAGACCCTGCGCAGGGGCGGCAGCAGGTTTTCCTCTTTGACGAAGCGCTCCGCAAAGACGGGCGTGGCATTGGTAATATAGTAGCCCGTGCGGTTGCGCCACCAGTCGCGGTAAACCAGGGTGTGCGAGACATCAAGCGGATACCAGGCCCCCATCGTATGGTAGAGAACGGCCGCGCCGTAGCTTCCGGGATAGCGGAAAAGGAGCTTCCCCCAGAGCGAAAGGAAGCCTGCGGGATCCCTGCGGAAGGCCTCATTGTCAAAGCCCTGTTTGACGACATCGGAGATATAGGGGCGGTAGCCGCGCAGCCCGTCCTCGCTTTCATACACGCGGATTTCTTCCAGTTCCCCGGCGGCGGTCAATGCGTCCCGGCTGCTCATATAGGTGCGCGCGATCTGCTGCAAAGGAATGTTCAAGGCCTCCGCCGCACCGCCCCGTCTGGCGTCCAGCGCCGCCATCAGCAGCGCATGAAGCAGAAGAAAGAGCGCGACCGAAAGCGCCGTCGCCGCAAAGAGCATCCGCCAAAGCTTTTCCCTGCGTCGTTTCAAAACCACGATCAGCAAAACAAAGAGCAGCACCAGCAGCATATACAGGCCGTTCTTGCGGAAGAGCATAAGGAAGAGGGCGCTGCCGGCCAGAGGAAGGAGCTTGCGGAAGGAAGGCGGGGCGGTATCCTCCGCATAGAACAAAAGTCTTGTGAAGGAAACGCAAAAGAGTACAAGAAAGGCGGTGAAGTAGGTGTCCTTGGAGGTCGTCACCGCCATCAGGGGATGCAGGGGGAAGAGCGCAAAGAAAAGCATCGTCAGGGTGCGGCCGCGCTTCGTCAGTCCCAGCGCCCCCAGCAGATCGACCAGCCTTGCGAGCGCAAAGGAGAGGACGAGCATCTGCGCCAGCGCATACAGCGCCATGCCGTCGAGCGGGATGCCCTTCGCCTGCAGCCACTGCCCGGCATCATAGGCCCAGCCCAAAGTCAGGGTGTGGAAGAGCGGATGGTGATCGTCGAAGGCGGCGCCGGTGTACTGGAAAAGCTGCGGCTCCGCGTCATAGGAATAGATTGCGGGAAAATAGGCAATATAACAGGGAAGCCAGGAAAGGAAAAGGATGAGCCAAAGCCGCCACACGGGAGGCTGTGCCGCCCGTTCCTCTTCCGGAGCGAGGACATACAGCGCCCGTGCAAGCCGTGAGAGCACCGCCGTGCAAAGCAGCGTCAGGAAAAAGAAGAGAATGCCGCTCGCAAGGGAGGTGAGCACGAGCTTCCGCGGTTCACCGCCCGTCCCTTCGCCGGTCATAAAGAGAATCCGGCCGAGCGTGACGCCAAGCCCCGCAAAGAGGGAAAAGAAGAGCAGCAAAAGCGTTGCGCCCTTGCTGCCCGTTCCGAAAATGCGTTTCTTCCATTCGGCGAAAGACATCAAAACGGATTATCCTTTCACCGCGCCCATCGCAATGCCCTGCGTAAAGTATTTCTGGAAGAGGATGAAGACCGTGAGGATCGGCACGGCGGCGAGCGTCGCCCCCGCCATGATGAGACCGAAGTCCGTCGCGTTCTCCGCCTGCAGCTTTGCGATACCGAGGGAGATCGTCAGGTTGCTCGTGCTCGTCATCATGATCAGTTGCAGGAAGTAATCATTCCAGCTGCTGATGAAGGTGAAGATCGCAAGCGCCCCGATGCCGGGCTTCACCATCGGCACGATGATCTGCGTGAAGGTCCTGAGCTCTCCCGCGCCGTCGATGCGGGAGGCCTCCAGCATTTCCACCGGCACGCCCTCCGAAAACTGCTTCATCAGGAAGACACCGAAGGGCCAACCCACCGTCGGGAAAATGACGCCCCAGAGCGTATTATACAGCTTGAGCGTGCTCATCTCCCGGATTAAGGGAATCAGGATGACCTGCTTGGGCAGTGCCATCGCGCAGACGATCAGCGTAAAGAGCAGCGCCCGTCCGCGGAAGCGCTTCTTCGCCAGCACATAGCCCGCCATCGTCGCCGTGATGCAGGTGAGGAGCATCGCCATCACCGCCATGAACACGGTGTTGATGAGCCAGCGCACGGCGGCCGGCACCACCGGCCCCGTGAAGAGCGGGATCTTGGAGCCGTCGGCGGTAAAGAAGGAACCGAAGGGAACAAAGGCTTCCCAGAGCGGCGCCTTCTGGCGGCTGAAGAGCTTCTGGAAATTGCTAAGAACCCATTCGGAAGGTACAAAGCTCGGTGTCGTCGAGTTGATCTCCACCGCCGTCTTGAAGGCTCCCGTCACGATCCAGTACAGCGGGAACAGGAAGAGGAAGGCAAAGATGCACAGCACGATGACGGTGAATACCTTGTACGGCGTGATTTGACGTTTTGTTCTGACTTTCATCTGCGCACCCCCTTACCGCTCTCTCGCCACACGGAACTGTACGGCGGATAAAACGGCGATCAGGATGGCCAGCACCACGCCCATCGCATTGGCGTAACCGTAACGATAGAGCTTGAAGGCGGTGTAATAAATGTAATACATCACCGTGTCCGTTGCGTGGTTGGGTCCGCCGCTCGTCAAGAGCTGGATTAAGGCAAAGCACTGGAAGGAGTTGATCGTCGTGATGATCAGGATATAAAGCGTGGTCGGCATGATGTTCGGCCACTTGATGCGCCAGAAAAGCTGAAACTTTGTGGCGCCGTCGATCTCCGCCGCTTCCGTGAGCGAGCTGTCCACGTTGCCGAGGGCGGAGACATATAACACGATCGGCTGTCCGATCGAGGTGGTCAGCAGGATGATAATGATACAGGCCAGGGCGTAACGTTCATCGCCCAGCCAGTTGATATTCTTCTCCAGGAGTCCGGTGGAGGTGCCGATGTAATTGAACAGGCCGTAGTAATTATTGAACATCCATTTCCAGACGACGGTCACGGCAACGGAGCCAGTGACGACCGGCAGGTAAAAGACGCAGCGGAAAAAGCTTAAGACCGGACCCTTCATTTTATAGATCGCGCTCGACACCCAGAGGGAAAAGGCCGTTACCACGGGCACCGAGACGACGACAATCACAAGCGTGTTGCGCAGCGCCTTCAGGAAGACACTGTCGGAAAACATCTCCTTAAAATTGGAGAGGCCGATAAAGGTATCCTCCACGTTCTTGCCCATCGTGGAGTCGAAAAAGCTGGTATAGATACAAAGAACCATCGGAAAGATGACGAAGACCAGAAAGAAAAACAGGCTCGGCAGCAGGAAGAGATAGGCCGATCTGGTCTCACGCATCACAAGGACTTTACTGCGGGTGGTCACCCTTGGAGCGGTTTTGGTCATGC
>JAFSPF010000119.1 GCA_017443065.1 Lachnospiraceae bacterium
ACAAAAATACCAAACAGTATCATCGCGGGAAATGCAGCACGGAACGGAATCCGCATGAAGAACAAAAACGCGCCGTACAGGATTTCACCAAAGAAAACAAGCAGGGAAACGCTTCCCCAGAAGGACGGCATCACCTTTTCAAACGCCTCCTCGTAAAGCACGTCCGCCACATAACGGACAATGACAAGCGCAAAGGAATTTACAAACACCACGGAAAACAGCGTGGTACAGGTAATCAGGCCGTTCAGCATAAGGCGCTCCTGCGTCATCGGAACCCCCGCGCGGTTTAAGAGCATCCTGAGACCGACCAGAAGCGACACGCTCAGAAACATCGGTCCTGTCACAACCACGCCGGACAGCGCGTAGGCCTTGAAGAGGTTCAGCACACCCTTTTTCGCAAACGCTTTTTTCAGCTCAAACCCGATTCCTGCCATGCTTCCTCGTACATCCTCCTGTAGCTCGACACCATCCTGTGGTTGGTATAGAATTCCCGTACGCGCGCCTTTCCGCTCCTTCCCATCTGGGTTCTCAGATACGGATCACCGCCCAAAAGGACAATCGCCTTTGCAAGCAGCGCGGCGTTCATGGGCGGCACGATCATGCCCGCCGTGCCGTGCCCGTCATCGGCTAAGAGCAGCTCTCTGCAGCAGCCCACATCCGTCGCGATGCAGGGTCTTCCCGCCGCAAGCGACTCCAAAATGCTTAACGGCTGACCCTCCGAGATCGACGTCAGAAGCGTAAAATCAAACCGCTCCAGGTATTTGCTGACATCCACCATGCCGGTGAAAATAATCTGATCCGCAAAGCCCGCCTGCTCGACCACACGGACACATTCCTCGCGGTATTCGGCGTCATCCGTGTCGCCTAAAATATAGAGCTTTGCCACCTCCAGCATCTGCTGGGCCTCCATAAACGCGTAGATCATGGTCTTTAAATCCTTGATCCGCGCAATGCGCACAACCGCGCCGATGGCAATTTCGTTTTCGTCCTCCTCCTTCTCCGGAATCGGGTCAAACCGCTCCTCGTGGATGCCGTTCGGAATCACGAGCTGCTTTTCCTTTTCCGCGCCGATCTCGTGCTGGATATGGCTTGCGCCCTGAAACAACGCCGTGATTTTTTTCGCGTGGGAATAGGCGCAGTCGGAGAGCGTGTAAAAGAAATCGATCCAGAGCGTCCGAAAGCGCGGCACCAGCCAGTCCGCGCGCAGAAGCTCCTCCTCGCGCTCCCTTGTGTAAATACCGTGCTCCGTCAAAAGAAACGGCTTCCCTGTTTTCCACGCCGCAAGCGAGCCGAGCGCACCGGCATAGCCCGTGGAAACGGAATGGTACAGGTCCGCGTCCGGCACCTCCTGTCCGATCAGAAACAGGATGGGCAGCACAATGCTGCGCACCGTGTAAAAGTAATCCGCAAAGCAGACATTCGGATAATAGGTTTCGCAGTCATGCATCAGAAGGCCGGTGAAAATATCGCTGACCATCAGATCCGCCGGATTGATTTTCTTTTCCTGGAACAGTGCAAAAAGCACATCCCAGTCAACCTTCTTCGCGACAAACAGGTTCGACAGCGCGTCGCGCTGCTCCTTTGTAAACGCGCCGCTCCGGTATCGTTTGCTGTATGTGAGCCGCAGCGCCGTATCCAGAAACACCTCATGCACGGCGCTGACATTCTGCGGAAGTTCGTAGCTGAACCTGCCGCGATCCGCCTCCTTTGCGCCGATGCACCACAGCACAAACTCCACATCCGGCAGATCCCGGATCAGGTTGTGCGCCCAGCTGGAAACGCCGCCGTGAATATACGGATAGCTTCCTTCAAAAATCATGCAGACCTTCATTGCCATCTCCTACCAGATCCGCTCCGCGATCACAAGGAGCGCCAGCACGGCAAAGCCCGCCAGCACACCGGCGATTCTGTATGCCCGGTATCTGCTCATTCCGCCTCCCCCCTCCAGAACGCGTACCATCTCCGGCCTGCCTGGTTCAGATAGACATTCCGTTCCCTTACCTGCTCCAGTATCACATCCATTGCCTTCAGGTTTTTTTGCCGGTAGCCGTATGCGACAGCCAGCTGATAGGAGCGCATTTCCGCCGGGAACAGCTTCATGGTCGTTTCCACCGCCTCTGAAACGGTCTCATCCGGCATATCCGCATCCATCAGAAACTGTATATACGCCTCCCGGTGATCCATGTCCTTCGGGTCAACGGCGATCAGCTTTTCGTAAGCGTCCTTCAAGGCCTCCCGGTACGTTTTTAAAAGCGCCCCCGGCAGCATACCGCTGTCGATATACTCCTTCAGCAGCGCACAGTACTGCTCCAATGTCACGCGGTCCTCAGGGTTCTCCGCGATTCTTTTTGCCTTTTGCGCAATATCCTGCTCATGCTCCCTGCGAAAGGACATCATGCGCGTGGAGGCAAAATGCGCAAGCTCCACGTCATCGGAGGCCGTGATTTTCTGTAACAGGCGGATGTTGTCGGATTCCTTTGCCTCCAGCAGATGAAACATCAGGCGCCTGCGGATTTCCTCGCTCTCCTCCACCATCGCCTCCTCCATCGGCACGATCAGGCTTTCATCCTGGTTCACATCCTCCTCCACGGTATCGGCTTCCTCGGTCAGTGTGCCTGCTTTACCGTATCCGCGCGCTTCGTCCGGCACACGCTTTTGCAGATACCATTCCGCCCAAAACAACGCACAGCCCGCGGCTGGCACCAGCCACACAACGGGCAGCGCGAAGGACATTTCGCCCGAAGGAGCTGTCCTTAAGCAAACGAACGTCACAAGCACGCATATCACAAGATGAACCACAAGAAACGTCACTGCCATCATTCGTCCGCCTTCATCAGCTGTTCCGCGCCGATGCCCTCCGCGCGCAGCTTCTCCACAACAATCCGTGCGCCCGCCTCAGGCGTGCCGGGCAAAAGAAGCAGCACGCGGTCCTTTCCGTCCGTGCCGATCACGTCGTCGCCGCGAATCACGCGCGCGCATCTGCGCACAGACTCCTTCACGGTCATATTGACGGGCTTGAGCAGCAGCAGCGAATGGTTTTCAATCACGCGTCCCGCTTCATCACAATGCGCCGCAAGCACCTTCCTGAAATCCGCTGCCGCCATAAGACCGGCCTCTTTTATCTGCGCTTCCATATCCGTATGCAGCCGCATGGCCCGGACAAGATCCGCGGATATGATTCCTGTCACCACGGAGAACTTGTTTGCGTATTCCATGTTCA
>JAFSPF010000120.1 GCA_017443065.1 Lachnospiraceae bacterium
CCATGCCGCTTGCAAAGCGACCGGCCGCGATGTCCTCATGCAGCGAGGCGGTCAGCGGAAACCATTGCGTGAAGCGCGATAGCAGCGCACGACCCTTCTTCGTGTGCGAAAGATACAGCGCAAGGGCAATCAGCAGCGCCACGATAATCACGATCACGATGGTATCGCGGTTTAAGCGCTCCCCGAGCCTCAGCAGCGAATCCGAGAAGGCGTTCATGCCGGTGCCGAGCTGCTCGAAGACCTGGGAGAAAATCGGCAGCACGCGCGTGATGATGACGAAGACAATCAGGAACATGATGCCGATCATGATGAGCGGATAGCGCAGGGCGCTCCGGACGGTTTCCCGTAAGGCATCCTCCCTGTCATAAAAGGCTGCGAGCGCGTCCAGCACCGTGTCGAGACGGCCGCTTTCCTCGCCAATCTGCACCATGTGGATGACATAATCCGGAAAGACGCCGGTGGACTCCATCGCGACATGCAGTTTTTCGCCGGTGTTGATGACGAGCATCATGTCGTTTAAGATGTGCTGCCCCTCCTTGTCCCTGGTATCCGAAAGCAGGATGCGCACGCTTTCGTAGGGGGCGACGCCGCCCTTGATCAGCATGGACATCTGCGCACAGAAGACGGAGAGTTCGTGATGCGACAGCGGTTTGTGCGGTTTTCTTTGCTGAAGATCCATGGTTGCTCCTAATAAATAAATTTCAGTTCGTAGTTGTCACCGTCGCCGATGAAATCCGCGAGGAAGGCATCCCCGTTCGCGGAGGCGAAGGTCGGGTCCATCAGACTCCAGTCCGTACCGTCAAATTCGATGATGCCGTTGACCCAGCCGATGCCGTCGATATAGGCGCTGAGCCAGGCATGATAGGCGGTGCCGGCATAGCCGACCTCCATCCGGGCAGGGATGCGCTGGCTTCTTAGCATCGCGCACATGAGCGCGGCATAATCCAGGCAGATGCCCTTGCCGGTTTCGAGCACTTCATCCGGATCCGGAAGATAGCCGCTTTCCACGGTTTCCGCCTCCTCCGTATCATAGGTCACATGACGGATGACGTAGTTGAAGATATTGGAAATGACATCCAGATCCTCATTGGCGGGACGGGCAAGCTCCCCGGCCCTGGCAACGGCCGCGGAGTCTTTGTCAAAGCGGATATACTGGTTCGGGTAAAGAAACGGTTTATAAGGATCCGTCAGCCTTACCTCAAGCGTGTCCGAAAAGGCAAGGCTGTACTGCGTCTCGCTGATGTTTTCAAACACGCTGATCTCATACAGTCCGTCTCCGACGGACAAGGGAAAGACCTCCGGCGTGCCGTCGCTCGGCAGGTCATAATAATACTTTTTGCCGTCCGCCACCTGAATCAGAAGCTTCACCTGCGGGTTTTCCCCGAGATAGCGTGCAAAGATGTAGCCCTCATCGGCATGGGAACAGTCGATCTCCGCAAGCTCGTTTTTCAGCACCTTCGTGCCGTCCATGGAAGGCGTAAGGCAGACGGGGGTGTTATCCCGTGTGCCCTGCGTATCCGGCAGTGTCCAGTCCTCCAGGGGCGGTGCGACCTGTCTTGTGTCCGCAGGCGCTTCCGCGGTCTCACCGGAGCCGCAGGAGACGCTGAGCAGGGCGGTGCAGAGCAGGGCAAACAGGCGTATGCGCTTATGTCTGTATCTTTGCATGCGTGGCACGGTTTCCTCCGCTTTCAGTATACCATTTTTCTTTGAAATATGGTATCTGCGAAGGGGTTGTGTGGTATAATATTTCAGACATGGAAATTGACCGGATTTCGTTTTACGACGACTTCCGCTGCGTGGCGGGAGATTGCGTCGAAACCTGCTGCAGGGGCTGGTCGATCCTGGCGGATGAAGCGGCGCTGGAAAAGTACCGCCGGGAAAAAGGCCTGCTCGGATTAAGGCTGAAGCTTGCGGTGCGCGGGAAAGAGGAGCCGCAGCTGAATGCGGGCCGCGGCACCTGTCCCTTTTTCACCCGTGACGGACTGTGCGGGCTGCAGAAGCAAAGGGGCAGGGATTATATGCCGCTGACCTGTCAGGTATATCCGCGCAGACGAAAGCATTTCGGTCCGCTCGCGGAGGAAACGCTGGATCTATCCTGTGTGGAGGCGGCGCGGATGTTTCTTGCGGCAAAGGACCTTTCCTTCCGCAGGCTGCAGGGGGACATTTCCTACGGCCGACACGGCTCCAACACGGACGAAGCGTTTTTCGGGCGGCTTCTTGCGTCACGCGAAAAGCTCCTTGCACGCCTGACAGAGGCGAAGGAGAAGATGAAGGAGGCGCCGTTTGAGGAATCCCGCGTGCATCTGTCCGACGCCTTTGCGGACATGCTGCACCTGGCCGGCAGGTGGCAGAGGAACGCGGCCACCGGAAAGGAGCTGTTTGCCGCTGACGCAGCGGATGCGGAGCCGGTAAGCGCATCGCTTTTTCCGTTGCCGGTGACGCTGCTGAACGAATGGGTGAACGGCTGCCTTCATCATGCGGAGCTGAAACGCCGCATCCCGTTTTTTTACCGGCTGCTGACCTTTTACATGAAGCGCTTTGACGGGCTGGATGAGCGGAAGGGACAGATGCGTCTGGACCGGCTCTTCCGGGAGACGGCGAAAAAGGGATTGCTCCGGACAGAGCATTATCTGAACTACGCACAGTACGAGCTGTACCGCTTTTACACGGAAAGCTATGAGGATTACAGTTTTCTGAACCGCATCCGATGCATGGTGATGCACACGAATCTGCTGCTGCTTTTTGACGCATTGTTTGCGGATGAGAGGGGGCAGCTGACGGAGGAGGAGCGGGCGCGCATCATCGCCGTGTATGAGAAACGCGCGAGACACAGCGCACAGATGGAAAAGAACATGCTGCAGGCATGGCAGGCACGGGAAGCGGAGGTGCCTTATGTCTGAAGAGGAGAAATCATGAAACGTATCGTGGTATTCGGCGGGGGCACGGGCCTGTCCTGTCTGCTTTCCGGATTAAAGCTTTTTCCGGTGGACGTGACGGCGGTGATCACGGTTTCGGATAACGGGTCTTCGACGGGCGTGCTGAAGGAGGAGCTGGACATCCCCGCGGTCGGTGACGTCGGGAAGGTGCTCCTTGCGATGTCCAACGCGGATGAGGATTTCCTGAACCTGCTCGGCTACCGCTTCTCCAAGAGCGGAACGCTGCACAACCATCCGGTGCGCAACATCATGCTTTCCGCGCTGATTGATCTGAAGGGTTCCCTGACGGAGGCGGCCAAGTACATGGGGCAGCTTCTGCAGATCAAGGGCACGGTGCTGCCGCTGACGGAGGACAGGGTGGAGCTCGTCGGTGAGAGCAGCGAGGGCAGCGCCTACGTGGGAGAGGAGGAGGTCAGCCGCAACATCCGTCATATCCGCCGTCTGCGCTATGACCATGACATCACCGTGACGGAGGAGGTCAAGCATAAGCTGAAGGACGCGGACCTCGTGATTTTCAGTCCGGGCAGCCTTTACACCAGCATCATTCCGCATCTGATCGCGCCGGAGGTCGGTGAGGTCCTGCGTTCCTCGGATGCGCCGCTGATGTATGTCTCCAATCTGGTGACGCAGCCGGGAGAGACGGACGGTTATGATGTCAGCGGCCATGTGCGGGTGCTGAACCGTTATCTTTATCTTTTTGACCGCCACCTGACAACGGTGGTCGCCAACAACGCGGAGATCGATCCGCGCATCATTGAAAAATACTTAAACACGGAGAACAAGACGATCGTGCACCTGGACCGCGAAAAGGTTGCGGCGCAGGGCGTGGAGATCATCGAGGGGGATATCTTCTCGATCGAGGAGGAGACGATCCGCCACAACGCCATGAAAACGGCATTTCTGATTTTCTCGTATCTGATGGAGCAGCAGTAAGGAGGAAAACGCATGGAATACACGACACTCGGCAGTACCGGACTGAAGGTTTCAAAGCTCTGCTTCGGCACATGGGGGATCGGCGGTGCCGGCTGGGATGACAACAGCGAGGAGGTGCGCCTTGCGGCCATCCGTGAGGCACTCGAAAGCGGCATCAACTTCTTTGATACGGCCCCGGCCTATAACGGCGGCGCCGCGGAGAAACTCATCGGCAAAGCCCTGAAGGAGAGCGGGAAGCGCAAGGACTGCGTGATCGTGACCAAGTGCGGGAGTGACTTTGTGGACGGACAATATGTGCATGACGGGAGCGGCAGGCATATCCGTGCGCAGATCGACCGCTCCCTGCAAAACCTGCAGACGGATTACATTGATGTGTACCTGCTGCACTGGCCGGATGAGGAGGTGCCCGTCGAAGACACCTTCGGGGCCTTGAAGGAGATCCGGGATGCCGGGAAGGTGCGCTTCATCGGTGTCTGCAATCATTCCCCGGAGGAGCTCGCGGCAGCGGAAAAGATCTGTCCCGTGGATGTGGTGCAGGAGCACTTTTCGATGCTGGTACAGGACAGGATTCCGACGCTTTCGTACGCGGCGGAGAAGGGCATGGGCACGATGGCCTACGGTGTGCTCGGCGGCGGCATGCTGACCGGCCGTTACCGGACGCTGGAAACCTATGACGAAATGGACAGCCGCGGCAGCTTTTATACCTTCTTTCAGGAGCCGGGCTTTTCCAAAGCCATGAAGCTTTTGACGCGCCTCGACCGCATTGCGGCGGAGTGCGGCACCTCGCTTCCGGAGCTGACCCTGCGCTGGACAATGGAGAAGGATTTTGTCACGACGGTCCTCTTCGGCGCACAGAAGGCGGAGCGCGTCCGCGCGAACGTGAAGGCGATGTCCCTGCGCCTGAGCCCGGAGAAGCTCGCCGCGATCGACCGTGCCATCGCGCAGGAGTTTGCGGCGGAGGCTTAGGTGCCCTTTGTCCGGCGGCCCCCCTGCGCAGGTGTTGCCGGCCGTGCCCGGAGCATGGTTTGACATTTTCTGCCGCTTTGTGTATAGTATCTAAGTGCGCCGCACAGTAAGCGGCCGTGGCGAGATAGCTCAGCTGGCTAGAGCACACGGTTCATACCCGTGGTGTCGAGGGTTCA
>JAFSPF010000121.1 GCA_017443065.1 Lachnospiraceae bacterium
AATGGCGCGTCTGAATCACGTTTCCACCCAGACCCTCAGACTTTATGATAAGTTGAATCTTTTGACGCCGGAGTATCAGGACAAAAAAACAGGTTATCGCTACTATAAACTTGACCAGTGCGTCAAGCTGGATCTGATTCACGCCTTAAAAAGCTGCCGCCTTTCCTTAGAGCAGATCAGGGAGATCTTTAATCTCCGATCCGAGGAGGTTCTGGTGGAGATTCTGGAAAACCAGAGTAAGATTCTTTCGGAGGAACTCTACCATCTGAATGTCAGCCGCAACAACCTCGGTCGTATCATCAAAAGTCTCAAGGCCATCCGGACCATGCCGGCCTACGGACAGGTGTTTTACGAGTATATCCCGGAACGGAGGATTGACGCGCAATTGACCGATTATGACTTCTTCTCCCTCGGGCAGGAGGGGTATGAGCAGATGCTGCGCCATATGCAGCGCTACCTGCACAAAAACGCTCTTCCGCCCTCTTACTTTACCAACATCGGTACGCTGATGGAAAAAGACAGCTTCCTGTCAGGAAACTATTCCGCAAAAACCGCGTTCATCCTAATTGACGAGCTGTATCCGGAGACAGATAGTACGCAAATTCTCCCCGCAAATATGTATCTTTCCATTATTCTTGACGATACTTCACTGGAAAAGAGATTTGCCAAAAAGCTGTTCAGGGAGATGACGAAATGCAACATGACGCCCTGCGGCGACTATCTTTGTGAAGTCATGACACAGCTGCCGCTGCGCGGAAAGGGCGGTCTCGTGTATAAGATCCAAATACCGGTACAGCCTGGGCAAAAAAAGACAGCAAACGCCTGAATAAAATGGTAGAATGAATGAGATGAGCACATATATACCCTACGCCGTATCTTATTTCGCCCGTGCAAATTTCTCCTGGAAAGACGTTCCGCAGGCCGCGATCACCGTCACGCCATGGGAGACGTATCCCGCATGCTATCCTGCTTATGCACAGCTTGCGCTTTCCGGGGATGATCTGCATGTGTTTTTATATGCAAAAGAACCGTATGCGCTTGCGCGTGCTACGGAGGAGAATGCCGCCGTGCATCTGGACAGCTGTCTGGAGTTTTTTATCGAACCGTATCCCGGAAAGGGGTATTATAATTTTGAAATCAATCCTGCCGGTGCCCTGAAGGTCTGCTTCGGCTTAGGAAGGGCAGACAGGGAGAGAATACAGACGCCCCGTCCGTACAGGGAATTCTTCCGGATCAAAACGACCCGCACGGAAGAAGACTGGTCTGCGGCATATACCATACCGCTGTCCCTGCTCTTTCCGGACGGGTCTGTTCCGTCTCAGGCGCGTGCGAATTTTTATAAATGCGGTGACGAAACCGCCACACCGCACTTCCAGTGCTGGCATCCGGTGCAGGCGGAGAAGCCTGATTTTCACCGACCTGAATACTTCGGTACTCTCTTCTTTACCGAAAGAACGCCGTAAAGCCCCTGGCTTTAGCCATGGGGAGTGTCAAGTCCCCCTGACAGTTCCCTCCTTCAATCGGCAAGCCTTGCCACTTCCTCCGGCATCAGGATGCTGACGCCCTGCCTTCCCTGCAGAAACGAAACCGGAAAGGCCGCCGTGCGTTCGCCGTATGCCGCCCTGCGCACCACCGCTCTGTGCCACGGACGAAAGATGCCGAGGACAATCTCCCTTGCGCTCAGGATCTCGCGAAAGCCCACTGTGACACAGCGCTTCGGCATGTCTTCCAGCGCACCGCCAAAATCACCGATTGCGTTGCAGGCACGGGTCTCGGGGGAAATATCCAGCACTCTTGTCGGCTGAATACAAAACGCTTCCTCCGTCATTTCCGGCATGGCTTCATTAAACGCGAGATGACCGTTTAAACCGATGCCGCCGATGCAGACGTCAATGCCGCCGTGCTTTTCCGCAAGGTTGGTCACGTAAGAAGGATTCTTCGGATCCGGAAAGACACGCTTCGCTTCCACCGGCAACAGGGACGCATCGATTTTGCCGTAGACCTCGCGCTTCATAAATCCGCGAAAGCTCAGGGGATGCGTTTCTTCCACAAACGCACCCTCGTCCGTCAAATATTCGTCCATATTGATGAAGGTGCAGTGTGTAAGCGAAATCCCTTCACTGTTCACACGTCCCACGAAGAACGGATACTGTCCGACGGGTCCGACCGGGAGTATCATCATACACTCCCTGCCGGCATCTTTCGCATCCGTAATGATCCGGATCATGCGATCCGCAATCTCCCTGAACACGGTCTCCCTGTCCGAAAAAACCGCAAGCGGTATCTTCGGCGCCTTCAACAAAGCTTCTTTGTCATAAGAATAGTATTCCTGCATTTATTCTGCCACCTCCAGATATTCGCGATACACCATGTTCCAGATATAGTTTTTCAGCTCCGTGAATGCCGGGGACATCTTTGTCTCCTGGTCGCGCGGATGCGGGATGTTCACAGGAATGATTTCCTTGATGCGGCCGGGACGCGCGCTCATGACAATCACTCTTGTCGCGAGCAGAACCGCCTCTTCCACATCATGCGTGATAAAGAAGCAGGTCTTCTTTTCCTCCTCCCATGTTTTGATCAGCTCCGTCTGCAGCTGTGTCCTTGTCTGCGCATCCAGTGCGCCGAAGGGCTCGTCCATCAGCAAAAGCGAGGGGTTGACCGCGTAGGCCCTGGCAATCGCCACGCGCTGCTTCATGCCGCCGGAGAGCTCCTTGGGGTACGCATCCGCAAATTTTTCGAGACCGACCATGCGGATGTATTTCATGGCGATCTCCTCCGCCTCCGCCGGAGTTTTTTTCTGGATTTTCAGTCCGAAGAGCACGTTCTTTTTGACCGTGAGCCAGGGGAAGAGCGCATATTGCTGGAACACGACACCGCGATCGATCCCGGTGCCCTCGACCTCCCTGCCGTCGACCTGCACTTCTCCGTCCGTTTTATCCAGTAGTCCCGCAATGATATTTAAGAGCGTGGATTTGCCGCAGCCCGAAGGCCCTACCACGCAGATAAACTCGTTTGTGTAGATGTCCAGATCCACGCCGTTTAAGGCGACAACCTGTCCCTTGCGGCCGTCGAAGATTTTCGTGACGCCCCGGATCTTTACCTTCAGATCTCTCTCTTCTCCTGCCATGAGGTCAGCTTCCTTTCAAAGTATTTGAGTATTTTTTCCGCCAGCATGCCGATCACGCCGATAATGATGATATAAAGCAGCATCGGCTCCGTCTCGAAGGTATTGGAAAGAGAGCGAATGCGCATGCCCAGTCCCGCCATCGCGCCGGTGGATTCCGCCGCAATCAGGGTGGTCAGGGAAACGGAGATCCCGAGACGGATCGCCGTGATGATA
>JAFSPF010000015.1 GCA_017443065.1 Lachnospiraceae bacterium
CTTCATAACTATATTCCGTTCCAGACTCGTATTCAGTGACAAGTGTGCCATCTTCTAAACTATACGAATTAGGTGTATCGGAAGTGGATACGCCATTATTATGCACATTACCAGATGATGTCACAGAATTATTTGTTGAAGCACATGCCATAAAAATCAACAACATAGGCAACAACGTAAGTATTGTAAGACTTTTTTTCATATATCACCTCCGCATAAGATATAGCACCATTATAATACGGTGCAATCTATTGCACAAGATAAATTGCATCTTATAATTTGCACCACATCTTCATATACTGTGTAGAAGGGGGATGATTTGTGGTCTACGGTAAAATCAAGATAAATCTTAATGAACAGTTAGCGAAGACCGGCTTATCAAAGAATAAGTTCTGTCAGCGTGCAGAAATGCAAAGAACCCAGTTAAACAAATACCTTAATAACGAAGTAGCGCTACTTGACAAAGATGTCTTAGGCCGGATTTGTACTGTTTTAGATTGTTCTATCAATGATATTCTTGAATTCGTTCCGCCCGATGCCAAAAAAAGGCATGAATAATCTGATTACTATGATATTCTTCCTGTATTCTATGCCTGCCTTCTTATAAGTGCAGCTTCAAGCGCGTCGGATGCAGCCCTATCGCGTTCTTCAAAACTATGTGCATATATGGATAGTGTCACTGACGCATTATGATGTCCCAGACGCTTTGCCACAGCCGTCGCTTCCATGCCCTGCGCAATCAGAATAGACGCATTTGTATGACGCAACTGGTGAAACGTGATAATTGGCAATTTATCAGCGTCATTCTTGCACGTCTTATTGTATGCCCTGATAATCCGCTGTAATTCAGCGCGTGGTGTTGACGGATACATATGTTCCCCATTATCCTGTACGAAACAGAAACACTTTTCTATATCGCGGCTACCGACCCATGCGCTGCCCATTTTCATTATCATCTTTTGGTGTTCGCGTTTTAGCTGCCGCAACACATCCATACATGACTGCGGCAGAAATATTTTTCGGTATCCCGATGCTGATTTTGGCGACTTGATTTCAAAAACTCCGTCGCCAAGATAGACACACGCCTTATTTATATCTATCGAATGTTCATTAAAATCTATATCTCGCCATTGCAGACCAAAGATTTCTTCTTTGCGCATACCGCTGAAAATCGTTACCACAAACATTGCCTTGTATTTCAACGAAACAGAAAAAGAGCCTTGCGTGTATTCCTTTCGCAAGACTTCTTTACCGTGACGGATTACAATGCGTTCAGGAATTATGATCGGTATTGGGTTTTCTAAAAGGTCAAGAAATCGATTTGCCTGGTCAAGATCAAAACTCTTTATTACCGGCTTATCTTCTGTCTTATTCTGACGCATACGGACAGTACACGGATTATTGGGAATGATATTATCGCGCACAGCATCCGACAGCACGGTGGAAAGCACCTTCTTTGCAGTCTGCACAGTTCTTTCACTATATGCGCCTTTACGATAGCCATAGTCATAACCACTGGTTCTAAGATCGTCAAGAAAATCCTGTACCGTCGATACACGAATATTTGACAGTTTCAGATGACCTAAACGCGGCAGGATGATCTTTTCAAGGTTGTTCAGATAATTGCTATATGTGGTCTTTTCAAGCGTCTTTGCAAAGGACGAAAGCCTTTTTTCTGTATATTCCTGCAATGTGATCTTTTCGGCTACGATCTGACCTGATTTGCATTTATCTTCAAAATCCATTGCAAAGCGATCTAAATCGTTTTTGTTTTGACGTGCCGACTTCTTATTATCGTGCTTGAATGTTGCATACTTCAAAATCTGTTTACCGTCTTTTCCGCGTCCGCACGAAACCGTAATAGTATAACTGATAACCCGTCCTTGTTTATTCTTGTTTTCCCTTATGCTTGCCATGACATCGCCCTCCTTTCAGCGTGGGATCATAGATAGAAGTCTTCCATTGACTTGTCCTTTTCATCATCTGTAATGCCGATATAGCGAAGCGTGATTGACGGTGCGGAATGGTTGAAAATATCTTGCAGCATAGCCACATCATGATACTTCTTATAGTGATGATATCCAAAAGTCTTCCGCATCGTATGTGTGCCGACTTCATCAAGGTTAAGACTGTGCCCTTCTTCATTCAAAATACGATATGCCTGTATTCTTGAAATTGGTTTGTTTTTGCCCTTTCTGCTTTGTATTAGATACTCGTCAGCCGAAAGACCACTGGAAGCAATATAGGCGTTCAATTCTTTCTGAAGTGACGAATTAAGAAGAAATCTTTTGTTCTTCCCTGTCTTTTTTTCCTTGACCGTAATATGATCTTTACCTTGCACATCACCAACTTTCAAATTCAGTACATCAGAGACACGCAATCCGCTATTGATTCCAAGTGAAAACATGATAGCGTATTTTTCACCCCGTGCCCGTAGCAGCGTCTTCATTTTCGTGATCTTCTTTGGGTCACGGATAGGCTGTACTGTTTTCATGTGATACCCCTTTCAGCACAGATTTTTGTGGCATTTTACATTATATCATAGAATGTAACATAATACAATATATGATTATATTATGTTACATTAAATACGGCGCATATATTATCATAATCACCGAAAGCCTTGATATAACTGACTTCCACGGCTTTTTACAATGTAACATAATGTCTATTATGTTACGTTCGGCATGATGGAAGAACCACTGTTTCGGCGCGTAGGACGCGATCTAAGGGCGTTTTGATCTTCAGGCGGTGGTTTTTATGCTTTCCTGCTGTTTTGCGTCCAAATACGCTTCCAGACGTTCCAGATTGACAAGATATTTTGAACCGCAGCGGATATAATATATTTCATTCTTCAAGACCAACTGACGGATATAATATGCCGCAAGTCCGGTTCTATTTGCGGTTTCCTTGATCGTCAACATGGTAGGGATTGTAAAATCATCTATTTTTCTTTCCATAACTATCCCCTTTCATATGGGCGTCTTGTAAAACAAGTCACACCGTACCGAAAAAGTTTGTTCTTGTAAGCAATCGAATATACTACGGAGGCGTTAATTATGTCTGAACACAACTTTTTTTGATGCCAATGGTACGGTGTGACGTGCTTTCTATCATGCCGCGCTTTGTGTAGCCTGTGCGCTGTCTGTTTTGTTTTCTGTCTTTAATGTCACATCATCAAAACTATGTTTCGCACTTTCGGGCGTCCGCTTTAACTTAAAATCTGACAGTTCTATACCCCCACCAATAACATCAAGTAGTTTCCCTGTAAGGCGTTCATCTGTAAAGTGTTCAATTTCAAGCGGTTCAAGTAAAACGAGGTCATGGTTTCTAATTTTGTCAGCAATCGCAATAGCACTATCAGCAAACTTTTTATATACTTCTACACGTTCGCGTGGTGATGTTATTTTTATATCGTCATACTTTCCGCGCATGGTCATTCTGTTTGACTGCTTCGCGGCTTCCGCTTCATGCTGTCTATCAATCCACGCTTTGATGTACTGTAACATAGTGGGGTTATACGGCTTTTCATAGCGTTCTACAAAGGCGCGTACCGTATTGACAGACATTTCAATCCCGCTTTCAAAAATCTGCCTGTCCGCTGTCAACATTCCCACATCAGGGAAAGACGCAATAGAAATCAGCTCACGCACATTTTGGTATATCTTTGTAATAAGATTCACGGCATTATGGTATTCCTGTTCCTGTTGTGCCTGTATTTCCCTGTTCGCTTCTTCCGCATATTCTTGTGTAAAGCGTTCATTATTTGCGTCAATCTGTTTTTGTAGTTCTAATTCCTTTACACGATAGTTCTTCAAAACATCTTTGAATTGTCCGACATAAATGTTAGCCATAATTTTTACCACCTTTCTTTTTAATCAAGCCCTATGTACTGTTTTGGATCTCGTTTCTGTTTGTTCTGTAATGCCTTTATAATGCTTTTTGGTACATTCTTTATCACGGTCAATAGTTGCTTTTTCCCCTTTCCGTCACGTCCCCAGTCTAAATATATTTCCACGGTTTCATCTCCGTTTTGCTTTTCCTGTGCGGCGCGTAACTTTTTTACTTCCTGCTGTGCCTTTTGCAATAGTGCGTTCATGTCTTACCCCCTACTTGAAAAGTTGTGGTTGTTTGTGCTTTTTTATATCTATGCGGCTTCCTGTAAAGACGCTTTCCACGCTTCAATATCTTTCATAAGGTCTTTTGCAATGCCATATTCTTGACTCATGCGTATTATTTCCGCGGCTGCTTTCAAACGTATATAGGAATTATCATCATCCAGTAGGTTTACCAATGTTATGACAGCCTTTTGCGTATGTGCTGTTAGGTCTGTAAGTACACCATCTAAAACACGTTTACGGTAATCAGAAAGCATAGACTGAAAAGCGTCTGTATTTATGCGCTTGCATATCTGTGCTTTTGTCATAGACAACTCTTTTGCTATCTGCGTTTGTGTCTTTCCTGTCAGACATAGTGCAAGTAAAGTTTTATCGTCAACTTTTGCCATAATGTCACCGCCTTATAGGTCTGTTGTTTCTGTCAAGTATTCCACTTGTAGCCCTGTAAAATCATCCTGTAAACGGTCAATAATATCATCAGCGTTTTTCTTGGAAAACTTCATGTGTCGCGTTGTGACTGTTTCGCTTTGCGTTCTGCTAAAGATCAAAACCGTTGCGCTGTCCTTTTCGCTTTCAAACACTACCACCTTAAACGGTACGCGCTTGTATAGCGCACAGGTCATTATAAACTGGTTATAGCAGAGTGCATCATATTTCATTTTTTCAATCTGTCTGTATGTCATGCTATCACCTACAAATGCAAATCAGCGCGCCTATAATCGTTATGCCCCACGCGGCGGCAGTAGCGAAAAACGCTGTGCGCCACCATATCAAAACCGCTTTTTCTTCTTTCAAAATTTCTGTTGCTAAATTTTCGTTTTTCATAATCATGTCTCCTGTCTATATCAATATTTCTGTTATCTGGTTCTATGGTTCGTTTAACATACAAGTATGTTATGTTACTACACTTTTACAGCCGCTATAATTGTGCTTAAACACAGCGTTTATATGGGTTTGTCGTTTCCGCGTTTAGGAAAAAATGTAAATAAAACCCTATGCAAAATTCAGCAAATCCTCGTCAGCAATAAAGTCATTCAAATCACCGCCAAACGTATAATATGGGTTGCTTTGCCATTCAACATATAAAGGACTTATACTATGCTGTGAACGGACGCAATCCTTAAACGGTTTCCATTGCTTCTTCCTTCGCGCAAGGTTTTTATATATGCGTTCTGCTTCAGATCGGGCTTTATTTCCCATAATTGCAAAATGAACATGGGGTTGCCGTTTGTATGCTGGCATAGCATTAAAAACCTTCTTCGGTCTGCCCCCCTTTTCCCCTGTAATATATGTGTATGGCGTCCACCGCTTATGGCAACTAAAACCCAACAGCGCAAGCAATGTATTATCATGGTTCATTTGTATATGTCTGTAACAGTCCATATATAAACGATTGAATAAACGGATTGCCTGTTCCTCTGACATTTTGGGAAATTCAAAGCGGTACATAGTTGTATTTAGACTGACGGATTTTTTTTCTTCGTCCGTTACCGTCTTAAAATCAAGACCGCTATTTTTTTCACGCGCAATTCTGCGTTCTTCCGCTTGCATTTGGTTCATTTCTTTTAAGGAAAAAAACACGTCTTTTACCCCTCACTAACAGCAAAACAGTATTCTTTTGTTACACGTTCTATAACGCCTTTTTGTTCCTGTTTTGTAAGGTTGTGCATAGTAAGATAAAAAGAACCGTCAAAACCCAGCACAGCAAATTTATAACCGCTTTTTATAATTTCTCTTTGGCTATATTCTGCGGCTTCCTTTTCTGCCTGTGTATATCCTAATAGCGGCACAATAGGAATTTTGTTCTTTGAAACTATATCCATGTTATATTCCTTTCCGATAGTTCATCTATCACCAAATCACCAAAACTATTTATCAATCAGGAATATTATTCATGTGCATTTTGTAACCATAAAATGAATTGATCACGGCTGATCAAGACTTTCCGGCCAGCATTAATATGCGGTATTGCGTTAGACTTTATAAGCCTTCTTATGCTGTGTTCTTTTAATGGGCAAAAGTCCTGCTTTACCAGTTCACGAATTGTATAATATGCTTTATCCATCACCCACCTCCAAAAGTGCTGTTCTTTTGAGTTTTTTACGTTTCCTGTTGTAAAGTATAGTATATTTTAGTATAATATTAGTATATTGTATAAAACTATTGAAAGGGGTTTTAGCCATGAAAAGTATATCAAATATACACCTTAAAGATTTTGATATTGACGGTGCAGACGGATTTAAGGCGCGACTTGGTAGAAAAATTAGAGAAGCCTTTGGAACATATCAAAACCTTAACCTTGCTCTACAACAACTTGATGCAACAGAAAAATCATATGAAAAAGCACCCGACCACTTAAGCGCAATCAAAGCATGGTGCAGTTCTTCAAGACAGACCATGCCACCCATAAAAATCTTATATGATTTATGTCAACTGATACGTGATAAAGGGGTTGATTGTGATATAGATTATCTATGTGGGAATTATGATGAAAGTAATCACACAATAAAGTTTATCCGGGAAGAAACGGGGCTAACGGAAAAAACAATTAAAATCTTACGTGATGCTGAACCTATCCCCAAAAAGAAAAACGCTTTGTTTGAAACTCCACCAGTAAAAAAACTTGGATACACCGTGTCTTGGCTTTTAGAAGATCACGAAAATGGATTGCCGCTGCTACAGTCAATCGCAGATTATCTATTTGCGGAAAAAGCAGATGAAAGCCAGTTCATTGTGCAAATTCAGTCTGATCTAATCAGTCTAAAGGGTAGCACAAAAATAAAAGAACTTCGTGCAATTATTGACGATCTTACACAAGAAAACGCACGGTTGAAGATGGAAATATCACAATCAACGCAGAAGCAGAAATATTCTACAAACAAGCGTACAAACAGGTTAAAATAAACGGTTTTCTTTGAATTGTTAGATTTTTGTTAGACTAAACAACCGCGCATGTCAATTTATCGTTACCATATGTTTGTTTTATCGTATATTAAAAACAAAGAAAAAGCCGTAAACCATTGATTTTTACAAGGTTTCCGGCTTCTTCTTCACTTCGTGGAGACGGTGGGACTTGAACCCATGACCCCCACACTGCCAGTGTGGTGCTCTCCCAGCTGAGCTACGCCCCCGTTGTGCCGCAACAAAGATCATAACACAACTTTTGCAGGAAGTCCATATCTTAACTCAGATTGCCTTCCAGACGCCGCTTTTCAGGAACTGCGCGGCGCTCTGCTCCGCCGCCGTCACGATGGAGGAATCATATCCCAGCATCTTCAGCAGCTGGATCGCGTTGCGCGTCGAGGCGCTTCCGTTGTGCAGACGGTAATCGAAGCGGACATCATCCCCGGAGATTTTACCGTCAAAGTGGTAGTTATCATAGCTGTTGCCGAGCATGCCCGTCAATTCCCCGTCATGCGTGGCCGCAAAGCAGAGCATGTCCTGACGCGCGAAATGCTTCAGGATCTGTGCGCTCGCCGCAATACGTTCCACCGTATTCGTGCCGCGCAGCACCTCGTCCACAAAGCAGAGCACGCGCGGGCCCGCTTTTTTCGTCGCCTCCAGAATCCGCTTCAGGGATTTGATCTCCACAATGTAATAGCTCTCGCCCTCCTGCAGGTTGTCCGAAAGCGCCATGGAGGAATAGATCCGGTACACGGGTGCGCGGTAGCCCTCCCCGCAGACCGTGCGGATGCTCTGTGCCATGATGGCGCCGATGGCCGTTGTCTTCAGGAAGGTCGATTTTCCGGAGGCATTCGAGCCGGTCAGAAGGATGTTCTTCTCACAGCGCAGGGAATTCGGCACCGGCTTTTCCAGCAGCGGATGAAAGACCTCCTTCATATCCAGAATGTTCTCCTCCGTAAACTCCGGCAGACAATGACTCTGGCGGACGGACGCGCGGTAACAGGCGACCGACAGCGGCACCTCCGCCGCGCCGCTGCTCATGATCAGGCGGTCCACATCCTCCCAGTGGTTTTGCAGATGGCGGTACATCTGGTTGAACTTGATCAGATCGGCATGGGTCAGCATCTTCAGGTAATCCAGGATCAGGTCAAGAGGATTGCCGCTGCTGCCGAGGGAGGCCTTCATCACGAGCGAAGAACCGCGCTGGAAGGCTGCCATCGCCGCAATGCTCTGTTCCATCCCTTCCACTTCCTTTGCAAACAGCGTCCCGTCGCCCGCCTTGCGCAGCAGTGCGCTGATTTTCTTTGAGCCCTGCAGCAGGCGCAGAATATAGGAAAACGTAGCGAAATACGCCTGGTTTTTGCTCTTCTCCCGGAAATAATTGATCACATTCGCAATCAACAGCAGCACCACGGCCAGGATATACACCTTGAAGTTAAAGAAGCAGCCGACAATCGCCGCAGCGAGCAGACCGAGGATGATAAAGTGCCCCGTATTATTCGTGTCAATGCTGTTATCCATCACCTCCATGTGATCATAGACGGAAAACTTTGATACCTGCCGCATCTCGTCAAACAGGAGCTGCGCCTGCAGACGCTGCTCCGTTTCCTTGTCGTAAAACGCAACCTTCTTTTCAAACAGCTCCTCATCCGCGGCAATGCCGGCTCCCATGGTGGCCGGATTGCGCAGGCAGTGATACAGCATCTCCTCTCCGGCCGCGGAGCGGCAGTAATTCAGCCGCATGAAAACACCGTCCATATCCAGATCATTCCAGGTGATGTCATCCACGGAATCCTCTTTTACATGATGCCGGAAGAGTATCGGGATATGCAGGAAGTTCTCATGCGTATAATTCTTGTCCGGATACTTTCCGTAAATCCGGCGCATCTTCCCGAGGAAGAGTCTCCGCCTTCTTCTGTCGCTGCGGATCCCGAACAGGGTCGCGCTGATGAGAAAGCCGGCGACCACACCGATTGTAATAATATATGGTGTCATTGTACCTCTCCTTCCGGCGCGGTGACCTTACGGAAATGCTTCTTTCCGCGCCGCACCAGAACCCCGTCCTTGAAAAACGCGGCCTCGTAAGCGGAATGGATGTCCGTCACCTTCTCCTCTCCCACGGTCACGCCGCCCTGCTCCACCTGGCGCCTGGCATCGCTCCTTGTGGTGCAGAGCCCGGCGGACACCAGCACCTGCAGGATGTCAACCGTTCCGTCCCGGAAATCCTCCGCCTTCAGCTGCGAGGCAGGAATATTCGCATCGTCCCCGCCGCCGGCAAAGAGCGCCTTTGCGCCGGATTCCGCCTTCTTCGCCTCCTCTTCCCCGTGGACGAGCGTGGTCAGCTCCCGCGCGAGCACTTCCTTCTTTTCATTGATGCGCGCATCATCCCACTTGTCCATCTCCGCGATCTCTTCCATCGGCAAAAAGGTCAGCATCCGGATGCATTTCATGACATCGGCATCGGAAACGTTTCTCCAGTACTGGTAAAACTCAAAGGGGGATGTCTTTTCGGGATCCAGCCATACGGCGCCCTTGGCGGTCTTCCCCATCTTGTTGCCCTCGGAATTCAACAGCAGCGTGATGGTCATCGCATAGGCATCCTTGCCGAGCTTCCTGCGGATCAGCTCCTTTCCGCCCAGCATGTTGGACCACTGGTCATCCCCGCCGAACTGCATGTTGCAGCCGTACTTTTCGTACAACATCAGGAAATCAAAGCTCTGCATCAGCATGTAGTTGAATTCCAGGAAGCTTAAGCCCTTCTCCATGCGGTTCTTGTAGCACTCCGCCGTCAGCATCCGGTTGACGGAAAAGTGCACGCCGATATCCCGGATGAATTCGATGTAATTCAGGTCCCTGAGCCAGTCCGCGTTGTTCACCATGAAGGCCTTGTCCGTGCTTTTGTCAAAGCTGTCCTCAAAGGTGATGAAACGGCTCATCTGCTTTCTGAAGCACTCGCAGTTGTGATCGATCGTTTCCGTGGTCATCATGTTGCGCAGATCCGTGCGTCCGGAGGGATCACCGATCATGCCCGTGCCGCCGCCGACCAGCGCGATCGGCTTATTGCCCGCCATCTGCAGGCGCTTCATCAGGCACAGCGCCATAAAGTGTCCGACATGCAGCGAATCCGCCGTCGGGTCAAAGCCGATATAAAAGGTGGCCTCCCCCTTGTTGACCAGTTCCGCGATCTCCTTTTCGTCCGTCAGCTGCGCCAAAAGGCCGCGTTCCTTCAATTCCTCAAAGACTTTCATGACACTCCCTCCGTCCCGTTTATTTGTAACAGATCACCTGGTTATAAAAATCGCCGACAGCAATATATCCGTTCAGTACGGCGTGCAGATCGGAGCCCTCCTCCGCATCACGGTTCATGTCCGGCACCGTATCCAGGAACAGGCTCCCGTCCGGACGGCGTTCCGGAATGTAATCATCCCCGTAATGCGCACAGCAGGCGGGGAAGCGGTCCAGAAGATATCCCTTGCACTCCTCCGCCGGAATCCCCGGAAAATTGACGTTCCAGATATGTCCCTTTTCCGGCTTCCTTTCCAGAAGCAATTTGCACAGCTCCGGGAAATATCGCTTTGTCGCCCCCATGTCACCGTCCAGCTCCGTGGACCAGGCGATCGACGGAACGCCTGACATCGCGCCCTCCAGCGCTGCCGCCACCGTTCCCGAATAACACATGTCAAAGCCGGTATTGATCCCGAGGTTGATACCGGAGAACAGAAAATCCGGCTTCTCCTCCACGCAGAACCTGAGGCCCACCTTCACGCAGTCCGCCGGTGTCCCGCTGACCGTATAGGCTTTTACGCCCTCCACGGGATACTGCACGGACTTCACCGTGAGGCCGCCACGCACCGTGATGTGCTGGGACATGGCGGAGCACTGCTTTTCGGGCGCCACCACCGTCACCGTTCCGAAGGGCAGTGTCATCTCCGTCAAAAGCCGCAGGTTCGGGGAATCAATCCCGTCGTCATTCGTCAGTAAAAAGTTCATTCCTCTCCTCCGTGTACCGCCGTTCTGAGCGTCTGTATCACTTCCTCCGCATCCGCTTCCCCGGGCAGCGCCTCCTCCAGCGCCTGCGCAAGCCTTCCGTGCATTTCCTCCTGCCGCTCCGAGCGTGCCGTAAAAAAGAAGGCGTCCGCAGCGGAGGATGCCGTATCCAGCGCGGTGTCCGCAGCCAGGAAATTGCGGTAAGACGGCAGCTCATACACACTGTTGACGGCGGGAAGTCTTCCCGTTCCGATCGCGTAATTGGCGTTCTGCTCCGGTTCCGTCAGATAGGAAAGAAAGGCGAGGGCCCCTCTTTGTTCCTCGGGATCCGATGTCAGAAGGGCGATGCCTCTCCCTGCGGTGCTGAATGCCCTGGTCTGTGCCACCGGAAGCGTCGAAACGCTGACTGCCGTTTCCGACAGTTCATAACGCACTTCCGAGGAAGCGTTCAGAAACATCCCGACGGTTTTCTTATCCTGAAAGGCCTTTACCAGCGCCTCTTCATCCTCATATACCGCAACGATCTCTTCGCGGAAGAGCGTCAGCAGAAGCTTCAGTACGCTTCTTCCGGCCGCATTGTCAAATAGAATCCCCTCATCCGCAAGATACGCACAGTCGTTTTGCGCAAGCAACAGCTCCAGCAGCGCCGTCCGGTCCGTGATTCCGATCAGGGGAAGCCGCTTTTCCTCGCGCAGCTTCCGTCCCTCCCGCAGCACCGCATCCCAGTCCGCGGGCACCCCCGTCACACCGGTTTCCTCCAGAAGGGCCGTATGACAGAAGAACACCTCCGCCTCCCCCGCAAGGGGTACGGCAAGGATTTCCCCGTTCATGCGAAACATCCCGCAAAGCGAGGGATTCAACTGCGCATAGGAGGGCAGGGACTGCGTCAGTTCCTCCCGGAAGGGCACGATGCGCCCCCGCATCCCGGCAAGCTCCCTGGCTTCGAGCAGGAGCAGGTCCGCATCGGAAAAATCAGGTTCCGCATCCGCGCGTATGGTCTCCACCGTCACGTTCTGCGTATTGCTGTCGTTGAAGGCCGAGGTGAGCGCCTCCAGCAGATCCGCCTCCTCCGCGTTTTTTGCCTGATACGCGAAGCGGATCGTGACCGGCGGATAGCTGACCGCTTCGGGCTCTTCTATGATTACCTCCTCTTCCTCTTCCTCCGGAAGGGGAAGCTGTTGCCGTTCCCGCTCCCCGCCACAGGCGGACAGGAGAAGACAAAACAGCAGGAGCCATGCGGCCGGCATACGTCTTCTTTTGATTGGAACCCCCTTGTTCCGGTTCACCTTCGCGAATTCCTTTCCTGACAGACTGCCTTACATTATAATCATAATCAATCGGATTTCGCAACTGCGGCGCAAGATATTTGATATTTCTAAAATATATAAACTATTTCTTAATTCCCTATTGCTATTCTGTAAATCGTGTGCTATGATCTCCTCACCTTGTTAACTGCCACATGCGAAGAGAAAGGAGCAGATGATGAACAGCAACAGAAACCGCGGCGTCAGAAACGTCCGCCACAGCGGGATTCAGAAGGCCTACTGGAGGGAAAACCACCGTTTCGCGGACCTCTTCAATGCGGTCCTCTTTGACGGACATGCCTTTTTCCGTCCGGAGGACCTGGAGGATGTCGAAGAAGACATCGAAGCGGATGCCTCCCACCCGGCGCACGGAGGGATGCCCGTCGAAATCAGGGGCGGCGTACGGACGGTCCGCATCATCAAACGTTCCCGCAAATACGGCGCCTCCTTTGTGCTCCTTGCGGTCGGGGACGGGGGAAAGGGCGAAGCCCTGCGCGTCAGCGCGCATCCGGAAAGCCGGAGTCCCGTCATTGCGCTCTGCATCCATTACGGGGAGGAGGACTGGAACGGATTGAAGCCGGAGCACAACATGCTGCAGCTCCCGCAGGACAGCCGCTTCCGGACCCCGGAGCGCCGTCTGAAGCTTGTGGAGGCGCATCACGGGGACTACCGCTTTCAGAACGAACAGAACCGTCACCTCTTTACGCTGATGCGCCTGCTTTCGGATCATACGAAGAACGCTGCGGAGCGCAGGCAGGATTTTCAGCGCTATCTGGAAACACATGTGATCGATAAAGAGACACTCGGGATCATCGATGCCGTGACCGGCAGAACCGCAGAGGATACGGACGGGGACGCCGCGCCGATGTTCAGACCCTGGTCGGTGTGGTCGCAGGGATAAGCGGAAGCAGCACTTCCCTTCCCTCCTCTTCCGCGGCCAGATACGTTTCCTCACGATGCACCTGAAGGGCGGAAATCATCTGCTGCTCCGTTTCCTGCAGGGGAAAGGCCGCAGCATCCGCAAAGGAAAGAAGCGCCGCGGCAAAGAGCGCGGGTCTGACATTGTCCACGCTTCCGGCCTTCATCAGCACACGGATCACGCCGTCCGCGTCGGCTAAAGCTTCATGAATCAGGGGCTTGAGGTCCACGTCCTTCTCCGCCTTTTTGGTCTTCTTCCGGACGACAATCCGCTCCGACTGCAGAAACCGTGTCAGGACCGCTTTTGCGCCGCCCTGTCCGGCAAGCGCATCCTTCGCCCGCTGCCCGAGCGGATCCTCCGCGCGGAAGGCAAGACGCCAGCGGCAGGCGGCAACGGAGGTCATGGCCTTCTCCGCCCCCTGCTCCAGAACGGCCGCATCCGTCACCGTAATCCCCTCATGCATCACGCTGTTCATGCGCAGGCAAAGGCTCTTCAGCGTGTCTTCTCCGGAGAGTTCCTCCTTCGCATTCGCGTTCTGCGATTCCGAAAGACGGATGTCCCGGAAGCTCTGAAGCGTCAGGTCGGCATACTCTCCGTCGGAGGTGGCACCGGCCGGCAGGGGCTGTGCGAAGCTCATCAGCTGGTGCGGGCTGTATCCTTCCGAATACGCGATGTCCACACCGGCACGCCGCATCACCTTCTGGAAATAGCGCATCAAATCGAGATGCCCGACAAAACGGACGGGGCCGTGTTTGGAAAACTTGATCCGTACCTTTGTCATGCCGCACCTCCCGGGCAGATGCCCGTCCGGTACGCGGCGGCACCGCAGCCTTCGCAGCCCTGTCTGCAGTTGACGGATTCCTTCCCTTCCTTTGCGCGCTCCCACTCCCGGTACAGGTAAGCCTTGCTGACGCCGCAGTCGATATGGTCCCAGGGCAGCACCTCCTCCCTGTCCCGTTCCCGATGCGCGTAAAACGCGGGGTCCGCCCCGCAGGAGGCAAAGGCCTCGTCCCAGTATTCCGGGTGAAAATGCTCCGTCCAGGCATCATAACGGGCACCGTTTTCATATGCCTTCAGGATCACGGCGGACAGCTTCCGGTCACCGCGGGCAAACACGCCCTCCAGCACGCTCACGTCACCGGAATGATAACTGTAGCGGATGCGCTTCTGGTTCACCTGGGCGGCAATGCCGGCTTTGACCGTCTTCACCTTTTCCAGATACTGCTCCCGCGTATTCATCGCCGCCCACTGGAAGGGGGTAAAGGGCTTCGGCACAAAGAAGGAGGAGCTTGCATTCACCTCCACGGCCTGCCCCTGCCGTTCTTCCTTCGGGACGTTGTCAAAATACTCCACGCAGATCTTTCCCGCGATATCGCCGATGCCGAGCAGATCCTCCTCCGTCTCTGTCGGGATGCCCAGCATGAAGTACAGCTTCACCTTGTTCCATCCGCCGAGGAAGGCCTCCCTTGCGCCGCGCAGGATGTCTTCTTCATACAGACCCTTGTTGATCACGTTGCGCAGACGCTGGCTTCCAGCCTCCGGCGCGAAGGTCAGCGAGCTCTTTTTAATATCCTGGATTCTGCGCATGACATCGAGAGAAAAGGCATCGATCCTAAGCGAGGGCAGGGAAATATTGATATGCCGCTCCTGACAGTAGGCGATCAGTTCGTCCACCAGCTCGCCCAGCGCGGAATAATCACTGGAGCTTAAAGAGCTTAAGGTGATCTCCTCATGCCCCGTGTGCTCCAGCATTTCGATCGCCCATTCCTTTAAGACCTTCACGTCACGTTCGCGGAAGGGCTTATACAACTGTCCCGCCTGACAGAACCTGCAGTTGCGGATACAGCCCCTTAGAATCTCCAGCACCACACGGTCCTGCGCCACGCGGATATAGGGAACGACGGGATGCAGCGGATAATAGGTGTCCGACAGATCCCGCACGAGTTCCTTGTGCACGCGCTTCGGCACGGCCTCTTCCTTCGGCGTCACGGCATTGATCCGCCCGTCCGAAAGATACGTGACCTCATAGAGGGAGGGCACATAGATGCCGGGAATCCCCGCCAGGCGAAGGAGTGTCTCCCGCCGGGAGAGCCCCTCTTTTTTGGCGGCACGAACCGTATCCGTCACCTCCGTAAAACGCGTTTCCGCTTCCCCGATATAGAAGAAATCAAAGAAGTCCGCCACGGGCTCCGGATTGTAGGTGCAGGGACCGCCGCCCATGATGAACGGATCGTCTTCTCCGCGCGCGGAGGCAAGCAGCGGAATCCTTGCAAGATCCAGCATCTGCAGCACGTTCGTATAGCACAGCTCATATTGCAGGGTGAAACCGATGATGTCAAATTCCTTCAGGGGATCCTGTGATTCCAGCGCAAAGAGCGGAATGTCCTGTTCCCGGAGCAGGCGCTCCAAATCCGTCCAGGGCGCACAGCAGCGCTCGCACCAGACGCCCTCCTGCGCATTCAGCATCCCGTAGATGATCTGGATGGCAAGATTGGACATCCCGATGTCATAGACGTCCGGAAAGCACATGCAAAAACGCAGGTCCACAAGGGACAGGTCCTTGTACACCGCGTTGACTTCGTTTCCGATATAGCGCTCCGGTTTTTCGACGGAAAGGAGTTGTGCGTCCGTCAGGGCAAGCCGTTCGTTCATCGCCTTGCAAGTGTCTCCGTGATCTCATCCCAGGTGATGCCGCGCTCACTCATCAACACCATCAGATGATACAGATAATCCGCAATCTCGTAATGCAGCTCGTTCACATCCGGGTTCTTGGCGGCGATGGTGATCTCTGTCGCCTCCTCGCCGAGCTTTTTCAGGATCTTGTCGATCCCCTTGTCAAACAGATAATTGGTATAGGAGCCCTCCCTGGGGTTTGCCTTTCTGTCCTCGATCACGGCATAGACGCTCTCCAACACCTTCACCGGATTCTTCTCCTGGAACGGGCGCTTTGCCACCTCGTTGAAAAAACAGCTGCGGTTTCCGGTATGACAGGCCGCCCCGATCTGCTTGACCTTGGCAAGCAGGGTGTCGAGATCACAGTCCGCGGTCAGCTGTTTGACATACTGGAAGTGTCCGCTCTCTTCTCCCTTGACCCAGAGCTTTTCCCGTTCCCTGGAATAATAGGTCATGCGTCCGGTGCGGATCGTCTGCGTATAGGCCTCCTCATTCATATAGGCCACCATTAGCACCTCGTCCGTACGGTAATCCTGCACCACGCAGGGCAGAAGCCCCTGTCCGTTTGTCTTAAAATCCGCCCACTTGTATTGCGGCTTCAGGATGGTCGTATCGATGCCGATCTCCGCCAGGGTCTGTTTGCTTTCCTGCAGACGCTCGATGTTCCGGTCCACGTATGCGCCGCAGACCGCCGTCAGATGACGTGCGCCGAGGATTTCCACCGCATCCTCAAAAGTGCACTCCGGAAGCTCCACGATCAGCGGCAGCTCCTTCACCATCCGTGCACGGACCTCCTGCAGCGTTTTTGCGCCCGTCAGCAGCAGGGCCCCGCAGGCCTCTTTTACGCCCGCATCCAGCTTTTCGACCGTCTCCGGAGAGGTATAGCCAAGGATCATCTTTTCCTTTCCGAACTTTGCGGAAAGCTCCTGAAAGAGCTGCACGCATTCCGTCAGGGACTGCGCTTCCCCGTCCAGTCTCATGATGACCTGCTTGCATCCGGCATACAGCAGTTTTTTCGCATCCTCCATTTTCCGGACGACGGAATCCGCAATGACCGGGCTGTCGCATTCGGCGCAGATCCTGCGCAGACAATCGACGGCCTGCTCCCTTTCGCGGTCGTCAGACGGCGAAGACAGATCCTTCACGATCAGCGCATCCGCCCCGAGATCCGAAAGATGCACGGCATGGGATACCGGATCCTCTGACAGGACGCTTAACCCGTCCTCCGGGGAAAGGGCCTTTCCGTTTTTCAGCCATAAGCTTGCAATCAGCTGTTTTTCCATCATAAGCTTCCTTTTGTACTCAATACGCCCTTCACCCGGGGCTCAAGGCTGACCGCCTTGTCGAGCGCACGCGCGAAGGCCTTGAAGAGGGCTTCGATTTCATGATGCGCGTTTCCCTCCGTCAGAATCCGCAGATGCAGATTCATCATGGCGGCATACGAAACGGAATAAAAGAATTCCCGCACCAGACAGGTATCCAACTCCCCGACACGCTCCACATCAAAGGACGCGTCCATCACGAAATAAGGTCTTCCGCAAAGATCCAGCGCACAGAGCGCCAGCGTCTCGTCCATCGGCAGCATCTCCGAGCCGTAGCGGGTAATGCCCTTCTTATCCCCGAGCGCCTTCGCGATCGCCTGTCCCAGGACAATGCCCGTATCCTCCACCGTGTGGTGGGCGTCCACATGCAGATCTCCCTTGCACTTCACCTCAAGGTCAAAGAAGCCGTGCCTTGCAAAGGCATCCAGCATGTGATCGAAAAAGCCGATGCCGGTATCGATCCTGCGCTTTTCGCCCGTGCCGTCGAGGTTGATCTTCACGCTGATGTCTGTTTCGGCGGTCTGCCGGCGGATGGTGGCTGTTCTCATTCTGTGTCTCTCCTCTACTCTGCGACACACAAGACATTTCCCTCCATAGTCCGATGATGCCGGACATTCCATCGAGCCATGGACAGGCATCCCTTCGAGCAGAGGCTCTTGGGATGCCATGTCTCGATTCCATGGCATCCAATCGTATGTCGGGAATATGTGCTTGTGTGTCGCAGTTTTATGCTTTACGCTGTGTGTCCTGAAATCGAACCGCTATGGCATGCGCATGGGCAGTGAGGCCCTCTGCATCTGCGAAGCGTATTATATCTTCATTTACATCATACAACGCCTCTTCGGAATAGGCAATGAGGCTGGTTTTCTTCATGAAGTCATCCACATTGAGCGGGGAGAAGAAGCGGGCCGTGCCGTTCGTGGGCAGGATGTGGTTGGGGCCGGCGAAATAATCTCCGAGCGGTTCCGGGGACCAGGGGCCGAGGAAGATGGCGCCGGCATGCTTCAGGCCGTACATGGTACGGTAAGGATCCGCCGTCAGGATCTCCACATGCTCCGAGGCGATGCGGTTGGCGGCGTCCAGCATCTGCGCCTCGTTTTCCGCGACAAAGATCATGCCGCAGTTATCGAGGGATTTGCGGATGATCTCCCTGCGCTCCAGCTGCTCTGTAAACTCTTCCGTCTTCTCCGATACCTTCTTTGCAAGCGCTTCATCCGTGGTGATCAGGATGGCGGAGGCCAGCACGTCATGCTCCGCCTGTGCCAGTAAATCCGCCGCGACATAGGCGGGATCCGCCGTTTCGTCCGCAAGGATGAGCACCTCCGAGGGACCCGCGATGGAGTCAATCGAAACATGGCCGAAGACCGCCTTCTTCGCCAGTGCCACAAAGATGTTGCCGGGGCCCGTGATCTTATCCGTCTTCGGAACGGACTCCGTTCCGTAGGCCATCGCGGCGATCGCCTGTGCGCCGCCCGCGCGGAAGACCGTATCGACCCCCGCGATATCCGCGGCGACCAGCGTGGTTGCGCTGATCCCGGCCACGCGCGGCACCTTCTCTCCTTCCTTCGCCTCCCCCGCCGGGGTCATCATGATGACGGTTTTTACGCCCGCGACCCGTGCGGGAATCACGTTCATCAACACGCTCGAGGGATAGGCCGCCGTGCCGCCGGGCACATAGACGCCCGCGATCTCCATCGGCGTCACGCGCTGTCCCAGCATCACGCCGTTCTCCCGCGTATCGATCCAGCTTTGCCGTCTCTGCTTTTCATGGAAGGTGCGGATATTCTCCGCGCTTTTTTTCATCGTCTCCACAAGCGCCGGATCGACCAGCGTGTACGCCTTTTCGATGTCCGCCCGTGTGACACTGATATTATCTGCGGTCAATGTCACGCCGTCGAAGAGCTTCGCATAATCGAAAAGCGCGACATCACCTTCCTCGCGCACCCTCGCAAGAATTTCGGCTACCGCTTTCTCCTGCTCCGGATACCCTGTCGTACTGCGCTTCGCAAGCTGCGCGCGGAATTCCTTTTCTGTTGTTGTATCCAGCTTAACGATTTTCATGTAGCCACAGCCTCCTTCAGCCGGCGGATCAGCCCGCGGATCCGCTCCGTCTCCATCTGCATGCTGACCTGGTTGACGATCATGCGCGCGGACACCGGACAGATTTCCGCGAGCACCTCCAGTCCGTTTTCCTTCAGCGTCGAACCGGTCTCCACGATATCAACAATCACATCCGACAGGTCCACGATCGGCCCGAGCTCCACGGAGCCGTTCAATTTGATGATATCGACCGTCTGGTTCCTGCGGTTGAAAAAATATTCCCTGGCAATATTCGGATACTTCGTCGCCACACGAAGCCTTGCATGTCCGTCCAGCATCGCACGTGCATCGGGGAAGCCGCAGACGCACATGCGGCATTTGCCGAAGCCTAAGTCCAGCACCTCATAGACCCGTCTCTGCTCCTCCAGGATCGTGTCCTCCCCGGTCACGCCGATATCCGCCGCGCCGGATTCCACGTAGGTCGGCACGTCCGGTGCCTTCGACAGGAAAAACTTCAGCTTCTGTTCCTCATTGACAAAGACGAGCTTCCGCGTGTTCTTATCGAGGATCTCCTCACAGCGGATGCCGCACTGTTCAAAAAGCTTCATGGCATCTTTGACAAGCCTTCCCTTGGTCAGGGCAATGGTCAGATATTCCTTCATGCTTCCGTCCTTATTCCTTCCCCGTATAGATCAGCGACACCTTCTCCCCCGCCTCGCGCAGCCGGCGAACCTCCTCCAGTGCCGAAGCAAAGGAGGCGTCGTCAAATGTCACGGTCTTTACCTCCTCCGCGTCCCGGTTCAGCTCCTGACGGAACAGCGCGTTCAGCAGCTCATCCACCATCACCGCAAAGCCGATCGCGGGGGTCCGTAAGCCGAAGCGCTCCGGCAGCGTGTCATACCTTCCGCCCTTGGCGATCGCGTCACCGACACCGTAGGTATAGGCCTCAAAGGTGATGCCGGTGTAGTAATGATGCCTGGTCAGCATCCCCGCGTCAAAGGACACGTACTGCTGCATCCCGTACACCTTCAGCACATCATAGACCGTCTTGATCCGGTCGATCGCGGCAAGGCTCGTTTCGTTCTTCACCATCCCGCGCAGGGTTAAGAGTTCCTCCGCGTTGCCGACAAAATCCGAGATCTTCAGCAGAATCTCCCGGTAGCTTTCGTCAATCCCCGCATCCAGCATCTTCTTCTCCGCGGCAAAATAATTGTTGTCCGCAATCAGCGCGCGGATGGCGTCCTCCTCCTCCCGTGCGAGGCCGTATTCCTCACAGATTCCGTGGAAGAAGGCGGCATGGCCGATGCTGATCTGAAAGTCCTTCAGCCCCGTCGAGCGCAGCACATCCACGAGAAGCGCGATCATCTCCGCATCGGCATACACGCTGCCGTCCGAAAAGAGCTCCGCGCCCATCTGCGTCGTTTCCTTGAGCTTGCCCTGCAGCTCGGAGGCGTTCGTAAAGGTGTCCCCCTCATAGCAGAGGCGGATCGGCTTCCCCTCATCCGGAAAGAATTTGCTGACGCATCTGGCGATCTGCGGCGTAAAGTCCGGGCGCAGCACCAGCGTGTTTCCTTCCTTGTCAAAGAACTTATACAGGTCCTTTGCGCTGATCCCGCTCCATTCCTTGCGGAACACGTCAAAGTATTCGAAGGTCGGCGGCTTGATGTCCTGAAAGCCGTAGCGGTGCATCTGTGTGCGGATTTCCCCCTCGATCCTTCGCTTTTCCGAAAGCTCCCTGCCGAACACGTCCCGGACCCCGTCCGGGGTATGGATGTCACGATTCATGCTACTTCCTCTCGTTCGCTTTACTATGCTAATGCATTAGCGTATTAAAGTATATGATACACATTTCTTCTTCTGCTGTCAAGCGCTCGTCTGATCTGCTTCCGTCGTCCGGTCACATTACCGGAACGAAGTCCAGCAGCTGCCGTGCCATCACGATCACATGCAGCAGTCCGGCGCAGCACAGGATGCCGGTGAAGATCCTCTGCAGGCGTCCCTCCGGGATGCGCCGGTATGCCATGACAAGCAGCATCCACACCATCCATGCGGAAGGGAAAAGGGATCTCGCGCCGGAGGCATAGACGGTCGGGGAAAAGCCCATGACGGCCGCCGAAGCGATGGCGGCAAGATACAGCAACAGCGGCAGGGGGGAATGATCAAAGGCAATCCACAGACAGCTGCCTGTCAGGAGCAGAAGGATCCCCCACAGCAGCATGGCGAAGCGCTGTTCCGGAAGCAGCTGTCCCCAGGAGGGCGCCGTCGCCTTCACATTTTGCATCAATATGAGATCCGTTCCCATATCGCTGCAGTACTTCGCCCCCATGGCCGCCAGCGCGGAAATCACCGTCACAAATCCCGCCATCATGTGAATCCGGAGATGCAGTCCCTTCTTCTGCAGAATCAACAGGAAGACCGCAAGGGATACGATGCAGAAGAGCAGACTGTTTTCATTGGAAAACGAAGACAGAACAAACTGTACGGTCAGAAACAGCTTTGTCGAAGCCGGTAGCGCGGAAAAGCCCGGAAAATACCACTCCTCCGAGGTGGCATTGCGGAGTGCGTTGCCGGGGGCAAGCAGTGAGATGAGCATGACCGCCAGAACCGCTGCCGTCGTCAGGGCCGCCGTCACACGGTAGTCCTCCTGCAGACGGAAGCAGACGAAGGTGCCGAGGGCATACAGCACAAGCAGGATCGCCGCGATCTGCTCCGTGTATCCGGCACCGAGGACGGCGCAAAGAACCGCCGCCGCAGTTTTCCAGGGTCTTCGCTTTCCCCCGTCCGTGCTGTCACCGGACAGGCCGGACTTCTTTTCCGCGTTTGCATCCAGAACGTCCTTCAGGGGAATCAGGGCCGCCGTCGCAAAGACCGCGCCGTGCAGATAATTCAGGGAGCCCGTGATCCAGATACAGGCGTAACCCGCCACCTGAAGGGATAACAAAAGATAAACGGCGCTCACCGTCACAAGGATACGCAGGATCTGTTTCCCCTCCCGATCACACAGCCGTAAAATAGAGCCGTACACCAGACGCAGAATCAACAACGGCAGGGCCGTCATCATCAGCGCATTGAGGACACGCCAGAAGAGGATGCCGGCACGGAAGCAGATCCAGATGGCGCTCTCCGCCATGATTCTTCCGGACCAGGTCTGATAACGCCAGGAAACAAATTCCGGAAGGGAGCGGGAGGCCGTGTGCTCCAGAAAGTAGGCGTCATCCCCGTCCGAGAAGCGGATCTGCATGCAAAGCGCAAGCGCCGCGGCAAACAGCAGCAGCGAGAATATGATGAAGATACGGAAGGAGGCCTTCTCCTGCTCTTTATGCGCCATCCCTCTCCTCCAGGTCCTTTTCGATCATGTTCAGGTACGGCACCAGCACGCCGTCCGTGCCTCCCTCCGTGAAGAAATATTCCTCCTTCAGCTCGTCCGTGCGGAAGGATTTCCGGCCGCCGGAGGCGGCGCGTTCGACAAAGGGCAAAAGGTCTCTCAAGGGCATATAATAAAAACGGTCACTCTTCGAGAAATAAATCAGAAAAAAGGCAATCCCCCGCTGCTCCTCAAAGGATTCCATGAAGCTGATCTGGTGCGGATGGATGTTGTCCAGGGAAAAGGTCTCCGAGGCGCATTCCTTGGCGTCAAAGCAGACGGGGATCCCCTGCACCGCGCCGATGTAATCCACCGTGGATTTCTGATCAAAGTACGCAAGCGTAATATGCCGGGATTCCTTCTCGATATTCACGGGCGTGATCGGCGTCGGCACCTTCTGGATCAGCGCAAGATGCAGCTCGCGATAGGTATCGTTGCTGCGGTTGACCATCTCTTCAAATGTGGAGCCGCGTAAGCCGCGGGAATTCCAGGTTGCCACTGCGCTTCTCCTTTATCTGCCGGCCCCGCCGGTCTCGTCTTCGGGATCAAAAAAGACATCCTGCACACGACAGAAAATCTCCGGCAGGGGGGCCTGAAAACGCCTTCCGCTCATCGCCTTCAGTGACCCCGTCACTTCTTCCGGAAAGGTGAGGCTTTCGCTGTGCAAGAGCTGCGTCCGCAGACCGAAGCGCTCCCGCATCCGGCGGTTGATTCCGGGATCCCCGTACTTTGTATCTCCCAGCACCGGGAAGCCTTTGTCCGAAAGCTGTGCACGGAGCTGATGCGATTTCCCGTCCAGAAGCGTCAGGCGCATCATGCTGATTTTTTCTGCACGGTTGATATACAGGGGGATGGCCCGCATCCGTTCCCTGCACGCCTCAGCGCCCGGAATCTGATCTTCCCGCAAGGAGACGGTGTTTTTCGCATGGTCCTTGACAATCGCCTTTGTTGCGGAAAATGCCTCCTCCGCGCATCCCGAGACAATCGCAAGATAATCCTTTCGTAAACCGCCGCCTTGCTGCAGCGAAGCAAACTCCCTTGCGGCGGAAAGTGTTTTTACGCATACCATGAGACCACTGGTGCCGCGGTCAAGCCGGTTTGCCACGGAGGGACGGAATTGTCCAAGCTGCGCTTCATCCATCTTCCCGTTTTCCAGAAGGTATCCGACGATCCATTCGTTGACGGAAAGATCGTTTCCGCCTGCCCTCTGTGAAAGAATGCCCGCCGGTTTGTTCAACAGCATCAGCGCGTCATCCTCATACACGATGCGAATCCCGGCTCCTGCGTCTCCTCTCAGAACGGCGAAGGCCTTCGCGAAGCGTTCCGTCTCTTCTGTAATTCTCTGCGCGGACTTTGAAAACCTGTCAATGGTTTCTTCGGAAAGGTACAATGTGATTTCATCACCCGTGCGTACCCGGTACGCGCCTTCACTGCGTCCGTCATTTACGACAATATTCTTTTTCCGCAGCATCTTGTGAAAGAATGCCTGCGTTGCCTCCGGCAGCAGGTTGCGAAGTACATGATCCAGACGTCTTCCGTCCTCTGATGAATCCACCGTAATCTTACGCAAAACCTTTCCGCAGCCTCATCCTTTCCCCGCAAAACAACACCGGGAACCGCCTGTGCGATACCCGGCTGTATGCGACCGTTCCTGTTCCTCTTATTACCTACCGCCGCCGTCCTTCAGCGCCGTGATTTCCGTGGCCGAAAGATAACGGAAGGTACCCGGCGGAAGCGTCGGGTCCAGCTCCAGCGGCCCCATGGAAAGGCGTTTCAGATAAACCACCTCATTCCCCACCGCATGGAGCATCCGCTTGATCTGGTGGAAACGGCCTTCGTGAATGATCAGCTCGATCACGGGACAGCCCTTCTCATCCTCCGGAAGGCGTCTCGCACGCGCGGGCAGGGTCTTCGTCTCGTCGCCGATCTCCACCCCTTCCTCCAGCCGGCGAAGGGCCTCGTCAGACAGCGCGGACTTCAGATGCACCTCATAGCGCTTGTCCACCTTTTTGGAGGGGGCGATCAGCTGATGAATCAAAGGACCGTCGTCCGTCAGGAGCAGCAGTCCCTCGGTATCCTTATCCAGACGTCCCGCGGGCGAAAGACCGCGCACGGGAACATTTTTTAAAAGGCCGATCACGGTTTTGGAAAGGCCGTCCTTGGTCGCGGAGACAACGCCGGCGGGTTTGTTCAGCATGATGTAGCGCTGCTTGCTGTACTCCAGCTTCTTGTCATCAAAGAAGACGGTATCCTGTTCCGGATCCAGATGCTCCTCTCCCCTGGTGACAACCGCTTCCCCGATGCGCACGCGGCCTTCGCGGATGTATTCCTTGATCTGCTTGCGCGAACCGATATGCACATCCGCCAGATACCGGTCCAGTCTGATCGAGCCCATGAACTGCCTCTCCCCCGAAACTTTCCTTTATTCCGCTTCGGAAGCGTCAGACGCGTCCGCCCCGGATACGTCTTCCTTCACTTCCTCTTTCGGCTCCTCCGCTTCCGCTTTTGCTTCCCCGGAAGTCTCCTCCGCCTGATCCGCCTTGTCCGTCGCTTCCTTTTCCTCTTCCGCAGCCTCCAGGGAGCGTGACCTCCTCAGGAACTTCCCCCTGGAGCGTTTTTCGCTTTTATTGCCGGGCACAGACGCCGCGGATTTCTGTTCCGGACCGGCGGACGTGCCGGACGCTGCGGGCGTGACGGAGGCGGTATCCTCCTTCTCCTCCCGGGGTTCCGTCTGCGGCGGCGTCAGCGCCGAGCGGTTCTGCTTCACCGTGTCACGGAAGGAGGTGAAGTCATCCAGCAATCCCTTCAGGTGATCGTTTGTCGTGTCGATCGAGGCCTGCAGGGTCTTTTCGACATTTTCCAGAAGGGAGTCCGTGTAACGGACCGCCGCCTCCTTCATGCCGTTGGACTCCGTCTGCGCGTCATCCAAAATTCCGCGTGCCTGCTCCGCGGCGGAATTGATGACCTCTCCCGCCTGCTCATAGGCCTGCCGCATGACCTCATGCTCATTGATCAGCTCATTGCGGCGCAGCTGTGCGTCATCGATCAGCGTATGCGCCTTCTGTCTGGCGTCGTCCAGGATCGCGTCCTTGTTATTCAGGATGGCCTGGTATTTTTTGATCTCATCCGGAATCAGATTCCGGAGCTCCCGGAGCTTCCCGTCCAGAATCTTTTTATCCACGATGATGCTCGATTTGGAAAGCGGCTGAAATTTACACCCGTCCAGATAATCCTCAATTTCGTCTATGACATGCTCAAGCTTACTCATGATCCCTCCCCCTGTACTTCTCATGAAGCGCTTTGGCAACGAACTCCGGCACCAGAAGCGAGACATCCCCGCCGTAGCTGGCGATCTCCTTTGCCACGGAGCTGCTGACGTAGGAATAGTTGAGGCTGGTCGTCAGAAAGACCGTATCCACCTTTCCCTGTGACAGCGCCTTGTTCGTCTGTGCACTCTGCAGTTCGTAATCAAAATCCGTCACGGCCCTGAGACCACGGATGCAGATGCGGATATCCCTCTTGATACAGTAATCGATCAGCAGCCCTCCGTGGACATCCACCTCCACGTTTTCCGCGTCCGCCGTCACGGTTTCGATCATTTTAACACGTTCCTCCACCGAAAACAACGAACGCTTGGCGCTGTTGTTCATGACCACGATGATCACGCGCTCAAACATCCGGGAGGCGCGGCGGATGATATCGACGTGGCCGTTTGTCACGGGGTCAAAGCTGCCCGGGTAGATTGCTGTCCGCATCCCTATCCCCTCTCTGCAGAAACACATGCTTGTTATGTTTGTAGGTTTTCTCTTTTATTATACGAAAGCCCCGCGAAAGCGCAAAGGAAAAATCCTCCTCCTTCTCACTCTCCGCGATCAGCAGGGTGAACGGCGTGACAAAGGGGGCTTCCGAAAGCGCACACAGCGCGGGCCGGTACAGCCCCTTGTCATAGGGCGGATCCAGATACACAAGATCCACCGCCTCCTCCCTGATCCTGGACAGCGTCCGGATCACGTCCGAACGGAGCACCGTCGCCTTCTCCGTATATCCCGTCGTCTTCAGGTTCTCAATGATGCACTTCACCGCCCGCGGATTCTGTTCAAAGAAATATGCCTTTTCCGCACCGCGGGAAAGCGCCTCGATCCCGATCGCGCCGCTCCCCGCAAACAGATCCACGAAGATGCTGCCGGGAACGGAGCTGCGCAGCATGTTAAACAGGGTCTCGCGGATGCTGTCCGCCGTGGGCCTCGTATCCTTCCCTTCCGGCGCAAGGAGCTTGAAATGCCGCTTCTCTCCCCCGATCACGCGCATGCCGGCCTACCCCTTTTTGCTGCCCTTCGCATCCCTTGCCGTGATTTTGATGCTGTTGAGCGCAAGGGTCTTGCCGCTTGCCGTTTCGACACTCTGCGTATCAATGTCTTCCAGATAATACACCCGGCGGACCTCGTCATCCTTGCCGAGCTTCATGCCGCGGACGCCGAGCGCCGCCTTATGCTTTTCCGGAATGCTTTCAATCTCAAAGCGCAGGAAAAAGCCGTCCTTCGATTCCAGGACGATCGTCTTCTGCGTGTTGATCGCCATGACGGAGACGACCGCATCCCCCTCCGACAGCGTACAGGCCAGCACCGTATGACGACTCACCTCAAATTCCCCGCCGGAGACCTGCTTGATCATGCCCTGCTTCGTCACGAAGACCAGACGGTAGAGATTCAGCTGCGACTGCGAGGCCGCGTAAATGATCTGCTCCGTCGCGGAATTGTAATTGGAGACATTGTCAATCGGAACGCCCTTGTCACGCAGCTTCCCCTGCGGCAGATCCGAGGCCTTGAAGGTATGAAGCTGCCCCGTATCCGTAAAGATGCAGATCTTGCCGGTGTTCTTGCAGATAAAGCCGTAGGCGAAATCCCCCCGGACCGCGTCGATGTTTTTTTCGTATGTGCTGACATCGATCGTCTTGGCATAGCCGAAGCGGTCCATCAGGAAGACGACATCCATCTCCTCCACCGGCTTCTCCTCGTACACCGCTTCCTCGAAATTGCCGATCTCCGTCCGGCGCTTTTCGCCGTAGGCTTTTTTGATCGCGGCAAGATCATCCGCGATCACGCGGGACATGGAGGTGCGCTCCTCCAAAATGTCCTCATAGCGGTAGATGTTGGCGACCGTTTCCTCATGCTGCTTCACCAGCGCCTCGATCTCCAGGCCGATCAGGCGGTAGAGGCGCATCTCTAAGATCGCGTCCGCCTGCTTCTCCGTAAAGAGGAGCTGCGCCGCCATCACCTTGGATTCGCGGGATTTGAATTTGATGCCGATCGTCGTGCCCTTGACGAGGCAGTCCTTTGCCATCTGGCGCGTCTCGGAGCCGCGCAGGATCTCGATGATCAGATCGATCACGTTGCAGGCCTTGATCAGGCCCTCCTGCACCTCCTTGCGCTCCCGTTCCTTTTCGAGCAGCGTCGTGTATTTGCGCGTGGCAAGCGCAAACTGGAATTCCACATGCGCCGCGATGATGTCACGCAAAGACATCGTCTCCGGGCGGCCGTCATGGATGGCCAGCATGTTGACCCCGAAGGTGTCCTCCAGCTTGGTCTTCTTGTAAAGGAGATTGGTGAAGTTCTCCACGTCCGTGTCTTTTTTCAGCTCGATGACAATGCGGACGCCCTCCTTGGAGGTCTGGTTGGAAATATCGATGACGTCATTCGTGATGCGGTTTTCCTGCAGGGCCGCGACATCCGCGCAGAATTTTCCGATGCCCGCGCCGATCATGGTGTAGGGAATCTCCGTGATTACCAGATTGATGTGGCCGTTTTTGAGTTTCTCTGTCGTGACCTTCCCGCGGATGCGGATCTTGCCCTCGCCGGTTTCGTAAATCGCCTTCAGATCATCCTTGTTGATCACGATGCCGCCGGTCGGGAAGTCCGGACCCTTCACGTATTTCATGAGCTGTTTGCTGCTCAGGGTATCGTTTTCAAGGAAGGCGATCTCCGCATCGATCACCTCCTTTAAGTTATGCGGCGGCGTGTTTGTCGCCATGCCGACGGCAATGCCCTCGGAGCCGTTGATGAGGAAGTTCGGGACGCGCACGGGCAGAACGCTCGGCTCCCGCTCCGTCTCATCAAAATTCGGCACAAAGTCCACGACGTCCTTGTCCAGGTCCGCGAGGAAGTATTCCTGCGTGATCTGCTTCAGCCTTGCCTCGGTATAGCGCATGGCGGCCTGCTCGTCGCCCTCGATCGTGCCGAAGTTGCCGTGCCCGTCCACGAGCGGCAGTCCCTTCTTAAAGCCCTGCGCCATCACCACGAGGGAGTCATAAATGGAAGAATCGCCGTGCGGATGGTACTTGCCCATCGTGTCGCCGACGATACGTGCGCTCTTGCGGTACGGGCGGTCATAGCGCAGTCCCAGCTCATGCATGTCATAGAGCACGCGCCGCTGCACGGGCTTTAAGCCGTCGCGCACATCGGGCAGGGCCCTCGACACAATGACCGACATCGCATAATCGATGTAGGACTTGCGCATCACATCGCTGTATTCCGTACGGATAATATTATTTTCGTGCTGAATCAAAACTCTCCGCTCCTCAACAATAAAATTCCCCTCAGGTCCGCGGCGGATCCGCGCACCGGCCCTTCACGGTCAGGACAGGCCGACCGTGCAGATCGTGTCCCTCCGGACAAAGCCCAGCTTCTCATAGCAGGCATTGGAGGGCGCATAGGAGGCGTCCGCGTAAAGCGTCGCAGTCTCCTCTCCCTGCAGGATCTCCTTGGTCACCTCTCCGACCAGATGGGAGGCATAGCCCTTGCGCCGCGCCTCCGGCAGCGTCACGACATTCGTCAGGGATTCCGAGCCGTTGCCGTTATCCGAGGCCGCGCACATGGCGACTGCCCTGCCGTCCTTGTCCTTCCAGAAGAAGAGGCGCCCGGCGTAGATATGCACCTCCGCCTTCTGACGGTAGGTCGCCTCGTCCGATTTGTCCAGTCCCGTTTCGTTATGGAAGAGGATGAACATCTTCACGGCTTCCTCGATATCCTCCTCCGTGCAGATATGAAACGAACCGTCGGCTTCCTTTTCCGGCGTCTTCAGTTCCTTGCATTCATAGGCATTGAGCCGCATGCTGATGCTCAGCTCCACGCCGTCCTTTGCGGCCTGCGCAATCAGGTGCTTTGCGGCATGCTCCGTCAGATTGACCGAGAAGAAATTGCCCTGCTCCGTCACTCGGTCCCATTTGGCGATCTCCGGCTGTAAGATGTGCCAGAGCGCGTCCACCTCCTCTTCCGTCGCCTCCTCCTTTGTCCAGTACCAGATCGGGAAGGGATAGGCGGAATGACAGAGGATAAAGGAATGGTCATCCGTCATCGTCATCCGGCAGGGCGTGCGCAGGATCCTGGTCAGGACCGTGTAACGGCAGTCATCTGCGGGAATCAGGGCGGCAAGATCGGGACAGGGGGTCTTTCGGACGAGTCTCATGGGAAATCTCCTTGCTGTGAGCACTTAGTGACCGTCCTTTGGTCACTTACGTGCGAACGTACATCCTGACACTTGGTGAGGTTCTGTCGAACCTAGTGTCGGGATGTTTCCTTATGTTTCCTTTTGTTACCTATGTTCCTTAAGCATCAATGCTTGCTTCACGGGCATTCGCGTAAATGAACTCCTTGCGGGGCGGAACCGCGCTCCCCATGAGCAGCTCCGTCACCTGCGATGCGCTTCTGGCATCCTCGATCCGTACCGCCTTCATCATCCGGCGCTTCGGGTCCAGGGTCGTCTCCCAGAGCTGTTCCGCATCCATCTCGCCCAGTCCCTTGTAGCGCTGCAGCGTGAAGGGACCCTTATGCGTCTTGCGGTATTTTGCCAGCGCCGCATCATCATACAGATACTCCTCCTCTCCCTTGGAGGGGATCGCCTTGTACAGCGGCGGCATGGCAATATACACATGGCCTTCGTAAATCAGCTCCGGCATGAAGCGGTAAAAGAGCGTCAGCAGAAGGGTCGCGATATGCGCCCCGTCCACGTCCGCGTCCGCCATAATGATTATCTTATCATATTTTAACTTGGAAATGTCAAAATCATTGCCGAAACCTTCCGAAAAGCCGCAGCCGAAGGCATTGATCATGGTTTTGATCTCCGCGTTCGCCAGCACCTTGTCGATGGAGGCCTTTTCCACGTTTAAGATCTTGCCGCGGATGGGCAAAATCGCCTGGAATTCGCGGTTGCGGCCCATCTTGGCGCTGCCGCCGGCGGAATCCCCCTCCACGATGAAGATCTCGCATTTGGAGGCATCCTTGGAGATGCAGTTGGACAGCTTGCCGTTGGAGTCAAAGCTGTATTTCTGCTTCGTCAGGAGGTTCGTCTTCGCCTTCTCCTCCGTTTTGCGGATCTTTGCCGCCTTCTCCGCGCAGGAGATGATCTTTTTCACCGTGTCCAGATTGCGGTCAAAGAAGCGCGTGATTTCATCGCCGCAGACCTTACTGACGACCTTCGCCGCGTCCTGATTATCCAGCTTGGTTTTCGTCTGTCCCTCGAAGCGCGGGTCCGGATGCTTGATGGAGATGATGGCGGTCATTCCGTTGCGCACGTCTGCGCCCGTGAAGTTCGCGTCCTTGTCCTTGATCGCGCCGGTCTGGCGGGCATACTGGTTCAGGATCGTGGTGAAGACGGTCTTGAAGCCGGTTAAGTGCGTGCCGCCCTCGGCGTTATAGATGTTGTTACAGAAGCCCAGGACCTCTTCGTGGAATTCGTTGACGTACTGGAAGGCGCATTCGACCTCGATCCCCTCGCTGATCCCCTTGAAATACACGGGCTCCGTCACGGTCTCCTTCGTCTTGTTCAGCTCCTTGATGTAGCCGACAATGCCGTCCGGCTCATGGAAGGTCTCTTTGACCTCCTCTTCGCCACGTTTGTCCACGAAATAAATCGTCAGTTCCGGGTTGAGATAGGCCGTCTCATGCAGGCGGCTCATGACATCGTCTTCCTTAAACCGCGTCCGGTCGAAGATCGTGTCGTCCGGCGTGAAGTTGACCCTTGTGCCGGTTTTCTTCGCTTTCCCGACGACGGGAAGAAGCCCTTCCTTCGTCAGCTCCGTCGTGGGCTTGCCGCGTTCATAGGAATCCTCATAAACCTTGCCGTCCCGCATGACCTGCACGGTAAGCCTGCGCGAGAGCGCGTTCACGACCGAAGAGCCCACGCCGTGCAGGCCGCCGGAGGTCTTATAGGCCTCATTGTCAAACTTGCCGCCGGCATGCAGCAGCGTAAAGACGACGCGCGCGGCGCTGATCCCCTGCGTCGGATGCTTGTCCACGGGGATGCCGCGGCCGTTGTCCTCCACCGTGGCGGACCCGTCCTCTTCCAATGTGACCGTGATTTCCGAACAATGCCCCGCCAGATGCTCATCCACGGCATTGTCCACGATTTCATAGATTAAATGATTTAAGCCTCTGGTCGATACGCTCCCGATATACATGCCGGGGCGCATCCGCACCGCCTCAAGCCCCTCTAAAACCGTGATCGATGAGGCGCCGTAATTCTCCTGTCCCTTATTTGCAGCCATGAAAAACGATTTCTCCCCCTTTTCGGACATAATAATGTATTTTATCAAATAAACGGAGAGAATACAACATTTTGATTTTTGCGCCATGGCGCACACAAGATCTTCCTGTTTCTCAGATCAGCCCCTGTTCCAACGCCTCCGCATCCGGCTCCAGATATATCTCTTTGTTCACGTTTTCCTCATGCTGCAGGGTGGTCTCATCGACCGCCGAACCGTGCCCCGTCAGCGCCGCGAAGGGCGCAAACTGCGCCGCGCGCTTTTCCCTGTCCATGCGCGGATGGTGTTTGCTTTCCGGGTGCGGGAGCTTGATGATATCGGCATATTCCTCGATGCGGCGCGGATGGTGCTTCATGCCCTGTGCCCTCCGATCTGTGCGTTGCGCTCCATTGTCGTCGCGCCCTCCTCCAGGTTCATCCCCTTCACCAGCGCGTTTTTCCCGTAGCGGTCCTGGATGTCCAGTATCGCGTGCTGCAGGCGCTTTTCGCGTTGCAGGCGCTCCTCCTCTTCTTCCTTTTTTGCGTAATCCGTAAACAGATCCATCTGCTCGTAACTTTCCGCTTCCGCCTGCTGCTTCTCCTCCACCAGGGCTTCCGCGGAAACGGTGATTCTCCGGACGGTGAGCGCAGGGTTCACGATGCGGTCATAGAGCTCCATCACGGCGTCCAGGATGATCCTTGTGGAGGAGGTCGGCTGATCAAAGCGGTGAGAGCCGTGCGCGTGCTTCGGCACCGCCCTGCCGTACCAGTCATTTTTGATCTCCCCCCGGTAGCCGGAGCCGTTTTTCAGATTTTCGATGTCATAGCCGATCGTCAGCGTGATCTGCGACGTGTACAGATGCTTCTTCACCAGATCCAGCACCATGAGGTCCGTCATTTCCTTGACAATCAGCCTGGCCTTTTCAAAGGGATAGGGCTCCTGCAGCACCTGCCCGGAGCTGAGGGAATTGGACATGGGGACATAGGTCTTGATCTCCTCCATTGTGCAGGGCTCGTAGCCCCAGGCGTGATCGATCAGCAGCTCCGCGTTCACGCCGAAAAGCCTGTAGAGCAGCTCCTCATTGTGATACGCGCCCTCCGCACCGACGGAGCACCTGGCCACATCGCCCATCGTGAACATGCCGTGCTCCGCGAGCTTCTTCGCGTAGCCCCTGCCGATCCGCCAGAAATCCGTGAGCGGCTCATGCGTCCACAGCGCCTCCCGGTAACTGATCTCGTCAAAGGTCGCGATCCGGACGCCGTCCTCATCGGACTGAATCTTCTTTGCCCCGATATCCATGGCGATTTTGGCAAGATAGAGATTGGTGCCGATCCCGGCCGTGGCCGTCATGCCGGTTTCGTTTGCGACGCGCAGGAGGATGTCCTTTGCGAGCGCCTGCGGGCTTTTCCCGTGGATGGAGAGATAGCTCGTCACATCCATAAAGACCTCGTCAATGGAATAGACATGGATGTCCGCGGGCGCAACGTAATCCAGATAGATATCATAGATTCTGGTACTGTAATTCACGTACAGCCGCATTCTCGGCGTGGCGGTGATGTAGTCCACGGCAAGCGTCTTGTCCTTTTCAATCGCGTGCGCGTCCGTGGACGAGCCCTCCTGCACGCCGTGAGCTCTCCGCTTCCGCTCGATGTTGACCTCCCTGACCCGCTCGATCACCTCAAAGAGCCTTGCCCTTCCCGGAATCCCGAAGGCCTTCAGCGACGGCGACACCGCCAGGCAGATCGTTTTTTCCGTGCGCGACAAATCCGCGACAACCAGATTGGTCGTCAGCGGATTCAGGCCGCGCTCCATGCATTCCACGGAGGCATAAAAAGATTTCAGGTCAATCGCGAGATAAACGCGCTCCGTCTGCATGTCATTCATACCGTATTCAGGTGGCGAGGTGCGTGGACATGCGGCCTAAGACCATGTCGAGGGCGACCTGGTTTTCGCCGCCGACGGGGATGATGACATCCGCATAGCGCTTGGATGGCTCCACAAAGGCCTCATGCATGGGTTTGACGGTGGTGAGGTACTGATTAATGACGGAATCCAGGGTTCTGCCGCGTTCGTTGACATCACGCAGGATCCTGCGCAGGATCCGCTCGTCCGCGTCCGTATCGACAAAGAGCTTGATGTCCATGAGTTTCCGGAGGGTTTCCTCGTGGAAGATCAGGATCCCCTCGACGACGATGATGCGGGAGGGCTGGATCGTCAGCGTGTCGTCGGAGCGGTCATGGATCGTGTAGTCATAGATGGGACATTCGATCGCGCTGCCCTCGCGCAGCTTCTTTAAATCCTCCACCATCATTTCGGTATCGAAGGCGTTCGGATGGTCGTAGTTGAGCTTGGTGCGTTCCTCATACGTCAGGTCATGATGCGCCTTGTAATAATTGTCATGGTAAAGGACGGTAACCTCCTCACCGAAGCGCTCCATGATCTTTCTTGTAATGGTTGTCTTGCCGCTGCCGGTCCCGCCGGCGATCCCGATCACTAAAATGTTTGCCATGTCTTTACCCCCTATTGCGCCGTTACGGCGTGCTCCACCGATTGTACCGCAAACTGCCTTGTATATAAATCATAATAATACCCGCGCTGCTTCATCAGCGCCTTATGCTTTCCGCGCTCGATGATCTTGCCGTCGTTCACGACAAGGATTTCGTCCGCATCCGTGATCGTCGAAAGACGGTGGGCGATCACGAAGCTGGTGCGTCCCTTGATGACGGTCGCGATCGCGTCCTGGATGGCCTTCTCCGTCACGGTATCGACGGAGCTGGTGGCCTCGTCCAGCACGAGGATCCGCGGATCGGCAAGGATGGCCCTGGCAAAGGACAGCAGCTGCTTTTCTCCCGTGGAGAGCGCGCTTCCGCCCTCGCCGACGTCCGCGTCAAGACCGCCCTTCATCTTCTTCACGACCCCCTCCGCACTGACGAGCCTTAACGCCTCCATGATCTCCTCATCCGTGGCGTCCTCCTTGCCGTAGCGTAAGTTGTCACGGACGGAGCCGGAGAACAGATGCGGGGTCTGCAGGACATAGCCGATGTTCGAATGCAGCCAGAGCTGTGATCGTTCGCGCGCATCCCGCCCGTCGATCAGCACGCGCCCCGAGGTCGGCTCAAAGAAGCGGCAGACGAGGTTCACCAGCGTGGACTTGCCGGCGCCCGTCTCCCCGACGATCGCGATGTTCGTCCCGTGCGGCACGTTCAGATCAAAATGCTCCAGAACGTTTTCATCGCCGTCCGGATACATGAAGGTGACGTCCTCAAAGGCCACGTCCCCGTGCAGCTCCTCCCAGTTTTCCTTCTTCGGCTCAAAGGTATCGCCGTATTTCGCAATCACCTCTTCGGAATCCGCCACATCCGATTCCGTCGTGATGAGCCTTGTCACGCGTTCGATATTGACCTGCACCTGGATCAGCTGTGAGATCGATTCGATGATGCCCTGCACCGGCTCCATGATGTTCAGGGCGTAGGTGGTAAAGACGGACAGCGTGGAAATGCGCATGGCGCCTTCGATCGTCAGGCCTCCGCCCACCATCAGCACGAGGGAGAGCGCAACGCTTCCCATCAGAATCACCGTGGCCAGGAAGAAGGAGGAATACCGCGTCGCATGGACGGAAACGCGTTTCATCCCTTCCGTCTCTTCAAAGAAGCCGCCCTCCATCCGCTCTTCGATCACCAGCGTTTTGATGGACCTGGCCCCCGTGATGCCCTCGTTGAAATGGGAGGTGATGCGGGAATTGATCTCACGGATTTTCCGGTGCAGCGGCAAGAGCTTCCTCTGGAACAGCACAATGATCACCGCCGTCACCGGCACCAGCACGATGACAAACATCGCAAGATAGGCATCCACGATCAGCATCATCACGATCATGAAAAGAAGCCAGGAGCCGTTCCAGACGATATCCATGAAGCGCCAGGAAATCAGGCCGCCGATCCGCGCCGTGTCGCTCATGATGCGGGAATGGACATAGCCGACATTGTTCTGGTTGAAATACGAAAAGGACAGGGTCTGCAGATGGGAAAAGGCCGTGTTCTTCAAGTCCCTGCCGATATTGATTTCCACCTTGCAGCACCAGTAAAGCGTCACGAAATCAATCATGACGAAGCCGACGAGCAGCAGCAGGTAGATCACCGCAAACGCCGGTGCGCTGCTTAAATCCCTGCCGAAGACGAAGGTGTCCAGCGCGTAGCGGTTGAACAGCGGAAACACCGCGTCGATCAGGGAGCTTAAGCAGCCGAGCGCCACCATGGAGAGCAGCACCTTCCGGTACGGCCGGATATAGGGCATGAGCCTGGGAACGCCGTACCAGGGCAGCCTTACATAGCTTTTTTCTTCCTGTCCGTCCATTCCTTATTCCTCTTCTTCCAGTCCCGCCTGCATCTGCAGTTCGTAAATCCGGTGGTAAATCCCGCCACGGGCGAGCAGCTCCTCATGCGTGCCTTCCTCCGCAAGGCGTCCCTTGTCCAGTACCAGGATATGATCCGAGAGCATCAGGGTGGTAATCCGGTGTGCGATCAGGATCACCGTGGCATCCTTTGTCCTTTCGCGCAACGCCTCCCGGATCTTTTCATCCGTCTCCGTATCCACCGCGGAGAGGGAATCGTCGAAAATCATGACGGGGGTCCTGCGGATCAGCATCTGTGCGATGGCGGTGCGCTGTTTCTGTCCGCCGGACAGGGTCACGCCGCGCTCCCCGACCATGGTCTCATAGCCCCTGGAGAAGCCCTTCACCGTTTCGTCGAGGGAAGCGATCTGCACCGCCTCGTCCCGCTCCGCATCCGTCGCGTCCTTCTTTGCGATCGTAATATTCTCCTGCAGGGAGCGCGAAAAGAGGTAGGGCTCCTGCAGCACCATGCCGATGTGCGCGCGCACGTCCGAACGCTTCAGCTTCCGGATGTCCACGCCGCCGATCGTGATCCTTCCGTTTTCTTCGGGAAGGTCATAGAGCTTTTCCAGAAGCGCCATCAGTGTCGTCTTGCCGCTGCCGGTGCCCCCGAGAATGCCGACGGTTTCGCCCGCGCGGATCGTGAAGGAAACATCCTTCAGCACCCTTCCCTTATCGCCGTAGGCAAAGTTTACATGGTCAAAGACGATATCGCCGCCCTCGGGCATCGGGACCGCATCCGCGGCGTCCGTCTCCTCTTCCGCGTTCATGATATAGCGGATGCGCTCGATCGAAACGCCGGTGCGGCTCATCTGGGAGATGATACGCCCCAGCATGCGGATCGGCCAGGAGACCATCGCGTTGATGCCCATAAATTCGATGTAATGTCCCGCGCTGATGACATCAAAGGCGCACATCAGGGCCCCCGCAAACATGATGATGAAGATCTGGAAGCGGGACAGAAAGGAGCCGATCGACCAGAACACGACAAAGATCCTGCTCAGACGCATGTCCGAGGCGGCAAACACGTCGTTCTGCTTCTCGAAGCGCTCTCTCTCATAACGCTCCCTTCCGAAGGCCCGGACCACGCGCACGCCGGTCAGGTTTTCCTGCGCGATGGCGGAAAGACGTCCCTCCTCCTCATCCACGATCTTGAAGGCCTTCGCGATCTTCCTGTGGAAATAAAGGGAGTTGCCCACGATCACCGGGATAAAGGCGACCGTGATCACGGCCAGCGTCAGATTGATCCGGAACATGAACACGATGCCCAGAAGAATCAGCACCCCCACGCGGAAGAGCATGACGAGCTGCTCCGAAAGAAAGGCCTTGACCGTCTCCACGTCCGAGGTGCAGCGCTGGATGATATCGCCGGTCTGGTGTGCACCGTGCCAGGTGAAGGGCAGACGGATGATATGCGCGTACAGATCGTCGCGCATCGTCTTTAAGAGCGTCTCCGCCCCCCTGGAATTGCCCATGCGGAAAAAGATGCGGAACACGGCATTTAGGAGCGCGACACCGATGACAAAGAGGGCAATCACCCAGAGATGCGTCCGGAGATATTCGCGTCCGCCGAGGTTTGTGATCGCGTTGCCCAGCACCCCGGGCAAATCAAAGGCTTCCTCCCCGATCACGCTGTCCACGGTAAAGCCGATCACGCGCGGATTGACCAGGCCGCTGAAGGCAAGAAGCATCGCCATGACGGCGCTTAACACAAAGTAACGCTTGGAGCCGCGCAAAAAATAAAACAACATTTCCCTGTTGTTTGTGAAGCGTCCATTGGTTAAAACGGGGTCTTTTTTGTGTTGCGCCATGATGCGTTTCATTATACTATATTGCATCCGCTCCGTGCAATGCCGCAGGCGCCGCCGAATGGCGGACCGGAGGGGCGCGATTCCCCCGGACTTGCCAATCAGCGCGATTTCCCCTAAAATAGTCTGCATGAACCGCAGACGCAGACAACGCAGGAAGATGGTCCTGCTGTATATTGCCTTCTTTGTTTCTCTGGCGGCACTGGTCATTTCCATCGGTCTGTTCTTCACGATACAGAACCGTCTGCCGCAGCCCTCCACCGTACTGCCGGCGGATTCCTCCGAAATGATCATCCGGCAGTCATCCGCCGCGGAAGGCGGCCGGGACGCATTCACGAATCCCGAACGGCCTCCCCTGGACACCATTGTTTCCGGCGATATCATCCCCGGAAGCGCGGACGGAATCGTGGGCGGAAACGAGGAACCGACGCTTTATTTCCAGACCCCCGCCGCGGCCGCCGGTGAGGATTATCAGCCGGATCTCTCCTATCTGCCGGAGGAGCTTCGCTCTTCCAGGGAAATCTCCGGCCTCACCTCGGAGCGGATTGCGGAGATCAAGGGCATGACGGCCGGACGCTATTATTACTATGACTGTCTGACCTCCGAAGAGCAGACCCTGTACGCGGAGCTCTATCACATCATCACTTCGCTTTCGGCGGATGTCTTTATCTCCGCGACGGATGCGGAAACGCTGGAAAAAGTCCAGAACTGCGTCATGAACGATCACCCGGAGATCTACTACCTCTCCGGTTATTACACGACGCGCTACACGCTCGGCGAGCAGACCGTCGGCTTTTCCTTCTCCGGCCGCTATCTTTACGACAGCGCGGAAATTTCCCGGCGCAATCTCCTGATCGAGGAGTACATCAACAAATGCCTTGCCTCGCTCCCGGCGAATGCGGACGATTACACGAAGGTCAAATATGTTTACGATTACCTGATCCGCAACACCTCCTACAACGTCAACGCCGCGGACAACCAGAATATCTGCTCCGTCATGCTGGGCGGCGAGAGCGTCTGCCAAGGCTACGCGAAGGCCGCGCAGATTCTCTTAAACCGCGTCCATGTGGACTGCACGCTGGTCGTCGGCACCGTGGAGAGCGGCATGTCCGCCGGCCCCCACGCCTGGAACCTGGTCTTTGCGGACGGCCACTGGTATTATCTCGATGTCACCTGGGGCGATGCCTCCTTCCGCAACGGGGATTCCGTGGGCGAGGGCGTCAATTATGATTATCTGCTGACGACAACCGCGGAGATCTCCCGCACGCACACAATCGGCGGTGTCGTGCCGATGCCGCTCTGCACGCAGATGGATGACAACTATTACATCCGGGAACGCGCCTATTTCACGGAGCCCTCCCTGGATGCCTTCGGTGCGCTGGTCGCAAGACGCATGTCGGAGGGCTCGCCCGCCGTCACCTTCAAATGCGCCACAAAAGAAGTCTATGACGAAATGCTCCGGCAGCTGATCGACGAATCCAAGGTCTTCGACTACATACACAAATCGCCGGGCGAGTCTCTTTCCTTTACCCGCTCCGACGATCACTTAAGCTTCACCGTCTGGTTTTAATTTCTTCCCCGCCGGGCTTTTGCCCTCATACAGCTGTTGTTATTCCCGGACGCCGTGGACGAGGAAGCGGTAGGGCGTGCCGGAGGCGCCGAAGCAGGTGGAGAGCGTCACGAGGCCCGGGCGGTCCGTGAAGTCGGCTTCGATCGGCTCAATGCTGAGATTCTTTGTGAGATTGACGTAATAATCATAGCTTTCGGGATCCGTGAACCAGGCAAAACTGTCGCCTTCCTTGTAAACGGAATAATAAGAGTAAATCCGGTATTTCCCGATGGTGCCGTCCGCCTGATAGACGTAGAAGAAGGGGTGATTCTCCCGAAGGGAGGGGTCCTGTCCGAATTCGCGCAGACGGCCGAACATCGTGCCGTCGGCCGTGTTGTGCCCGTAGATCAGCGTGTTCCCGTGGGAAAAATCCGGCAGATTCGTGCATTCCATGAAAATCGAACCCAGCGGGTTGTATTCATCCTCCAGCGTATGGGTGAGGTAGTATTCGTTGTCCTCTCCCTGCATGACGGGATAGCTTAAGTCCAGCGCCGGCACATGCAGCCATGCCACCACATCCGGATTGATCTCCTTCAGGGACGTAAAATCAATGTCCAGCACCGCGCCCTCCGGCCTGCCTTCCTCCTCCGCTTGCTCCGCGGACGATTCCACGGCCGGATCCGCATCGATCGGCGCGGGCGTATCCGTTGTCAGGGCCGACACCGCACTGTTCTCGGCATTCCCGTAGGTGCTGCGGGCGTTCTGGTAATAATAAACCGCGCGAATGACAAGCGCCGCGGAGCCGATGGCGACAATGATGCAAATCACCATCAGAAGCGTGGACACATGCTTCTTCTTCCGCTGCTCCTCCTCCTGCCGTCTGCGCTCGGCAGCTGCCTTCTTCTTTTCGCGCTTGTGACGCGCTTCCGCAAGCAAATCCGCCTCGGACTTTTCAGCGGCTTCCGTGCGGGGCTGCTCCTTCTTCTCCGCAGGCTTCTGCGCTTCCTTCTCCGGCTTCGGCTCCGCCGCCTTCGGTGCTTCCTTCTCCGGCTTCACCGTCTCCTTCTCAGGCTTCTGCGCTTCCTTCTCCGGCTTCGGCTCCGCCGCCTTCGGAGGCTCTTCCGCCGCCTTCGGCGCTTCCGGCGCAAAGTCATCCAGCCATTCCAGCTCCATTTCCGGTGCCGGCGTCTGTTCTGTTTTTTTATTCGTATCTTCCGGTGTCATAAGATGATTACTCTGTCATATTCCCCCGACACATCCGTGTCGTCCTGTTGCCGTACCTGCATCCTTACGGGATCGCCGAGCCGTGTCACATGGCGCGATTCCATATGTGTCGCAACGATCGCGCCGATCAGAAACGCCAGCCATAAGATCAGCAGGGCAATCAGCGTGACTACCGGCGACTCCGCGGGCACGGGCATCGTCTCCCTGCCGTCCGCGGGCGTGACCGCTTCCTTTTTTGTTCTTCGTTCTTCCTCCGGGTGATAACCGTAGCCGAACAGGGGCCGGTATTTTTTCACCGGAATACGTTCCCGATACTCCACTTCTTTTTCCTCCGGAATACTCCGTCTATCATACCACGAAAGGTGGTGAAATAACACCCCAAAAAGAAGGGACTCCGTCAAAAAAATGATTGTGCATCATGCCATTCTGTAGTATAATCTGAAACTGTTGACCGTGTTGTTTCAAGGGGGTTTTATGCTACATGGCGAAGGAACTGATCCGTCTGGAGAACATCTCCAAAAGCTTTGGTAAAACGCTTGTCCTGGATGATCTCAATCTCTCCATCCATGAGAACTCCTTTGTTACCCTCTTAGGCCCCTCCGGCTGCGGCAAAACGACCATCCTTCGCATCATCGGCGGCTTTGAAAAGCCGGATACGGGCCGCGTGATTTTCGACGGCAAGGACATCACGGATTTGCCTCCCAACGAACGGCAGCTCAACACCGTCTTTCAGAAGTATGCTCTTTTCACCCACATGGACATCGCGGACAATATCGCGTTTGGTCTCAAAATCCGTAAAAAAGACAAATCCTACATCAAAGATAAAATACACTATGCACTGAAGCTCGTCGGCCTTGAGGGCTTTGAGCACCGGAAGCCAACCTCTCTTTCCGGCGGACAGCAGCAGCGCATCGCGATCGCCAGGGCCATCGTCAACGAGCCGAAGGTGCTTCTTCTGGACGAACCGCTCGGCGCGTTGGATTTGAAGCTTCGTCAGGAGATGCAGTACGAGCTCATCCGCATGAAACACGAGCTCGGCATCACCTTCATTTATGTCACGCATGATCAGGAAGAGGCGCTGACGATGTCGGATCATATCGTGGTCATGAACCAGGGCTACATCCAGCAGGAGGGAAGCCCGGAGGACATTTACAACGAACCGGAAAACGCCTTTGTGGCGGACTTCATCGGGGATTCCAACATCATCGACGCCGTGATGGTCCGCGACAGGGTCGTGCGCATTCTGGATACGGACTGGGATTGCGTGGATACGGGCTTCGGCGAGATGAAGCCCGTGGACGCCGTGATCCGCCCGGAGGACGTGGAGCTGGTTTCTCCCGGGAGCGGCACCATGGACGGCGAGGTCACGCATATCATCTTCAAGGGCGTGCATTACGAGATGGAGGTCACGGCAAACGGCTTCGAGTGGCTCGTACAGTCGACCGTCATGCACCCGGTCGGCGAGAAGGTCGGCATTCACGTGGATCCCTTCAACATTCAGATCATGAACAAGCCCGCATCCGAGGACGAGGAGGCCATCCAGATCGATGTTTAATTCCCGGAAAGCATCCGCCGGCCTGAGCTCACCCTATGTGGCCTGGATGACCATCTTCATCATTGTTCCGCTGCTGATGGTGTTCTACTTCGGCTTAACGGACGCGGGCGGCGCCTTCACCTTCGCGAATGTCGCCTCCATCGCGTCGCCGGAGCATCTGAAATCCCTGCTGCTGGCGCTGGAGTTGTCCTTCATCAGCACGGTGATCTGCTTCCTGATCGCCTATCCGCTGGCGCTGATCCTTGCGCACAGCAGGATTTCCTCGCAGGGGCTGATCATCACGATCTTCATCCTGCCGATGTGGATGAACTTCCTGCTGCGCACGATGGCCTGGATGACGCTGTTAGAAGGAACCGGTGTGATCAACACCATCCTCTCCTTTCTGCATCTGCCGACGCAGCACATCATCAACACCCCGGCCGCAATCGTGCTCGGCATGGTTTACAACTTCCTGCCCTTCATGATTCTGCCCTTATACAACGCGGTTTCCCGCATTGACCCGGCGGTGATCGAAGCGGCAAGGGACCTCGGGGCCGGCCGTTTCCAGACCTTATGGAAAATCACCCTGCCCCTCTCCGCCGGCGGCATCATCTCCGGCGTGACGATGGTCTTTATCCCGGCGCTGACAACCTTTGCGATCAGTACGCTCCTTGGCGGCTCCAAGGTGCTGCTCATCGGCAATGTGATCGAATCCTATTTCATGCTCTCCTATGACGTGCACTTAGGGAGCGGATTATCGCTCGTCCTGATGGTCTTTATCATCATCAACATGGTGGTCAGCGCGGTCTCCGACGCGAAGGAGCAGACGGATTAAATGGCAAGAAAAACCTTTGAAAAAATCTATATGGCCGTGATTCTGGTCTTCATGTACGCGCCCATCGTAACGATGATTGTGCTCTCCTTCAACGAGAGCAAATCCCGCGCAAAATGGGGCGGCTTTTCCATGAAGTGGTACCAGGCGCTCTTCCACGATTCCGCCATCATGCGGGCGCTCTGGAACACGCTCTCGGTGGCGCTGATCTCCGCGCTCATCGCTACCGTGATCGGCACGGTCACCTGCGTCGCGCTGATGGGGCTGAAATCCAAATCCCGCGCGGTCATCATGGGCATCACCAACATCCCCATGATCAACGCGGACATCGTGACCGGCATCTCCCTGATGCTGCTCTTCCAGGTGATCGGCTTCAAACGCGGCTTCTGGACTGTCCTGATTTCGCATATCACCTTCAACATCCCCTTCGTGATGCTCTCGGTCCTGCCCCGCTTAAAGCAGGTGGAGCCGAGCGTCTATGAGGCGGCACAGGATCTCGGGGCAACCAAGGTCTATGCCTTCCGGAAAACGGTGCTCCCTGACATCATGCCGGGCGTCATTTCCGGCGCGCTCATGGCCTTCACGATGTCGCTCGATGACTTTATCATCACTTATTTTACGAAGGGCGTCGGCTTTGACACGCTTTCCACGAAGATTTATGCCTCCGTCAAAAAGGGCATTCAGCCGGAGATTTACGCGCTTTCCGCCATCATCTTCGTCACAGTCTTACTGCTGCTGTTCTTTTCGGACCGGATTCCGAAATGGGCAAATAAAAACAAACAGGAAACATGAAAGGAGAAAAGAGATGAAAGGTTATCAAAGGGTACTTTCCACACTTGTCTTGGCTTCCGTGGCCTGCGTCTTTGCACTGGGGGGCTGCGGAAGTAATACCTCCGGCAGTGCAGGCACGGGGGAGGCCTCCGCGTCCAAAGAGCTTGTCGTTTTCAACTGGGCCGAATACATCGACCCCGAGGTCATCACGGAATTCGAAGAGGAAACCGGGATCACCGTCGTCTATGAAGAATTCTCCACCAACGAAATCATGTACCCGCTGCTGGCGCAGGACCCGTCCGCCTATGACGTCCTCTGTCCCTCGGATTACATGATCTCCAAATTGATCGAACAGGACATGCTGCTCGAACTGGATATGGAAAAACTGCCGACCGCCCGCGAGCAGATCGGGGAACAGTACTGGAAGGAATCGGAGGGCTTCGACCCCGGTAACAAATACTCCGTCCCCTACTGCTGGGGCACGGTCGGTATCTTATACAACACCACCATGGTCGATGATGTGGTGGACAGCTGGTCCATCCTCTGGGACGAAAAATACGCGGGACAGATCTACATGCAGGATTCCGTGCGTGATCTGCTGATGGTGCCGCTCATGATGAAGGGCTATTCCATCAACACCTTAAACGAGAACGAGCTGGAGGAGGCCACGCAGATGCTGATTGACCAGAAGCCCCTGGTGCAGGGCTACTTTATCGATCAGGTGCGTGACAAGATGATCGGAGGCGAAGGAGCGCTCGGCGTCATTTACTCCGGCGAGGCCATCTTCACGCAGCGCGAAAACCCGGATCTGGAATACGTGATCCCGAAGGAGGGCACGAATGTCTGGATCGATTCCTGGGTCATCTCCAAAGAGGCCAAAAACGTGGAAAACGCCTACGCCTGGATCGAGTTCATGTCGAGGCCGGAGATCGCCGTCAGGAACTTTGAATACATCACCTACTCTACGCCGAACGAGGGCGCTAGGGAGCTGATCGAGGACGAGGACATCAAAAACTCCGAGATCGCCTTCCCGGACTTAAGCAAGTATAAGCTGGAAACCTTCCTCTATCTCGGGGAGGAGGGGGATAAGCTGTACAATGATTATTGGATGCGTATAAAAAGTGAGTGATAAGATATCGGATTGCTCCGTGCTTCGCACTCCCGCAATCCGGCGGACATTCGAAAATCGCCCCGCAGAAACGAGCTCTGCGGGGCTTTTTTTCTCATGTCTGTTGTGTCGCCAAATGTCCGTGCATGAGGTCATGCATGACCTCTGCACGGCCGCTTGGCGACGACTTATCACTCACTTCACGCCCATCCATCCGGCGATGACCATCATCTGCACCTCCGATGTGCCTTCGTAGATTTCGGTGATCTTGGCGTCGCGCATCATGCGCTCGATCGGATACTCTCTTGTGTAGCCGTAGCCGCCGTAGAGCTGCAGGCAGCGGCGCGTGACATCCGACGCGTTGCGTGCCGCAAAGAGCTTTGCCATCGCCGCCAGGTGCGAATAGGGTTCGCCGGCATCCTTGGCGCTGGCCGCCTGATAGACTAAGAGCTTTGCAGCCTCAGTGTTGGCCCGCATCTGTGCGAGCTCGAACTGCGTATTCTGGAACTGGCTGATGCGTTTGCCGAACTGTTCACGCTCGGAAACATATTTAACCGTCTCTTCGATCGCGCCTTCCGCGATGCCGAGCGCCTGGGAGGCGATCCCGATACGTCCGCCGTCGAGCGTCATCATGGCGACCTTGAAGCCCTTGCCGAGCTCGCCCAGAAGATTTTCCTTCGGAACCTTCACGTCCTGGAAGACGAGCTCACAGGTCGCGGAGCCGCGGATGCCCATCTTTTCCTCATGCTTGCCGATCGTGAAGCCGTCCATCCCTTTTTCCAGAATAAAGGCGCTGATGCCCTTGGTGCCCTGCGACTTATCCGTCATCGCAAATACCACATAGGTTTCCGCAGGACCGGCATTGGTGATGAAGATCTTGGAGCCGTTCAGCAGGAAGTGGTCTCCCTTGTCCTCCGCCACGGTCTTCTGCATTGCCGCGTCCGTTCCGGCGCCGGGCTCCGTCAGACCGAAGGCACCCAGTTTTCTGCCCGAACACAGATCCGGCAGATATTTCTTTTTCTGCTCATCCGTGCCAAAGTGATAGATCGGCCATGCGCAAAGCGACGTGTGTGCGGAAACAATAACACCGGTGGAAGCACAAACCTTGGACAGTTCTTCCACGCACTGCGCATACGAGAGATTGTCCATGCCCGCACCTTCAAATTCCTCAGGAAAAGGAATCCCCAGCAGATTCATCTCCGCCATCTGTTTGACCGTTTCTTCCGGAAAACGCTCATCCCTGTCAATTTCCGCAGCCAGCGGTTTTACCGTGTTCTGCGCAAACTCGCGGTACATGTCCAGCAGATCCTGGTGCATCTCGTCCATTTTGAAATCCATAAGTCCCTCCATTCTGTGTTTTGAAAATACCCTTACGTCCGTACGGTTCCTGCTCCCGCACGCTCTGCCGGCAGTGGGACTTGAACCCACACGTGGTTGCCCACAACAGATTTTGAGTCTGCCTCGTCTGCCATTCCGACATGCCGGCGCATCCTTCGAAACTGCGCCCGTGAAAACACTCAAATTGTAGCATATCCCTTATAGCAGGTCAACGAAGATTGAACTTGTGAAGCAAATGGGATATAATTATAAGTACTTGTACGCTGAATGGAAGGGCGGCAGCTTTGCCGTACGGTAGCACTGACTTGTCAAAAAAAAGAATTCTGTCTGCATTCCTTGTTCTGTGCATACTGCTTCTCCCGGGATGCGCCGCGAAGGAAGAAAACGCCTCTTTGCTGGATCCGCAGAAGCCGGTGCAAATTTCCGTGTGGACCTATTACAACGGCCCGCAGTTAAATGCCTTCAATTCCCTGGTCAGTGATTTTAACCGTACGGTCGGCAAGGAACGCGGGATCGTTGTGGAAAGCTTCAACCACGGCTCCGTCGAGGAATTGCAGGAAAAGGTTCTGGATTCCGTTCACGGCAAGGTGGGCGCCGAGGAGGTGCCGAATATTTTCGCGGCCTACGCGGACACGGCCTATGCGGTGGACAAGGAGGGGCTCCTTGCGGATATGGCACCGTTCCTGACGGAAGAGGAACGTACACTTTACGTGGAAAACTATCTGTCCGAGGGTGCCTTTAAAGAAGGCGAGATCAAAATATTTCCCATTGCAAAGTCAACGGAACTGCTGCTGCTCAATGACACGGACTGGCAGCCTTTTGCCGGGGAATGCGGCCTGACCTACGAAGATCTCTCCACCTGGGAGGGCATCGTCGAAACCGCGGCAAAATACTACGAATGGTCCGGCGGTCACGCCTTCTTCGGACGTGACGCCATGGCCAACTATATGCTGGTGGGCGCCGCACAGCTCGGTGAAGAAATCACGCCGGTAACGGACGGAAAGGCGGCACTTCACTTTTCAAAGGCTACCGCAAGGAAGCTCTGGGACTGCTATTACATCCCCTATGTACAGGGACATTTCTCTTCTTCCGGCCGCTTCCGCTCGGATGACGTCAAAACAGAAAACATTCTCTGCTATGTCGGCTCCAGTGCGAGCGCAACCTACTTTCCGAAGGAAGTGACGCCGGATGATCATGAACAGCATGCGATTGAGATGAAGGTACTTCCAACCCCGCATTTCGAAGGCGGCAAACCGGTTGCCGTACAGCAGGGGGCCGGCATGGTCGTCACCAATTCCACGGAAGCGGAGGTCTATGCCTCCGTGCTCTTCCTGAAATGGTTCACGGAGCCGGAACGCAACATCCGCTTCTCCTTAGGCTCCGGCTACATGCCCGTCATGCGCTCCACCAACAACATGGATGCCATTGCGACCTACGCGCCGGATATGGACCGGGATATGCGTGAGATCCTGACGGTCTCCGTCGACACGGTCAATGAAATGGAACTGTTTTATCCCTCGGCCTTTGACAGCGGTACGGAGGTGCGAAGGATTCTGGAATACTCCATGAGCGACCTCGCCGTTTCGGACCGGCAGGAGGTGCTGAACAGGATCGCAAAAGACATTCCGGAAGATGAGGCCTTGCGTGACTATCTCTCAGATGCGCATTTTGAAGAATGGTACAACACCATCACCAACAGCCTACAGGAGCTGATTCCCTGACGATGCCGGAAACCTCCACAAAGAAAAAAAAAGGCAAAACCATATTCCGGACGATTGCCGTACCGCTGCTGATCCTTCTGCTGGTACAGGTGATTCTGCTGTCCGCGGCGCTCTATGTCAGCGGCATCTTCCGCCGTCTTCGTGAAAACGAACGCTCCATCCTCTTAAAGCAGGTACAAAACCGGCAGGAATACCTCCAGAATGTCATGATCGGCAACTGGATGCAGCTGAGCACCATCTCGGAATCCATCAACTCCTCCATGGAGCGTCTGCTGGCGGACGGCACGGTTACGCTGGAGAGCATGGATGATTCCTCCGATGCCTGTATGGCCCTGCTTTATATGATTGCGCAGGACGTCATCACGGATTTCAGGGCGAAGCGTGTCTCCGGCATCTATCTCATATTCAACGCCGATGACCTGACCGCGGAACGCGAGGAAGGCCTCTCCGGCAGAAAGCCCGGCATCTTTATCAGGGATCTGGACCCTGCCGCATCCCCTTCCCTCCGCAATGAGGATCTGCTCTTTGAGTTTGCGCCCGCGGGCCTTGTGCGTTCCATGAACATCTCGACGGACAGTCTCTGGTCACCGATGTTTTCCTATGACTTCAGCGAGAACCCGGAGGATTACGACTTTCTTTACAAGCCCTTCCAGACCGCCTATGACAACGGCGGCCAGGGAGACGCCCAGGATTACGGCTACTGGTCCGTCTCCCCCTTCCGTTATGCGGAAGACACCTTTACCGTCACCTATTCGATCCCGCTGATGCTGCGCAACGGAACGGTGTACGGCGTGATCGGCATTGACATGACACCGGAACAGCTGGCTTCCAGCCTCCCCTATCCGGAGCTCTTTGACGAAAACTACGGTACCTATATTCTGGCCGGCAGCTATCTGGACACCGGTACGCCTTCCACGCCGCGTGAGATCCGCCTGAAAAACATCCTCACCAACGGTGAGCATCTGACGCTCCGGGAAGGGGAAGAAATCACACTGGCACTTTCCGATGACGGCACCTATTACACCTTTGATCACAACGGGGTTTCCTACTACGCCAATATTGCGATGTTCCGCGTTTACAATTCCAATGCCCCCTTTGAAAACGAGAGACTGTTTCTGGCGGGTGCCGTGGAACGGAGCAGAATCGACAGTTTTCCGAACCAGGTGCTGACAGCCATCGTTTCCATCCTGGTCCTGATCTTCTTCCTCGGTGCCGTTGTGATGATGGTCTTCTCCCGGCAGATCTCCAAATCGATCCGCAGGCTTTCTTCCGAAGTCATCGCCGCACAGCGCGAGGGACACGCGCTGCCCGCACTTTCCGCAACCGGGATAGAGGAAATCGATATTTTTGCGGACGCCATCTCCGCTCTTTCCCAGGAAACCGCAGAGAGCGCGGAACGTGAGCAGCGGATCATCGCCCATGAGCGTGACTATGACTTCCTGACCGGGCTGATGAACCGCCGTGCCTTCTACCGTTCGGCGGACGCGGTGATGGAGGATACCTCCTCCCTTGACGTCTCCGCCCTCATCATGCTGGATCTGGACAATCTCAAACAGATCAACGACCGCTACGGACATGATGTCGGTGACCGCTATATCTACCGTGCCGCCTCCTGCTTCCATGACGCGCTACCGGACAATACGCTGATCGGCCGCATGTCCGGTGACGAATTCCTGATTCTGATGCACGGCTATCATGACCGTCAGGAGATCCGCGACATTGTGGAGGCGCTTGCGGATTCCATCCAGGAAAGTGTCTTTATGCTTCCGGATCACAAAAAAGACATCATCCGCGTTTCCGGCGGTATCGCCTGGTATCCGGAGGACGGCACCACCTTTGCCGAACTGATGAAAAAAGCGGACTTTGCCATGTACCAGGCCAAGCAGGACGGCAAGGGGCGTTTTGCGGAATTCGATCCGGAAAAGTTCAACCGCCAGAGCGTCTTCAACCGGACGCTTGCCGAACTGGACGATCTGATGCAGCATCCGGAGCTGATGAATTACCACTTCCAGCCGATCGTGCGTGCCACAGACGGCACGATCTACGCCTACGAAGCCCTGATGCGTGTCTCCGGTCTGCCGCTCCTTCGCTCGCCGGATGAAGTGCTCTCCCTTGCGCGCAGCGAGCACCGCCTGCATGATATCGAATGGCTCACCTGGAGCAGGACGCTCGCCTGTTATGATGAGCTGATCCGGCAGGGGCAGCTGGATGAACGTCCGTATATTTTCCTGAACTCCATCTCCAGCGAGCATCTGACGGAGCAGGAGGCTGCGGAGGTCAACGACCGCTTCGGGCCGTACCTGTCAAAGCTGGTCATTGAGATCACCGAAGGGGAATACATGGATCCCGACGCCATGGAATTCAAGCGCAGGATGCCGGGCATCTCCGGTCTGTTTGCGCTTGATGATTACGGCTCCGGATATAACTCCGAAAAGATGCTGCTTGACTTAACGCCCAGGTATATCAAGGTGGATATTTCGATCATCCGCAACATCGATACCTCGGCGGATAAGCAGATGATTGTGACGAATATCGTGAAATACGCGCACGAACGTGAGATGTTTGTGGTTGCGGAAGGACTGGAAACGGAGGCCGAGGTCCGGAAGGTTCTGGAGCTCGGTGTCGACCTGTTGCAGGGCTATTTCCTCTCCAGGCCCGCGCGGATTCCGGATTCTCCCTCCGCGGAGAGTGTCCGGCTGATCCGGCAGTACCGGGAGCTTTCCGCTGCCGCCGCGTCCATGGCGGCCGGTACTGCCTGAGTCCTGCCCTTCGTACTAATCATGTAATCTGTTTCTGTTCTTTCCCTCTCTCAGACGGCTGGCTTCAAAACGCTGCCTTGTCGTCAGCAGATCTCGTAAGGAATAAAAACGCTCCTCCACCGGTCCCTCCGGAATATTGGTATCCAGCGCCATGGCGCAGATATCAATCTGTTCGTCCGTGATCCCCTGCCGCAGGTCATCCAGAATCTTCAGGCGTTCGTCCGTGGAATCCGCGTCCAAAAATGCCACCACCCTGCGGTCCAGGTTCAGCTCTTCCGCCTCCTCGTCGATGGTCTTGCCCATGACACCGGGAATCTTCTTCGGCTCGTCCTCCTCCGGGTTCTCCTCCGGCACAAGCGTTGCCGTCTCCGGCGCCTTTGTCTCCGCGCTTTCCGCTTCCCGCCTGCCGTCACGTAATACCTCCGGCACATCCGGAATGACCGGACGCTCCCTTATGGTTTCGCTCATCGGCTTCATCAGCTGGAAGCGGTGGCTCTGCGGCGCATCCGGATAGCGGATGGTATCCAGCGGCTCCATAAACATCCACAAGGGCCTGCAGTAGATGGAAAAATCACCGTACATGGCCTGATAGACCACCATCTCCTCTCCGGTTTCGGAGTGCTTGCACAATGTGACGATCTGATAGAGCCTTCCCTTGAAGTGCCGGTATACCTCCTGGGGTCTTGGTTTACGCAACGTTCGTTCCTCCTGCTTTTTTTGATGATGTGATCTGTGCAATGACCATCTCCACCGCGATGGTCCTGTCCAGTCTGCCGCGCTTCAGGGCCTGCTCGTTTTCGAGACAGACCTGCAGTGCGCGCGCAAGCTCCGCACGCGAAAAGGCCTTTGACCAGCCGGTGTATTTGTAAACAATATTCGGATGGAGTCCCGTGTCCTTTGCGATCCGGGCCTCCCCCGCGTGCCGCTTCACCAGTTCCTTCACCTGCAGCAGCATATGAAACTGCCTGGCAATCATGGCAAGAATGCTGTTCGGCTTTTCCTGCGTCTCCAGCAGTCGGACGTATTGACGGAAGGCTTCATCCGCATTCCGTTCCGAAAGGGCATCCGTCAGGGAGAAGATTTTCGAGCTCGTGATGCCGGACGTGATCGCGTCGATATCCTTTGCGGTAATCTCACTGCGCCCTTCCGTATAATCGATCAGCTTGTTCAGTTCCTGATCGATATGGGCCATATCCCCCGCCATGCCGGAAAGAAAATGATCCAGCGTCCGTTCGGTAAAGTTGTGTCCCGCTCTTTTCAGCCTGCTGGCAACCCAGAGGCGGATGTCCCGGCCGGACTGTCTGTCACAGCTGATCTCCCTGCCGCGCTTCAGCGCCGCCTTGTAAAGGGCCGTCCGCTTATCGATCTGCGTCTCCAGAAAGACCAGCGCCGCCGTCTCCGGCGGATCCTTCAGCCATTCCGTAAGAACGTCGGAGCCGTTTTTAAAGAACCCCGTGTCCTCCGCGATCACCACGCGCCGCTTCGCAAAAAAGGGCATCGTGGACGCGAAGTTGACGATTTCCTGCGCATCCGTCTTTTCGCCGCGGACGCGTAAGAGATTCCCGTCACCGCCGCCCTCGCATAAGGCCTTCTGCAGATTGGTCTTCACCTGGCTGCGGAGATAGATCTCCTCCCCCGTAATCAGATAAAGCGCGCGAAAGGTCTCTGTTTTGATGTCCGCATCAATCTGCCTTCGCTGTTCCCGGTACGGGGAAGGAGCGGCCTTTCCTGCCATGCTTACTTCTTCTTCCCCTGGTTGGCGACGGCCTCCATCTTGGCCTTCAGCGCTTCCTGATCGCCGAGGTAGTAATGATTCACGGCCTTGAAATTGTCATCAAACTCATAGACCAGCGGCACACCCGTCGGGATGTTCACGCCGATGATGTCCTCATCCGAAATGTTATCGAAGTATTTCACAAGGGCGCGGAGGGAATTGCCGTGGGCGGCAATAATGACGCGCTTGCCGGCCTCCATGTCCTTTTTGATGACCTCATTGAAGTACGGCACCGCACGGTCGATCGTGATCTTTAAGGATTCCGTGAGCGGCAGCTTATCCTTTTCCACGGTGCGGAACATGTCCTGGTTCTGCGGCGCGCGTTCGTCCGAGGGCTCTAATTCCGGCGGCGTGATGTCAAAGGAACGGCGCCAGATCTTCACCTGGTCCTCGCCGTACTTTTCCGCCGTTTCGGATTTGTTTAAGCCCTGCAGCGCCCCGTAATGACGCTCGTTTAACTGCCAGGCCTTGACGACGGGCAGCCAGTTGCGGTCCATTTCGTCCAGAATGTGATTCAGGGTGTGGATCGCGCGCTTCAGGAAGGAGGTGTAGCAGATATCGAAATCATAGCCCTCCGCCTTTAAGAGCCTTCCGCCCTCCTTGGCCTCCTCATGTCCCTTTTCGCTCAAATCCACATCCGTCCAGCCCGTGAAGAGATTGAGCTTGTTCCATTCGCTTTCGCCGTGTCGTACAAGTACCAACTTCATCATGTTTGATAACCTCCTGATAGTTAATATTTTCCTCCCCTTCCCCCATGGCTTGCGCCGGAGGAGGAGGTGTGGAATGTCGTGTGACCGCCGACGCGCCCTCCGGAGGACGAGCGGTTGTTGTC
>JAFSPF010000122.1 GCA_017443065.1 Lachnospiraceae bacterium
AGCATCATATCACGCGAGAGGAGGTCTGCAATGAAAAAGAAAAGCGACTTGGATATTCTGCTGGATGAACTGATGGAAGACCCGGGGTTTAAGGCGGAATATGAGCGGATTCAACCGGAATATGAAATCAAACGTGCGCTGATACAGGCAAGAATTGATGCCGGAATGACACAAGTACAATTGTCCGAAGCTACCGGCATCAGCCAGGCAGACATCAGTCGCCTGGAAAACGGGACAAGAAATCCGAGTATCGGTCTGTTGCAACGACTCGCAGAAGCGATGAACTCCACGCTCAGAATAGAATTTGTTCCCAAAGGGAAGCCAAAAGCACATGCTCGAAAAAGCGGGAAGGTTTGAAAAACATCCTTACCGGCAGGAGGTGAGAAATAATGAAGAAGAGTTGGTTGATGAGGTTTGCAACGGCGATTGTGTCTGCGTCCTTTCTTCTTACGGGCTGTTCAGGGGGGCTTCCGGGGGCGCCACACAGGGCGGAGGCGGACAGAAGGCGGAAGGAGCGGGCTTTGATACGCCGGAAGAGGCGATAAAAGCCTATGCGGAGGCGTTTAAAGAGCAGGACTTTGATAAGATGCTCGCCACATTCGCGGTAGAGACCTATTGCGTAAGATATGACATTGATGCACATATCCGCTATGTGGGAGGTATTTATAATCCCGCCATGCTGCTGACATATCCCCTAAAATCCGCGGAAGATCCGTATCTTACGGACCTTTCCGTCGCGCAACGAATGGGGAACCTGGCGCGGTCATTTACGTATCAGCGTCTTGCCATAAGAAGTGCGATAGATGGCGGAAGCGCAGGAGCGGAGGCACTTGATTTACTCATGGAGGGGCAGATCGTGCCCTTTGAAAAGAATCCTTCGGGCGTTCAGCAGGCAGGAGAGATGATTAACCTCATGACGTCCCCCCTTACGGATCTTCAGATCGAAGTCGGCGAAGTCATACAGGCAGAGGAATTGGCGCACTTATATCTTTCCCCGAAAAATCTGGAGAACATGAAAAGGCGTTCGGGCATTTTGGGCGCGGACGGGATGAAATCGCTTGCCGTTACTTTAAAGATAGGCGGTAAAGATGCGGTTCTTATGGCAGATGCCATGAAATTCGGGGACAAGTGGTATCTTACAGAACCCGGCGGGACGCTGGGCGCTTTAATAAATTTATCCGCCCTCTCCGGCGGTCTTTTGATCTCGGGAAATCCGAATGTGGATCTGGAAGCGCGGCTTTCTGAGCGCAAGGAAAATGCCACAAAGGCGAGGGCGGAACTGAAAGCGGCAGAAGCGGATTGGACGAAGGAGCATCAAGGGGCGCTTTCTGCATTTAAGGAGGAGACGGACGGTCTTTCCGGGCAGGAGATCGATGTGCTGGTGCAGGATGCAATGAGGGAAAGCTTCAACATAGAGGATCCGAGAAAGAATCCGTATATGATGTCGTTTGAGGAATTGCTGATTTTCTTTGCGGTTCAGATGGAGTAAAAGAGGGGCGATGGTTCTGGCAGAAAGAAGGAATCTCGCATGTCTCCAAAATGCCCCCTGACTTGTATATAAGATATAAACCTTAACCGGTCAGCCGGGGCATGCAGAAGGAGGAAACTGTCATGGGTGAAGAGTTATTTGAACTGGATCTGTCAGAATTAGACGGTGTTGCGGGCGGAAGAGTTATGCATCAAAGTGAACTTCATTCTTTTACGGAGATGAGGGAAAAAGTCCATTCCCTGGAAGACCAGATGAGAAGGGAAGGCCGTGAAGATGAGGCGAATGCATTAAGGGAGAGGTGGAGAAACGGCTATCTTGCATGGATAAAAGCAATCAAAAATGTGCCGTTTTCGCCGGAAATTTTACCGGATATCCCGCTCAGTGATTATTTCACGCTGGAGGAAGGCTGACGGAGTTTTCATCATTTCCGTCACCATACCGTTTCCGGAAGCGGATCGGGTTTTCATGCCCGCAGATCCGTCTTCCTGACCGCGTCGCGTACCGTCAGTACCATGGACGGCGTGACGGAGAGCTCGTCCACGCCGAGCGTTAAAAAGAACTCCGTCATAAGCGTGTCGGCGGCGAGCTCCCCGCAGATGCCGACGGTTTTGCCGTAGCGGTGCGCGCTTTCCACGGTCATGCGGATGGCACGCAGAAGCGCCGGATGATGCGCGTCGGAGAAGCGTGCCAGGCGCGGGTTTTGTCTGTCCGCGGCCAGCACATACTGTGTCAGGTCATTCGTTCCGATGGAGAAGAAATCCACCTCCTGCGCCAGCTCCTCACTGATCAGCACCGCCGCCGGCGTTTCGATCATCACGCCCTGCTCCATATTCTCATCAAAAGCAATATGCTCATCCGCGAGATCCCCCTTCACCTCTTCAAAGACTTCCTTCAGGCGCTGGATTTCCCAGACGGAGGCAATCATCGGATACATCACGGCGATATTGCCGAAGGCGGAAGCGCGTAAAATGGCCCTGAGCTGTGTGCGCAGAATCTCCGGGCGGTCTAAGCAGATGCGGATCGCGCGGTAGCCGAGCGCCGGGTTTTCCTCCGCGGGAAGATCAAAGTACGAGACACGTTTGTCCGCGCCGATATCCAGGGTGCGGATGATGACCTTTTTGCCCGCCATCTTTTCCGCGACGGTTTTATAGGCCTGAAACTGCGTTTCCTCGTCCGGATAATCCTCCGTTCCGAGATAGAGGAATTCGCTGCGGAAAAGGCCGACACCGCCGGCATCGTTTTGCAGGGCGTCCTCCACATCCGAGACGCCGCCGATATTGGCAAAGATCTCAATGGAACGGCCGTCCAGGGTGATGTTTTCCTTTCCCTTCAGTTCCAAAAGAAGGGCACGCGCCGCATCGTCCTTTTCTTTCTTTTCTTTGTATTGCGCAAGGGTTTCTTCGTCCGGATCCGTCAGCAGCAGACCGCCGTAGCCGTCCACAATGGCGGTCTGTCCGTCCGCCTCCGCATCATAATCCAGACCGATGATCGCGGGGATGCCCATGGAACGGGCTAAAATCGCCGTATGGGAATTGACGGAGCCGAAGCGCGTGACGAAGGCAAGGATTTTGGAACGGTCAAGCTGTACCGTTTCGCTCGGGGAAAGATCCTCCGCGAGCAGAATCACCGGTTCGTCCGTCGGTGCAAGTTCCTTCCGTTTCCTGCCGGTGAGAATGGCGATGACACGGTCGGAGATATCCAGAAGATCCGCTGCGCGCGCCCGCATGTACTCATCATCCATCTGCGCAAAGACTTCGGAAAGATTCTTCCCCGCCTGCAGTACGGCGTATTCCGCATTGATGCCTTCCGTCCGGATGCCTTCCATGACGGCGTCCTCGAAATCCAGGTCATCCAGCATCATCTGGTGCACCTCAAAGATCTTGGCGCTCTCGTCATCCATGGAGGCGGAGGTTTTTTCATACAGCGCCTGCAGTTCTTCCTTCGCCCTTTCGCGTGCGTTCCGAAAGCGCGCCTCCTCCTGCGAAGGATCCGCCGCATGACGCCGTTCCACATCTTCCTTTTTGTTGTCAAAGACGCTGACGGTTCCGATGGCATAGCCGCCAAAGACGCGTGTGCCCTGCAGTTTTGTCACGATGCACCTCCCGCACGTTTACAGATTGTGGTGATGTTTCAGAATCTCCGCCCGGACGGGAATCACAGATGCTCTTCCAGATAGGCCTTCATGATTTCGCAGGCCTCTTCCTCTCCCTCGCCCTCAAAGGACATGGTGATGACGTCACCGCCCTTGGCGCCGAGCCCCATGACAGCCAAAAGCCTTTTGGCATCCGCTTTCCGGCCTCCCTTTTCCACCGTCACCTTGCAGGCAAACTTCTGTACCGCCTTCACAAAGTCCCCGGCGGGCCGCGCATGCAGTCCCACGGGATCCGTCAGGACATAGACCAAATCTTTCATGTTTCTCCCTCACATTTCGACAAAGACCGTACCCCCATTTTATACCCCTGTGCGCGGTTTGACAATAATGAAGAATTCTGTGATACTACTCCTACGGAGGGGGCACCATGGACAGACAGAACCTGACACTTTTAACCGATCTGTACGAACTGACGATGATGCAGGGGTATTACCGGAATGAGACGCATAACCGGAAGGTCGTGTTTGACATGTTTTTCCGCACGAATCCCTTCGGGGGCGGATACGCCGTCATGGCGGGCGTGGCACAGCTGATCGAATATATCCGTGAACTGAATTTTTCGAGAGAGGATATCCGCTATCTGGAAACCCTGGGCTGTTTCGATGCGGATTTTCTGGACTATCTGCACAACTTCCGCTTCACCGGCGATATTTACGCGATTCCCGAGGGGACGATCATCTTCCCCAGGGAACCGATCGTGAAGGTGATTGCGCCCATTATGGAGGCGCAGCTGGTGGAGACGGCGATCTTAAACATCATCAACCATCAGTCCCTCATTGCGACGAAGGCCGCACGCGTCTGCTATGCCGCGGGCGGGGGCGTGATGGAATTCGGTTTGCGCCGTGCGCAGGGACCGGATGCCGGCACCTACGGCGCAAGGGCCGCCATCATCGGCGGCTGCGATGCCACTTCCAATGTCCTTTGCGGCGAGCTTTTTGACGTGCCGGTGACGGGGACACACGCCCACAGCTGGATCATGAGCTTCCCGGATGAATACAGCGCCTTCAAGGAGTTTGCAAAGCTGTATCCGCAGTCCTGCATTCTGCTCGTGGATACCTATGATACGCTGGAATCGGGCGTGCCCAATGCCATCCGTGTCTTTCAGGAAATGAAGGAAGAGGGGATCAAAAGCAAAAAATACGGCATCCGTCTGGATTCCGGAGACCTTGCCTATCTGTCCAAAGAAGCACGTCGGATGCTGGATGAAGCGGGATTTCCCGATGCCATCATCTCCGCCTCCAATGATCTGGATGAACACATCATCCTCTCGATCAAGCAGCAGGGCGCAAGAATTGATTCCTGGGGGGTCGGCACGAACCTCATCACGGCCAAGGACAATCCGGCCTTCGGCGGCGTTTATAAGATGAGCGCGATCATGGGGGAGGACGGGAAGTTTATTCCGAAAATCAAACTCTCGGAGAATACGGAGAAGGTTACGAATCCCGGCGACAAAAAGATTTACCGTGTGTATGAGAAAAAAGACCATAAGATCAAGGCGGACTTAATCTGCCTTGCGGAGGAAAGCTTTACGGAAGAACGGCCGCTCGTCCTCTTTGACCCGGCGGCGCCTTGGAAGCGGACGCGCATGGAGCCCGGCGAATACACCCTGCGGGAGCTTCTCGTCCCCGTCTTTCAGAACGGCGCCTGCGTTTACACCTCGCCGCCCGTCATGGACATCCGCACCTACTGTCTGGAGGAGCAGGATACCATGTGGCCGGAGACAAGGCGTTTGTCCAACCCGCACCAGATTTACGTGGATTTATCCAGAAAACTGTACGACATGAAGCTCCGCCTGCTGGACGAACTCTCACAGGTGGATGCCGGGGAGGATGCTGTTTCCTGATGAAAAAATTCCTGATCCTTCTCCTGTTCCTGCCGGGGCTTCTCCTGATGTCCTGTGCGCAGACGGCATCCGATCCGCAGCCGGAAACGGCGCAGACCTCTGCGGATGCTCCCTCCGCTTCCGAAACGGAGGTTTCGATTCCGCAAGAGAACGCGGCGGAAGAAAAAGCGCGGGCGGAGGGGAAGCAGATTCTGACACTGGGCGTGCTCGTGCAGGAGGACAACCCCGTTATTTATGATGCGGAACATCTGGCGGAACAATTTAACAGGCAAAGCGATGATTACTGGTTGTCCGTTCGCGCTTATCATAACGATGCCACGCTGCTGGCCGATCTCACAACGGACAATGCGCCGGACCTCCTGGAGATGACGGGCGTCAGTGCGCCCCTGAACGGAAACAATTTCACGGACATGCTCCCGCTGATTGATGCGGATCCCGAACTGGACAGGGAGGGATTTACCGGCAATCTGCTGGAGAGCCTGTTGATCAATGACGCTTTGTACATGCTGCCGAATACGGTGCATATTTCCACCATGGTGGCCTGGGCGGATGTTGCCGGAGAACAGCCCGGCTGGACGGTAGAGGAAATCCGCGGCATCCGGGACAAGCTGGAAGAAGGCTACTCCATCTGTCCGACCTGGAGAACCTTTGATAACGTCTTTTATTTTCTCTGCCGCGGCGCACTCGATCGTTTTGTCGATTACGAAAACTACATCTGTCATTTTGAAAGGGAGGAATTTAAGGAATTACTGCGGTTTTGCAATGATTTGCCGCGTACGGAGATCGCGCCGGACGGCCCGCCGGATTACAGACGCGAAGTGGCGGATATTGACTGGATCACCGGACCCGACAGGATTCACGGGATCAAATATGCGCGCGGTGATAATTATGTCTATATCGGATATCCCTGTGATAACGGCACGGGAAGCTATTTTGCGCCGGGCATGTCCTGCGGATTGCAGCTTGCCATTCCGTATCGTGCGGCAAACGCGGAAGCCTCCTTTGAGGTGATCCGTTATATCCTCGGCAGGGAAGTTCAGACGGATCCGCTCTACAGCCAGATCCCCGTGATGGCCGAATATCTGAAAGAGGATTTGCAGAAAGCGGTCGGACAGAAAGTGGATCACGGAGGCGGCATCGTGACGGAAATCACGGAGGAAGATATCCGTAAATTCAGGGAATTGCTCGATTCCGCCACGGTATATCTGTTCAACCGGCCCGTCATCATCGAAATCATCGAAGAAGAGGCAAAGGCGTACTTTGCAGGCTCGAAAAGCGTGGATGAAGTGGCGGACGTGATCCAGAACCGGGTGCAGCTTTATCTGGATACAAACCGGTAGTTTGCCGGCCCCCCTCTGAAAGCCGCGCCGTTTTCTGCGCGACGGTCAGACGCTTTTTTCTTCGAAATCGTCAAGCGAGAAATAATCGCTGAACAGGATTTCCGGAGAGCCCTTTGGCGCATACGAGGATGCAAGTCTCCATTCCTTAGAGGCTTCCTTCCACCGCTTGTTTAATGCCTCGACTTCGTCGATACGGCCTTCCTTGCGAAACCGGAATAACAAGGCATTGAGTTTGCTCCTCATTTCTTCCTGAGAACGGCGCTCCCTCTCTGTCAGTGCTCTTCCGCCGGCAACACCGTCCAGCTCCTCCGGACTCAGTTCAAATAAGTCTTCACTCATGACAGTTTCCTCCTTTTGCACGCACCTGCTGACCGCTTAAGGTTTATATCTTATATACAAGGGAAGGGGTGTTCAGGAGACATGTTTTTGCCGTATTTGCGGAATAGAACCCTCCTCGTCTCCCTCACGGCGAAAACCAGGAGGCGATGCGTTCATAGACTGCAGGGTTTGTCTGTTCCATGGCGTAGTAGCGGCCGTCGCAAAGGACGGTGCCTGCGGAAAGAAGGAGCTCCAGTGCGAGAAGGATGCCGAGCGCGGCCGGGAGGATGCGTGCGGTGAGCCTTTTTTTATTTGCGGGCATGCTGCCCCGCGCTGCACCTTCTGCCAAGACAAACCCTGCCTGCATCAGTCGAAGCACTATGCCTGCAAAAGGAATGAAGAAAAACAGCGCGAAGTCCGATTCGTAACGCTGCGAGACACCGGCGAGGATGGCATCCGTTAGGAGGATGATCATACCGAGCGCAACTGCCGTGAGGCAGAACCCGACCAAGCCTGCCGACATCTCTTTTCGTGAGGGTCTCTCCTGTGCTGCCGGGATCTTTTCCGTCTGATCGCCTGCATGATTCTCATCCCCGGCGGTTTTCAGTGCAACACTTACCTGTTTTTTCTGAACAGCTCTCCACACGAAATACCCGCCGCCCGCAAGCAGCACGATGAGCAGCAGCGGGTGCATCCCGAAGAAGCCGCCGAACATCGGCTCCACGAAGAGATTTCCGCGTTCGGCGCGGGAGAGCTCGATCGTATGCAGGAAGGGGAACACGCCGTCCACATGCATACCCTGAAAGCCGAGTAAAAACATACTCCGCATCACTTCCCCGAAGGTCTTTTCGCCGTGCATCATGTCGCGCGTCGTCAGCAGGTAGCGGAAACCGAATTCAAAGGGATTGCCGAAGCGCATGGCATTGTAAGCGAGTAAGACGGCGGCAATGAAAAGCGCCGGCAACAGCACACAGGCGGTGTTCGTCGCCGCTTCCTTCTCTCTCCGGAAAAATGCCCCCCGCCGGATCGCGTCCCAAAACAGCGGAAAGAGCAACAGAAAAGAAATGGCAAACAGCGCCCTGCAGCCGACGGAGAGCGCGCACAGCACACTTCCGGCGATCAGCCGTCCTCTGCGCAGTGTCCCGTCTTCTTCTTCCGCGAACAGGAAGCAACCGAGCCCCGCCGTCACCGTCATAAGTCCCGCCACGGCCGTCAGGGAATAGGTGGTACAGAAGGCCGTAAGATAGGGCAGGCCGGTGACGCTGAGCAGCAGTCCGGACAATACCGCCACCGTTCCCTTTCCTGCTGCCTTTGCGTATCTCCTGCGCAGACCGCAGACAAAAAAGAGCGCCGCCGGCACGCAGAGCAGGGCGCTGACATGCACGGCGACCCAGGACGGCAGAATCTTTCCCGTGAGCAGCCTGACCGGAAAAAAGAAGAGCAGCGCCGGCGTCAGGCCGAAGTAGGTGTAGTATTTTCCATTGTAATAGGCGACATCGTTCAGATAATAAGCGTCATGCTCCCTTGCCGCGGCCTCACGCGCACGCGGGTCATAGGGATTGTCCATTTCCGC
>JAFSPF010000123.1 GCA_017443065.1 Lachnospiraceae bacterium
CAGCAGACGGGGATCACACTTGGCTTATTCATGGGTTTTACGGCTGCGAACACGATGTTTTCCACATCCGTGATGCAGATGACAAACGCAATCAGTCTTCTGATCGCGATGAAGCCGATGCTCCGGGACGCGGGCGGTTCCCTGGCGGTGCCGTCGGAACGCGATACATGGACACTGCCGCTTTCGGGGCTGAACGGGGATATCACGCTTTCTCATGTATCCTTCGGGTATAAAGGAACAAAGCGAAATGTCCTGAACGATATTTCCATACGGATCAGAAAGGGAGAGTATATCGGTATTGCCGGTCATTCCGGATGCGGTAAAACCACGCTGTTAAGGCTCCTGTTGGGCTTTGAACAGCCGACGGACGGACAGATCTACTATGACGGCGTGCCGATGAACCGCCTTCCGATGAGCGGATTGCGCCGCAGGATGGGCGCAGTGTTACAGGACGGTGGTCTGGTTTCCGGCAGCATCATGGATAATATCACGATCACAAAACCGGACGCGACCAGGGAGGAAGTGGATGCGGCGCTTACCGCCACGGGTCTGAAAGACGAGGTGGATGCGATGCCGATGGGGGTCATGACACACGTATCGGAAGAGGCGCTGACGATTTCCGGCGGACAAAAGCAGCGGATCCTGATCGCGCGGGCGATCGTGGGGCTGCCGAAGATACTGCTCTTTGACGAGGCAACGAGCTCGCTTGATAATATCTCGCAGGAAAAGATCAGTACGGCACTCTCCGGCCTGGATGCCACACGGATCGTCGTTGCGCACCGGCTGTCAACGCTGAGACTCTGTGACCGCATCCTTGTGATGGATCAGGGACGGATTGCGGAACAAGGAACCTACGAAGAACTGATGGAAAGAAAGGGAAGATTTTATGAAATGGTCAAGATACAGCAGGCTGTTTAAGTCTGAACGTAACGGGTGGCTGCTTTTTTCTTCGTCCTCCAACGCGTTTCTCAAGGCAACCGACGAGGAAGCAGACGTGCTGCAGCAAATCAAAGAGGATCCGGAGAACTATGACTATTCCGATGTCCCGATGCTGTATATGCAGCTTCGTTCGCTTGGCATCATCGTGGAGGATGATCAGGATGATGCGACCTACAACATCATCAAAATGCGGCATCTGACCGGGCTTTACGCGGACCGGAGTCTGCTTCTTACGATCGCGATCACGACATCCTGCAACTTTGACTGCTCCTATTGCTTCGAGGCGAACCACAGGGGGCATATCATGGATCAGCAGGCGGAAGACCGGCTGATGGCGTTTATCAAAAATTACCGCGCGGATGTGATCCATCTGACATGGTACGGCGGGGAGCCGCTTTTGGCGTGGGACCGGATCATGCAAATCAACCGGCGGCTGAACGATATGGGGAAACGCTACGATGCCGGCATGATCACGAACGGATATCTGATGACCGAAGAAAAAGCAAAGCGCTTAAATGAGTTGCGCATCCAGTATTTACAGATCACGTTGGACGGAAAAAAGGAGACACATGACGCCAGACGGTACCTGACCGGCGGCGGAGAAACCTACGACCGGATTCTGGAAAACATCGATCATGTCATGCGCTCGGATTTCAGGGGCAGGCTGCATATCCGTGTCAATGTGGACGGACGCAACGACGAGGAGTTTGTCGATGTGTATCGCACGATACAAGAGAAGTACCCGCAGGATTTCGGCAGACGGATTTCGGTCTATCCGGGCTTTGTCCACGTTGCGGAGCATCATCCTGATATCGACTGCGCCTATGATCCGGTTGCACAGGGCGCGTTTATATCCCGCATCATGGAAAAATACGGGATCGCGCCTTTACAGCTGTTCCCGCAGCAGCAGTCAACAGGCTGCGTGCTTACCAGGCGCAACGGCTATGTCGTGGGACCGGATGCGGAAATCTATAAATGCTGGGATGACGTGGGCGATCCGGGGAAGGTGGTAGGTTCACTGGCCCGCTTTGATAATTGGGACATGGCAAAGATCGCTGAGGGAATGACCGGGTGCAACTATCTGGATGATCCGGAGTGCAGAGAGTGCTTTTACTTTCCGATCTGCAGCGGCGGCTGCCACCGCATACGGCAGAATAATCTGCATTCGGAGACAAAGCAAAGCTCCTGCACGTATTTTAGGGGAAATATCGAGCATCTGCTGGAACTGTTCTACGAGGGGCAGCAGCGGAAGGAATAACGGTGCATGGAGGACAGAAGATACGCGTTATTCAAACGGACGCTGGAATACTATGAAGCGGATGCGGCGTTCCGGGACGCAATGACGGAAGACCCCGGAGGGTCTGTGGGGTACCTCGGGCTGCCGCGGACGGACGGGAAAGAGATATGCGCGGCCATCCTTGCGATCTTAGGAGGCAGGGCGGCGGAGGAAGCCGGTAATCCGTATGTGGCGGCATGGCGGGCGCGGATTTCCCCTCAGGTGAGCTTTGCCACGGCGGCTGTGGATGCGGCACGCTTCGGGAATACGGATATCGCGGAATATGTCAATATCACGCTGTCCCGTGCCCGGATGGAATCCGGCCACATAGCGCGCAACCCGCAAATCCGGTTTGTTCCAGCCGCGTTTGAATTAAGCGACGGCTGTAAGGTGCAATGCCCGTTCTGCGGACTTGCCGCGAAGGGATGGAACGAGGATTTCCCCTATGAGGAGAAGCGGGCGCTCTGGCAGGGCATCCTTCGCGGGACTTCCGGCCTGTTGGGAGAGGTCGCCGATCAGGCACCGCTCTATTTTGCGACAGAGCCGTTCGACCATATGCGGTACGAGGACTTTATCAGGGATGTGGAAGCGCTTGGCGGGTACATCCCCCAGACCACCACGGCGGTACCGGAGCGTGACATACGGCGTACAAAAGCGTTCATGGCTTTTTTGGGAAACGAACGGTTGCGGACACAGGCAAGGCTACGGTTTTCAATCCGCACGCTGGCGCAGTTTCAAAAGATCATGGATGCGTTTTCGCCCGAAGAACTGACGGGGGTGGAGCTGATCATAAACAATCCCGAATCGGTGCATCTGATCTCGGAGACAGGACGCGTTCGCGGAGCGGTTTACGGAAAGCGGATGCGCGCGGCGTACAGCATCAGCTGTCTCTGTGGCGTCCTGGTGCGGCTGTGTGACGGGACGATGACATTTATGGAGCCGGAAAAGCCGGATGAACAAAGTCCCCTGGGAATCAGAATACGCGGAGAGTGGCAGTTTACGGACGAGACGTCGTTTGCGGCGGGTTTGAGGGAATTGTACAGGATGTATGCCATTCCTGTGCCTACGGAAGAACAGCCCCTTACCTTAAACCGCCATGTCCGTGTCATCCGTGAAGAAACGCGGATCCTGCTTGCGGGGGGCGGCAGCGGATACTACCTGGAGAGAAATCCCTATACCGACCGGATGACGGAGCTGTTGGAAGCCGAGGAAAGCGGAATCAGCATCCGGGAACTGGCAAACCGGTTATGCCTTGGAATAACGGAAAAGGATGCACTAATGGAACGAATTGTGGTATTATACAGGAAAGGCTATCTTCACACAGGAAACGGAGGGTCAGATAATGAAGTGGACTCAGGAAGAATTGGAAGAGCTGTACCGTAAAGCAAATGAAAAAGGACTGCAGGATGAAGCATTTGCCAAACGAATTACGGAGAACCCGAAAGAGGCCCTGGAAGAGCTGGCAGGTCGCGAGCTGCCGGAGGGTTTCGTCCTTGAGCGGATTGCCGGGGACGGAAAGTATACGGGGGCATATCTGAAGCCGAACTTCGCCGGCGGGGAGATTGACTTAAATGAGCTGAAAAGCGTAACCGGCGGCGACGGGGGGTTTACTCCAAAAGTCGATTGTGTTGAGTTTAAGGCGAAATCATACATTTCGATTGCCCTGATCGTCAGCGTCTGCGCCGCGGCGGCCAAAGTCGGCCCCTGTCCGGCGGATGTCTGCGGCGCTGCAGCCACCTGTCCCGGTGATGTATGCGGTGCGGCAGCATGCGGTGCGGAAGGCGGCTGCGTGGGTCATGGCTGCGGCGCGGCAGCAAGCGGTGCGTCTGCCGGCTGCGGAGGGGCAGTGTGTGGTGCGGCGGGATGTGGCGCGGATGTCGGCTGTGCGGCTCACGGC
>JAFSPF010000124.1 GCA_017443065.1 Lachnospiraceae bacterium
ATTCAGGTGTATTTACGCCTAATAACAGGATAACACAAAACCCCGATTCTCTGCAAGCGTTTTTCGCAGAAAATCGGGATTTTTTCGACTATATTCAGGTCCAATCAGCCTTTAGGCGTAAAAACTACTGGAAGTTCACAACCTTGGTTCCCGGAAACGCGCCCTGCGGCTGCCTTTGTGCCTGTTCTTCCATCTTGTTCCTTATGGACTATGTGCATTTGCACACGGCCTGTATCCCCGGCATTCGTGTCACGTCCGGCTCCCGCCGTTTACTCCCCGTCCGGGTCATAACGGTCAGCTTCATCCAAATGCTGCGGGAGTTCCTTGCGTCCTGCATACGCCGCATAATAGCCGTCGTCCGAGAATTCGCCCCTCTCAAGCACTGCGCTGATACCGGAGTCCCCACCGCCCGGCTTATCCATATGAAAGCGCCGGAACAGATCCTCTGTCTCCGTATTCTCCGGTTCGTCCGGTTCTCCGGAAGAACTCTCTTTTTTGAGCTCCCTTGTCCCGCAATACACCGACATATACCAGGCCCTCTCATACTCAGAAAAGCCAAACCCGATCGTCGACAAGGGAACCCTGTCAAAGCCATCCGGCAGATCATCGATCACAAATGACCCAACCTGTCTTGTGCCCCCTTCGAATTCGTAATCCACAGACAATTTGTACCGGTATCCGCCGGGTTCGTCCTCCGTCAATTCTGAACGCTCCTCTCCGGTCAATTCGACATGAAAAAACCCGTGGGTATCATGATAAGAAGAAAGCGCCTCAAAGCTGCGACGGAATCGGTAACTGACAAGATAGCCGTCTTCCGATACCTCGTCGTCCGCGCCCGCAATCCGGTACGGTACGCCGGCCTCCCTTGCATACCCCTCCATCGCGCTGCCTTCGGGAACCTCCAGAATCAGAAAACCCGTCGGCAGAAGACCCGCCGAGTTACGCTCCTTAATATGTCTGCTGTAAGGGCCGTAATACTCTTCTCCCTGCATCAGTGTTTTCGCACTGTCACCTTCGAACTTCAACACCAGCGGGTTTTTATAATCCCGCGTGACAGGGTTTGTATAAGAAATCGTGGAAAGATCATTCTTCTCCGGAATCACAACCGTCTCCACATACTCCGGAAGACGGTAGATATTGATATCCTTTACGGTGTCGGGCAGATCAACCCTCTTCCCGACGCCGTACACATTTCCCATACTGCCGTTTTTGGAAATGACAGGATAAGGACCGCCGAAGTTTTCAGGGTTTTCCGAAAACGGCGTACGGTAAAAAGCGTCTGTCCCGATCGAAATGCGTTCAAAGTCAAGCCCCTCCACCGATACAAGGGACGTGCAATTCGAAAACGCTCTGTATTCGATTGTCTGAAGAGAGACAGGAAGATTTATCTGCTCCAGCGACGTGCAGCCGTAAAACGCTTCTTCTCCGATGGTTGTAAGCGCGCCCGGAAGTTCAAGATTCTTCAAGCGGTTACAGCCGGAAAAGCACTCCTCCGGAAGCACTGTAAGCGGCGCTTCCTTCGCAATGACAACCTCCTCCAGTGCACTTCCGTAAAAGGCACCCTCATCGATCTGCCTCACACTGGCAGGGACGAGAAGGCTTGCGTCGTCTGTCAGCAATTCCTGTTCCTGGCGAAACTGCTCCCGCGCGTCTGTGGCAATCCGCAGCACACCGTTTCCAAGTTCTAACTGCTTCGCCCTCGGATAGTCCCCGTTATATCTGGTCAGTGCATCTGACCACAAAACTTTTACACTGTCCGGCAGCACGATCTTTTCAAGGATACGCGGTTCGACGCCGCAGGAACTGTGGATGAATGTGTTCCGTCCATCATAGGGGCCGGAAAACGACAGCACCGATATCACGGGATATCCCTGTACCGTATCCGGTATCACAAGTTCCTCTCCGATTTCGTCACTGTTCCGGATACCCGCGACGCGCAGGCTGTCATTGTAGAACAGATAGGCAACCCCGCCCTCCCGGATCATTTTCATTGGCACGAGTGTCTGCGCCCTCTGATATGCGACGTACATCCCGATCGCCAGCACTGCATACAGCGGTATTGCCACAAGGAAAAACCGTTTTCTCCGGGATTCCGTGTCAAAGAACGCCCTAAAAAGAAGGAGCAGCGCACCGAAGAAGGCGGCGAGAACCAGACACAGGATCAGTTTTAATAAATTGCCGGTCGCGTGGGACACCGTATTCATCCGCAGATAGGTGGAATCCGGAACATCACTTCCGCTTCGGGGAAAACCAATAAGATAATGCCGGACATATGGACGTTGCAATGTACCCAGAGCGTTGGCATTTCGGTTCTGAAAATAAGACGTCATCAGCGAGATCCTTGCTTTTTGCTCGTATGCGTGTTCCTTTTTTATAAAGGAAATATACTCTTCCGTCGTAAACGGCAGGTCAAAAAGCCTGAGCAATTCCTCCGTGGTGAATGCTTCCCCACGCATGAGGTTCTCGTATTCTTCATTGCCGTACCGCCAGGCACCGCTTCTCAGCATGTTCCCTACGGTCTCTTCATCCGGTTCCTTCTCGTCGTCCGCACCGTGGGTTGACGCGGATGGTTCCTTCGGAATGTAATACGGGTTTTCCCGCCACGGTAAAAAGAGCAGGGCAAGCGGAACGATCACAAGCAAAAACGCGATGATCCGTATGGCTTTCCTCTTTCCGGGCTTCTTTTCCGGCGGCTGTGCCGGAAGGTTTTCCTGCTGCGCTTGCATGGTATGATCTTCCTTTTTTGGGTGTTGTTTTACATTTCCATCTTAGCATTTTTATATCACGCCATCAATGTACGGAACAAAAACACACCCTTGCGGGATGGCGGAAAAAGGAGTACACTGATCAGGTTGCTTGTTTATAATGATTGTCACGGAAAGAAGGTGATTCTGCATGGCAGAGGAAAAGAAGGAGGAGAAGAAGGGTTTTGTTCAGGAGTTCAAGGAATTCATCGCACGCGGCAACGTGATGGACATGGCGGTCGGTGTCATCATCGGCGGTGCATTCAAGGCCATCATCGATTCGCTGGTCGGTGACATCATCATGCCGCTCATCAGCAAGCTGACCGGCGGCATGGATTTCACGAATCTCTATATCTCGATGGACGGCAATACCTACGAGAGCTACGCGGCCGCCAAGGAAGCGGGCGCCGCGGTGATCGGCTACGGTGCGTTCATCACCGCCATCATCAATTTCCTGCTGATGGCGATCGTAATCTTCATGATCATCAAGGGCATCAACAAGATGCACAAGAAGAAAGAGGAGCCGGAAGAGCCCAAGGCCACACGGATCTGCCCTTACTGCAAATCCGAGATCAGCAAAGAGGCTTCGAAGTGCCCCTGCTGCACGTCCGAGGTCACGCCGGAGGCGTAGCGCAGAGACGTGGCGCAGAAAGGAACAGTCAATGAATCTCAAAACGGCAAGAATCATCGTGTTGATACTGTGTGGCTTAGGCATCATCGTGGCGTTGCTGTTTCCGCCCACGATCGAAAACGGGCATTCGATGTATGGTGTCCAGACTGGTATATTTCTGATTCTGCTCGCCGTTGTCGTCGGGATATTTGGTATCCGATGCCCGCATTGCGGAAGATCCGTTTTTCACAAAGGCGGCGGCGACTTCTGTCCGCATTGTGGAAAGCGCCTGGATGAGAAGGACGATGGTTCCGGGGGCGAAAAAAGAGACTAAACCATGCCCCCGGAAAACCCCTCTTTTGTAGGATACAAATTCCGCCGATATTAAAGTATGATGCTTCCATAGGGAATGGAAGCGGGGCCAAATCGGCGGAATAGAACCCTTTCATTTGTCAAAACAGATCTTTATTCCATACCCTTTCAGGCGTATAATCATCTTAACAAAAGCAACAGCGAGACAGACGTCGTGGATCAGAACGCGGGAAATAATAAGATAATGATTGGCGATGAGATCAGAAACTGCGCATATGAAGTGAGAGTTCACCCGTATATTCGCATTGTATCGGCCTTGGTGTGCGCGATTGCGGTTTTCTGCGATATCATCGGTGCATGGGGGATTATCAGGAACTGGGAAACGCATCCGCGCCCGGTGGGGGAAATTATCCTGGTTGCTCTTGTATTTAATGTCCCTGCACTGCTGGTTGCTTTTTTTATCGAGTATTATGTATACCGTGTACGCCTGTTTGTGATTACCAAAGAACGGAAATATGCGTATCGTCCCCTGTTTGGACGGCTTAAGCGTTTTACGATTTACGACATCAGTCGCGTTGATATGGGTGGAGGTTTTTTATCCACGTTATGGCGTGGCCATGTGCTAAGCATATACGGCAATGAGAAAAATGCGTGGTGCCGGTTGGATTTACGCATGATCAATGCCGTTCGCCTGTCTGATGAATTGAAAAAAGCCCTGCATGGAAGACCGTTTGAAGCGCACTACACGGAACAGCAGTTAAATCATATGCGTCACACGGGACAGATAGAGAGTACGTGGTATATGAACGCACAAAATGATCGTGACGAATTCTGAAACAGGCACATGTGGACGATACTGCGACAGAATAGTATGAGGCTAAGCAGTTACGATCGTACAGCGATACGGGGAGACGTACAAATCGTTAAGGAAATAATCGAAGATGGTGCAAACGAAAAAGCAGCCTTGAACTCTTCGATAACTGCCCTTTCGTTTGCATCAATTTCGGTTTTTCCTGGTTGAACAAAGCGCGTCATGGTAGCCGATATATATATGGGC
>JAFSPF010000125.1 GCA_017443065.1 Lachnospiraceae bacterium
CGGAAAACCTGTGATTACGGACAAGAATGCAGCGCAGCTGCAGGGGCTGGTGACAGACCTTTTGGAGGGAGAATAACACGCAATGGACTTCAAATTACGTTCCGATTACAAACCGACCGGCGATCAGCCGCAGGCGATTGCGGCGCTGGTTAACGGATTTAAAAAAGGCAACCAGTTTCAGACCCTGCTTGGCGTGACGGGCTCCGGAAAGACGTTCACGATGGCAAACGTCATCCAGGCGCTGAACAAGCCGACGCTTGTCATCGCGCATAACAAGACGCTCGCAAGCCAGCTTTATTCCGAATTCAAGGAGTTCTTCCCGGAGAACGCGGTGGAGTATTTTGTATCCTACAACAGAGGGGCGTTTCATGCTGTGTTTTCGGGTGTTTGAGCGTGTTGTTTCGTCCACTGGCTTGACACAAAATGAAACAAGATAACACATCATAACACACGATGACGAGGTGACATAGAGTCGTAAAGCAGAAAAAACTTCGCGTATAAGCCACCCGTTCCGGACGGGAAAAACAGACGTGTTATACCAGACCGTTGATTGATCATCATTCCATGTGATGACCGGTGAACGGTCTTTTTTTATGCCAAAGGAGGAAAACGATGGAGTGCAAAAGAATCAAAGGGCGACAATATGCACCGGACAGACCAAAGGATTGCAGGTTTTGTTATTTCTGGGAGAACAGAAAAACCGGATGCATGCTCGGCGTAGACAGCTGCTACTACCTGTTGGATGAAGCGGAGTCTGAATCGGAATGTAAAAACTGTCCGTATGGCCGCGTGTCGCCCTGTGTCGGATGGTGTACCAAAAAGCTGTTACAGGAGCAGGAGGTAGCGCGTAATGAACAGGGATAAGACACTGAGTTTTCGGGAACTGGAGCGCTTGATGAAAGCTGTGCCGGGATTTTGGAAGTATCAGGAGCAAGAGCCAAAAAGTTGCGAAGCCTGCTTTTTTTATTGTCCCGATTTCAGATACCGCAGCTGTCGCTTTGCATCCTGCATATATGGAAAAAGCAGAAATGTGTTCCGAAAGGAACCGTTAAAGACAGAACATTACCAAAAACAGGACGAAAGCGAGGGGAGGTGAAGTATTGGGAAAAACAGCAGTCACAGCCGTAGTCAACCAGAAAGGCGGAACAGGGAAGACCGTCACAACGGAAAATCTTGGTATCGGACTGGCTGCGGAAGGGAAAAAGGTGCTTTTGGTGGACTGCGATCCGCAGGCGTCGCTTACGATCAGTCTTGGGCACCCGCAGCCGGATGACCTGCCCGTGACGCTTACTGAGATGATGACCAAAACGCTCCGTGATGAACCCATTGAGGCGTCGGAGGGGATTCTCAGGCATGAGGAAGGCGTGGATCTGATGCCTTCAAACCTGCTTCTGTCCGGCATGGAAGCGTCACTGGTCACGGTGATGAGCCGAGAGAGCGTTCTGAAAGATTATCTTTCCCATGTGAAAGACGGATATGACCATGTTCTGCTCGACTGCCAGCCGTCTTTGGGGATGCTGACCGTGAACGCGCTTGCCGCAGCCGACAACCTGATCATTCCCGTGCAGGCACAGTATCTGTCCGTGAAAGGACTGGAGCAACTCATCGGCACGGTGCAGAAGGTACGCCGAAATATCAATCCGAAACTACAATTCGACGGCATCCTGCTCACAATGGTGGATTCACGGACAAACAATACAAAGGAGATCAGCAGCCTGATCCGTGAGACCTACGGGAGCCGCATCAAAGTTTTTCAGACGGACATCCCGCATTCCGTTCGCGCGGCGGAGATCAGCGCGGAGGGAAAGAGCATTTTTAAGCATGATCCGCATGGAAAAGTGGCGGAAGCGTATAGAAATCTGACGAAGGAGGTGCTGGAACATGCAGAACAGAGGCGCAAACGTCAGCTTGAAACCGTTAGATGACCTGTTTGAGACAGCGGAAAGCAGGGAAGCGGCAAAGCGGGAACAGGTGCAGGACATCGCACTGTCCGAGCTTCATCCCTTCAAGAACCACCCGTTTAAGGTCATGGATGACGAGGCGATGGAAAAAACAGTCGAAAGCATCCGGGAATTCGGCGTGATGGTGCCGGCGATCGCAAGACCGAGGGAGGGAGGCGGTTATGAGCTGATTTCGGGACACCGGCGCTGCCATGCTTCGGGGCTTGCCGGAAAAGAAACGATGCCGGTGATCGTGCGGCAGATGGACGATGACGCTGCGACTATTCTGATGGTCGATTCCAACCTGCAAAGGGAGCAGATTCTGCCGAGCGAGCGGGCGTTTGCCTACAAGATGCGAATGGATGCAATACGTCGGAAAGCCGGAAGACCCTCTAAAGAAAATGCGTCCCAAGTTGGGACACATTTTCGCTCGGATGAGATTATGGCTTCTGAAATGGGAGAAAGTCGAAACCAGATACAGCGTTTCATTCGTCTCACTGCACTCATTCCCACACTTCTCGACATGGTGGATGAACGCAGGCTGGCTTTCAATCCCGCCGTGGAACTCTCCTACCTGAAGCCGGAGGAACAGACAAACTTCCTTGAAGCAATGGAATATGGGCAGGCGACACCGTCTCTTTCCCAGGCACAGCGGCTGAAAAAGCTTTCCCAGGATGGGAAATGTACGCTTGAAGCCATGTGCGCAGTCATGTCAGAGGAGAAGAAGTCAGACCTTGACCATGTGACGATCAAACAGGATGTGCTGAAGCGGTATTTTCCGAAGAGTTACACACCCAAGCAGATGGAGGACACGATCATCAAGCTGCTCGACCAGTGGCAGAAAAAGCGTGAACGGATGCAGGAAACGGAACGATAAGGAGAAAAATGATGGACGAAGCAATGAAATCTTTACGACAGGAGTATGTGACGGAGTTTTATATCAAGGAATTAGAGAAACAGATGGGATACTGGTTTGTAAAAAAACGGAGGCCGCAGGTGGAAGCGCTGGTCAGGGATATTTTAGAGAAGTGTGACGAAACCACAACGCTTGGAGATCTTCTGAGCTTCTTTCACTCACCCTACATGGTCATGTGTGGCGTGACGTTTTGCATCATCCTGAACATGACGGAGTTAATGTTTGAACAAAAAAAGGAGGAAAAGATCAATGGTTAGACCGTTTGCGTATGTGACTGCTGCATGGGGCAGTGATGAATATGAAGCAAGAAAAAGAGCACTGAAGTACAGCCGCAAGGTATTTGAAGCCGGCTACTCACCGATCTGCCCGCTGCTGTTTGTGAATGACATCATAGATGATTCCATTCCGACGGAACACCGGGACAAGAAAGACTTTGGTGAGGAATTGCTGCGCCGCTCGCGCATCCTTGTTGTCTGCGGCGGCAGGACGGACGCGCAGGTGAAAAGCGATATTGCTCTTGCGCGCAGGATGCGTATGGCGGCGACCACCCTGCAGGGCATCGAGGAGATCGACCTCAAATGCCCGAAAAAACCGTGAGTGAGCAGTTCCCCTTTTTCCGGATCGGCGAGGCGGAGCAGTTTTCTTTCTACCGTGTGCCGAAGGCACTTTTCCAGAACGAAAGCTTCTCCGCCATCTCTACAGACGCAAAGCTTCTTTACGGTCTGCTCCTGGACCGGCTCGATCTTTCCGTAAAAAACAAATGGGCGGACGAATACGGACGCGCCTATATCTTTTTCAAGATCGAAGCCGTGCAGGAACAGCTCGGCTGCGGAAACAAGAAGGCGATCCGCCTGATGAGGGAGCTGGAGGAAGCGGGACTGATCTCCAGAAAAAAGCAGTTCAACCAGCAGCCGGATATCATCTATGTCCACAAGTTTCTGCCGTTATCCACCGGTGTGTCAAAAGGACACGCCGCGGAGTGTCAAAATGACACGTTCAGGCATGTCGAAATGACATCTTCGGGCATGTCAAAACAACGCTGTAATCATACTGAGGATATTGATACTGAGGGCACCAATACGCATCTTATCGAATCATGCGGATGCGATGAGATGGAGGAGCGCCACGGATATGAGATGTATTTCAAAAAGCAGATCGCGTATGACCGATTGGTGGACGATTATAGACTGGGCAAGGAGCGGGTGGATGAGATTTTGACGCTTCTGGTCGACACCTGCACGTCCCGCGCAAAGACCATTCGGATTTCCGGCGATGACAAACCGGCAGCCGTGGTCAGGGGACAGTTCATGAAGCTCGACCAGTTCCACATCAGTTACGTGATGAAGTGCATGGGCGAGAACGGGACGAAGATCCGAAACATCAAGCAGTATCTTTTGGCGGCATTGTATAACGCGCCCCTCACCATGGGGCACTACTACCGTGCATGGGTGAACAACGACATGGCGGAAGGAAGAATCTGAGGAGGTGATGTGATTGGTACAGGAAGAAGCGGAAAGCAGGGTCATCCACTTATGCGTTTCTACCACAAGGCTGACCGGGCACTATCTGGTGGCGGCGATGCGGATGTACCTGCGGCACGCGGAAAATAAGAAGCAGCGAAATGCCGCGAAAAACACAAAGGGTATCCACGGCAAGGTCGCGGTTAAAGACCTGCTGCGGGAGGGAGACGGTGTGCAGTCAATGCCGGTTGCGGACGGGAAGCTGAGAGACTTTGAGCGGATCGCCAATAAGTACGGCGTTACCTTTTCCGTGATCAAGGACAAAAACGAGATACCGCCGAGGTATCTGGTCTTCTTCAAGGCACGCGATGCGGATGCCATGACGCAGGTCGTGAAGGATTACACGGCAAAGGAGCTGAACCGCGCAAAGAAACCGAGCATCTTGAAGCAGCTGAACAAGTTAAAGGAGGCTGCGGTCGGAATCGCAACCCGCGTGCGGAAGAAAGAACAGGAGATTGACCGATGAGTACCGGAAAACAACTGAATAAAGCAAAACGGCATCCACGGAACCGGCAGCTTGCGGCCAAACAGAAGGTTGGCGGCAATGCCTCCCCGAAAAAGGGCAGGCGAGGAAAGAAAGACTTGAAAAAGACGATCATTCTCCACCTGCCCTATATCATTCTGGGGCTTGTGGCTACCAACTTCGGTGAAGCATGGCGACTCGCGGAGGGTGCTGATCTGTCAACCAAGCTGCAGGGCGTGATCACGACCATCGGGACGGCATTTCAAAATCCGCTGCCATCTCTTCATCCGCTCGATCTGATGATCGGCCTGATCGCGGGGGCAGTCTTCCGCCTTGTGGTCTATATGAAGGGAAAAAACGCGAAGAAGTTCCGGCACGGCGTGGAATACGGAAGCGCCCGCTGGGGTACGGCAAAGGACATCGAACCGTTTGTCGATGAAGACCCGAAAAATAATGTCATCCTCACCAAAACGGAGTCTCTGACGATGAACAGCCGACCGTCGGAACCTAAGAACGCGCGCAACAAAAACGTGCTGATTGTCGGAGGTTCCGGCTCCGGTAAGACGCGGTTCTGGCTGAAACCGAACCTGCTCCAGTGCCACTCTTCCTACGTTGTCACAGACCCGAAGGGCGAGATTATAGGCTCCTGTGGCAAGGCTCTTGAGCGGAACGGATACCAGGTAAAGGTCTTCAACACGATCAACTTCAAGAAGTCGATGCACTACAATCCGTTCGAGTATATTCACAGCGAAAAAGACATCTTAAAGCTCGTGACGACGTTGATCACCAACACGAAGGGCGACGGCAAGGCCGGGGATGAATTCTGGACGAAAGCGGAGACGCTTCTGTATCTGGCATTGATCGGATACATCCACTATGAAGCCCCGCAGGAAGAAAAGAACTTCGCGACGCTTCTGGAGATGATCAACGCCTGCGGTGTCCGCGAGGACGATGAGGATTACGAAAACCATGTGGATATCCTCTTCAACAACCTCGAAAAGAAGGACCCGAACCACTTTGCAGTGAGGGAG
>JAFSPF010000126.1 GCA_017443065.1 Lachnospiraceae bacterium
TAGGCGAAACTACCGATCAAAAAATGTCGATGACCGCCCCTCTTTTAAAATCAGGTTAAAAAAAAGCCACACGGCGGTATGATCCATGTGGCTTTTGTCCATGTCTTATGTGCTTTTACGCTTATCGTGCGTAATTACTGACACTTGTTATCGCTCCTCACCCATACTTATTCGCATTTGCCATGTCAATTGTTTGTCGGTGTATTCCGGTGATTCCGCTCAGCGCACCATCCCTTATGATTCTTCCAAGACTGACCGGCTTGTATCCACAAACTTTGATACAGATTCCTTCCAACAATGTACCGGTCACAAACACGCCAGGCGCACAGGCTGAAACCGAACTTCCCCTGTGCAGAAAAGTTTTCGGAGCAGGATATCAACAGAAACGGTGGACTGTTCAAAGCCTCACGACATTTAACCCTTTTGAAAACAGATGAATAACGGATGACGATGCCGGTTCCCTTTTACCTGACCATTTTTGCATAATCACTTCGACGCGATTCAGCCTGTTATAGGATCTGCTCCCGGAACACAATTACTGTCAAATATTGATCTCAAATCTTTCCGAGCTGTTTAACGCGTCCAAGGCAGTTTGTGCTTTGGAAAGCGTTTCCGCCGTCTTCTGAAAATCCTTTTCTGCATCTTCGATCGGATAGTTTATATATGTATATTCCACCAGGTTGCTCGATCTCAGATATCCATCATTTCTCTTTCGCTGTTTTGGAAGCCTTCTGCGCATCTTATCGTATTTCTTCTTCATCTCCGTCAATTGCGGGATATAAATCAGCATTTGATCGACGGTCATCTGAAAACCGGGGACCTCATGGCTTAGGTTAAAGCAATTGATGGCATGCTTGATGGTTCGTATATCCGCTTCAAGCTTACGCAGGTCTTCCTGCGTTTTTGAATATGCAAACGCCGGACGTGCATCCTCCACCGCTTCCCCAATATATGCGTCAAATGTACTTGCCAAATTCTCTTTTGCAAGGATGGCCTCGTACGCTTCCTTTTTTTCTTTCAACAGTTTTGCTGCCTCTGCAGATGTAAATAACATTCTTCACCGCCTTTCCATTACAATATGTTCAATCATCACAACAATTTGATCCTTGTATTTTGATCGTAACACCGTTTTCTCCCTTTGTCATTTAACGCGTTGTTACATCGCGCGCAATGAAATTCACTTCAGATAAAAGCAAAGGCTGTCGGATATGTTCCTGACAGCCCTTGCTTTTATCACGATAACGCAACCATCTCTTTATACTGCGTTTCTTTCTTCCATCCACCTTTTATTCACTACGCAAATCCTCCTCCTGCAGCCACTCCGTCACGTGCTCCGCGTCGGGGTATTGCTCCAGTGACTGCGTACGGATGCTTTTCAAGGTATAGCGGATCATCAGCTCCTGCTCTTCCGGCGTCAGGTCCTGTGTGGGCACCTCTCCCTTCCAGTAGGCAACGGCCGATGGCAGATCATCCTCTTCGCGGATGGCGTCTTTGATCGTGAGCATATTGTACAGGACAGACTGCTTGCTTTTCCCCGGAAACAGTGCCTGCAGCAGTTCCTTTTCCTTTTCTTTCTGCGCTTCGCCAAGAGGAAAGGACTGCCGGAAAAACTCCTCTTCCCGTCTCTTACGCTCCTTTGCCGATACGAAATCAAATACCGTGATACGTCTTCCCATTGTTGCTTCCCTCCACTGCCATTTTACCCGTGATTCCCATGCGAATCAAGCACGGCGCATGAGCCTGATGGTGCCCCTTGACGACTGCAGGAACAACACCTATGATGTTCTGAGGAGGATGGCTTTACAATGACGCTGAAGGAAGCGGCCGAAAAATTTGTTGAATACTCTGTCTGGATCAGGGAGCTTTCCGCTCCGCAGCTGGGCGAGGTGAAAAGCGCTGAGGAATACCGCGAAAAGCTGGTGCTGAATTTCATGCGCATCGGGGACATCGCCAGGCTCAACGGGGAGGCGATCAGCTCCTGCCTTGCGCCGGTGCTCCAAAGTCAGCGCCTGTTATCCGAAGATGAGGTGGAGGCGCTGTTATATCTGAAGGAACAGCTCCTTGACGCCTACCAGATGGACAACCTGGACATTCCTGTCCTCTATCTGGTCACACAAAGGCTGTATGAGGACGCGGAGCGCAAAAATGATGTCTCCGGCCTGATCCGGGCGATGGATGATTACGTGATGGCCTGCTACACCCTTTTTTCCATGACCAGGCGCCTTCTCCCCTTTTCTGAGTCCGCAAACGTCAGCCGGGAAAAAGGAATCCGGATGGCAAACAACATTCTGGAATATCTGGCCCCCGCGCGTTTTGCACGTTTGCCGGATCCCGCCGACAAGGAAGCGGTGTTGATCAATTCGCGCTATATCATGGCGCTTTATGAAGAACAGCTTTCCCCCACGGACGATGCAACGCGCAAAAAGTACCTTGCCATGCTGGAGCGCGCCCTCGCCCTGAAGGACGATCCGTTTTACCTGGAACACGCGCCGGAGTTCGACTGGACCTATCACGAATTCCGCACGCTGCATTATCTGGCCAATCTGACCGGCTTTTTCAACGCCTCCGGGTATGACGCGTCACAGCTTTCCAAAATCAACGCATATACCGGGCAGCTGGAATCCTTCTGGCAGATGCATAAATCCCGTGAGGATATTCCGGACAGGGAATCCACCGTACAGATGCACGTTCTTCGCAACGCCTGTCTGGCGGGAAAGATGTCTGTCCCCGCCTTTCGGCGAAAGCTGGTGGAGCTGGTCAGGAACAACTTCCGGGAAAACTATGACTACGAGGAAATGGTACTGACGACCTCCGTTCCGATTGAATACATCCGCACGCTGGATCCGCACAAGCTGAACAAAACTCAGAAGGAGGACGTCACCCGTTTCTACCGCCATCTCGTCCGCTATGTGCACAAAATGCCGAAAAACGGTCATCTCACGTTTTTGCTCTCGGAACTGGCTCTGATTCTCGACAACTTTATTGACATCGATAACGGAATCGATTTCGAGACGATGTGTCTGGACCTGCTGGCCGCGGTTCACCCGCCCACCTATGTCCACTCGCTTTCCGTTGCCGACCTCACCGCCTGTCTGGTCCGGCACCTTTTCCGCAAACACCCGGAGATGCTTTCCGGCGTCCCGGGATATCCGGATCCGGTGGCGCTGGAGGAGCTGGCCTGGCATGCCGGCGCCTGCCACGACATCGGCAAGCTGTTCGTCGTGGAAACCATCATCACATACGGGCGGAATCTCTATGACCGGGAGTTTGAATGGATCAGATCGCACCCGGAGCTGGGCGCATCGCTTCTTGCAAAGCATGAAAGAACCGCTCCCTTCACAAATGTGGCGCGCGGACATCACCGCTGGTACAACGGCAAGGGCGGCTATCCGGAAAGCTATCATCCCGGGGACGCACCGGACCGGGTTCTGGTGGATCTGGTCATGTGTGCGGACTGCCTGGACGCCGCCACCGACAGCGTCGGCCGCTCCTACAAACAGGGAAAGACGCTGGACGACTTTATCGTGGAATTACGCGAAGGAAGCGGCACGCAATTTGCGCCGTTTCTGACGGAGCTGTTCGAGGATCCGGAGGTTTACAGGGATCTGGATCATGTCCTGAACGCGGGCCGCGACGAAAAATACTGCCAGACCTACCGGATTCTGGAGAATGTGTTGAAGTAATCTGACACTTGCGGACGGGATCGAATCAATCCGTGAGATACCCGGTATTCAGCATGATGGTCAGCACAAATATCTTTCGCCTGTCCTCTTCGGAAAGCGCGATATCCATTGCACCAAGATATTTCTCCGCGCAGCGCCGGATGCTCTTCAGTCCGAGGCCGTGTTCCGGAGATGCGCCATCCGCGTGCGATGAAAACGGCAATTCCGTCTGCGGGTCCAGGCGGATGCTGCCGGCATAATCATTGATGATTTCGATAAAATACAACGCCGCCTTTTGACGCGAGCGAATGCAGACGCTGCCGCTTCCGTTTTCCCGCTTTGCTTCCTCCGCGGCGGTGAACGCATTTTCCAAACCGTTATTCAGAATGATCGCA
>JAFSPF010000127.1 GCA_017443065.1 Lachnospiraceae bacterium
GCGAACAGATGACGGCTTCGCTGACGGAGGAAAGCTTCGAGGGTTCGCTGCACGCGGCATACGCAAAGGAGGATGTGCTGCGCGTGCTGGGAAGCGCGGTCACGTCCATCGGGGAGGCGCGTGCGCTTTGTGAAACCGCGGACGGCCCGGAGGTGTACTTGGAGCGCCTTGCGGAAGATGAGCGGATGCTGACGGGAGCTTACGAAAGCGCAAAGAACGCATCCTTTGACGGGCTAAGAGAGCTGCTTTCCAAAATGTCCTTCGGAAATCTGCCGCCGGCGCGCGGGGACGGGTTTTCAAAAGAAACCAAGGATACCGTGCAGGAGATCCGGAACGCGGTCAAAAAACTGCCCGGGGAATTGCTGGGGCGGTATTTCAGGCGGACGGTTGCGGAGATCTGCGAACGGCAGCGGAGGGTGCAGCCTGCCGTTTCCGCGCTTTGCGAAACGGTGCTTGCGTATGACCGGGCGCTGTCGCAGGCGAAGCGGGAGGCGGGGCTGATTGATTTCAACGACATGGAGCACTTTGCGCTGCAGGTTCTGACGGAGAGGAAGGAGGAGGCGGACGGTTCCGTTTCCCATCCGCCCTCGGATGCGGCGAAGGCGCTGCGGGAGCGCTTTTCGCATATCATGATCGACGAATACCAGGATTCGAGCCGGCTGCAGGAGGAGATTCTTTCCAAGATCTCCGGCGAGGAGGAGGGTCGCTTCAACCGCTTCATGGTGGGCGATGTCAAGCAGAGCATTTACCGCTTCCGCCTGGCCATGCCGGAGCTCTTCATGGAAAAGCTGAAGGTCTTCGCAAAGGACGCTTCTTCGCAATGCCGCAGGATCGATCTGCATTACAACTTCCGCTCCGGGGAGGAGGTGCTGTCCTCGGTCAATGAGGTTTTTGTCCGGCTGATGGGAGAGGATTTGGGCGGCGTGTCCTATGATGAGGACGCACGCTTACGGCGCGGGAGCGAGACACAGGAGGCCCTGCCCGGCGCGGGACTGGAGACAGAGCTGTTGCTTCTGGAAACGGAGGCAAAAAAGAACGGCGCCGTGCTCCTGGAGGCGGAGATGGTCGCGCAGCGGATTCTTCGTCTCAAGCGCGAGGGAAAGGTGCATGACGAAAACGGCGGGACGCGTCCCGTGCGTTTTTCGGATATCGTGATTCTGTTGCGCGCGCCCGCCGGCAAGGATGATCTTTACCGGAAGGTGCTGGAGAAGCATCAGATTCCGGTCTATGTGGAATCCCGCAGGGGCTATTATGATGCCTGGGAGATCCGGGAGGTGCTGCGGCTGCTTTCCGTCATCAACAATCCCCTGGATGACATCGCGCTTGTCAGCGTGATGCGCTCGCCCTTCGGCGGCTTCTCCGACGAGGCGCTGGCGGCGATCCGCGCGGAAGCGGAGGGGGATGATTATTTTTACGAGCTGGTGAAGCGGAAGGCGGAAGCGGGAGAGGAGACGGAGCTGCAGAGGCAGTGCCGGGAATTTCTTGCCATGCTGACTTCGCTCCGGGAACGCGCGGTGGTATTGCCGGTGCATGAGCTTTTAGAGCAGGTGCTGCAGGAGAGCGGCTTTGCGGATTATGCCGCGGCCCTTCCCTTCGGCGAGCGCAGGAGCGCCAACCTGAACGTCTTAAAGGCACGCGCGGCGGATTACGCGAAGACCCGTTACCGCGGCCTCTCCGGCTTTGTCGGCTATGTGGAGTCCTTACAGAAGTTTGATCTGGACGAGGGCGAAGCCAATATCATCGACGAAAACGCGGACGTGGTGCGCATCATGAGCATCCATAAGAGCAAGGGACTGGAGTTCCCCGTGGTCTTTGTCGCAGACCTTGCAAAAAAGATGAATCTGCGGGATACGGGCAAGGACCTCCTTGCGGACGCGGAGCTGGGCATCGGCGTATCCTTTATGGAGCCGGAGAAGCGGATCAAAAACAATACCTTCTTCAAAAACGTGATTGCGGAAAAAATGACGCGGGACGCCCTGGGCGAGGAGCTGCGCGTGCTCTATGTCGCCATGACCCGCGCAAAGAGCAAGCTCATCCTGACGGGAACGGTGAAGGATGCGGCAAAGGAACTGAAGCATGCCGATGCTTTTGCGCAGGGCGAAGGACTGCTTCCTTATACGGCGCGTGCCTCCGCGAGAACCTTCCTGCGCTGGATCCTCGCAAGCGGCGTGCCCGCGCCGACAGTGCTGAGGGAGGAGGATCTGGTCCTGGAAGAAACGCTCGACCGTGCGGAGGAGGCGGAGCGCTTTTTGCAGGCGGAGGAGGCGGCCGTGCCCTCCGAAACGCAGGCGCTGCTTGCGGAGCGCTTCGACTGGACCTACACGCATCCGGAATATCAAAATCTATTTGTGAAGACGACGGTGACGGAATTGAAGCAGGCGCTGCTGGAGGAGGCGGAGCCTGACGCGCTGCACCCGTATGAAATCGAAAGCCAGCCTCCGGAATACATCCCGCGCTTCCTGCGTGAGGAGGAGGAAAGGGCGGAGGTCTCCCCGACCGTCCGCGGTACCGTGTACCACAAGGCGATGGAACTGATCGCGGAATCCTGGGGCGGTGACGCCGCGACGCAGGTGCGGACGGGTGAGGCGTCCCCGCAGCCTGCTCCCGACGCGCTGAAACGCTTTCTGGAGCAGGAGCAGTCCGCGGGACGCCTCATGCCGCCGGGCGTTTCCGTGCTGGACATCGCAGACCTCACGCGCTTCCTGGAAACAGCGCTCGCCGCACGCATGCAGGCAGCCGCAAAGCGCGGGACGCTGTACGCGGAGCGGCAGTTCATGATCGGCATCCCCGCAAGGGAGCTGGATGCGGGACTGCCGGAGGGAGAGATGCTTCTCGTGCAGGGCGTCATCGACTGTTACTTTGAGGAGGAGGGGGAACTCGTCCTTCTGGATTACAAGACAGATCATGTGCATGACGCACAGATACTTGCAGACCGCTATCACACACAACTGGAATATTATGCCCGGGCGCTCACGCAGATCACGGGCCTCCCCGTGAAGGAGCGCCTGATCTGGTCCTTTGCCTTAGGAGAAGAGGTCAGTGTCGGCGGATGATGCGCTGCGAAGGGACGAAGGGAGCAGGGATTTGCGCCGGAGACGAAACGCAATGCAGGGAGCAGCATGAAGCATGAAGAAAGAAGAGCTGCGTAAAGAAGCCGCCGCGCGGCGCGACAGCCTGAGGGCGGAGGAACGCGAAGAAAAAAGCGCGCGGATTGCGGAGACCGTAGGCGCGCTTCCCGAATTCCGCAGAGCCGACGCGGTCTGCTGCTATGCCTCCTTCCGCACGGAGGTCGCAACGGAGCGTATCATGGCGTCTGCGCTGCAGGAAGGCAAAGCCCTGTTCTGTCCGCGCATTCTGGATGCGAAGGCATCGCGCATGGAGTTCTTCCGCGTGACGCAGCAGGAATCGGAACTGACGGCGGGCACCATGGGCATCCCGGAGCCGGAAGGGCACACGCAGTCCCTGCCGGACTGGTGCGCGGAAAAAAACGCACAGGCCGTGCGTCCCTTCCTGTTTTTCGTACTGCCGGGACTGGCCTTCGATTCCGCACGCCGCCGGATCGGCTATGGCAAGGGCTTCTATGATACCTATCTGCAAAAGCTGCAGCAGGCAGACAGGGCGGAGATCACCACCTGCGCCATCGCCTTTCCCTGCCAGCTCTTTCCCGCTCCCCTTCCGGAAAGCCCCCTTGACATCCGCCCGGACATCCTTGTCACGGACGCGGAAATCATCCGTGGCGAATCCCCGGAAAAGGGTTGATTTGATTGCATCTCTTCCCAATGTTTTATAAAATATAATCTTGGAAGAGGCTGAAAGAAAAAAAGGAGAGTCATTATATGCTGCAGGACATACTGATGGATGCGAAGGAATGGTTTCCGGCGGGTGTGCACACGGAGCTGCGTGCACAGTGTAACCGGGACCGCGATGTCGTGCTGGTGCAGGGGAGCCTGACAAGGAATTCCAGGGAAGAGACGAGGGGCGTTTCCGCACGCATATACCAGAACGGGGTATGCGGGTTTTCTTCTGTTGCGGAATATACGCAGGATGCCGCCAAAAACGTTCTCCGGGAAGCGGCGGACAATGCCGCGTTTATGGATCGCCATGCGGGGAAGGGGAAGGGCACACTGCCGCCCTTTTCCGGAGAGGGGATCGTGCAGCGGGAGGAGCTTCCCGATACGGAGCAGAAACGCTATATCGAGGTGGTGAAGGACTTTGACGATTACCTGCTGCGGAACTGTCCGCACCTGACCGGCAGAACGGTCAGGGCTGCGGAGGATTCCATGGAAAAACTCCTGAAAACCTCGGACGGCGCGGAGGGACACTTTATTTCGCCGCGCTCGTTTGTCTATATTTTTCTGAACGCGGAGACAAAGGACGGTGCGCCGGTCGAGGTCTATGCCCCGCTGGGCGGGGAAGGCACCTTTGACCGGCAGTTTGAAAACCCTGCCGTATGGTATCCGAAAATCGATACCCTTTACCGGCAGTTAATGGACAAGCGCGAGGGTGTTCATGCCAAAGCGGGATTAAGGACAGTCATCCTCGGCGGCATGATGAGCGGGATCCTCGCACATGAATCGGTCGGACATACGGTGGAGGCGGATGCCGTTTTAAGCGGTTCCGTTGCGGCGACCAACCTGCACAGACAGGTGGCAAGCGAAAAGGTTTCCATGACGGATTTTGCGCATACGGCCTTCGGCGAGCGCTGCCCCCTCCCGGTGTTTCTGGATGACGAGGGGATTGTCTGTTCCGACGCGCCGCTGATCGAAAACGGTATCCTGACGGGCTATATGCATAACCGCGAAAGCGCACAGCATTTTGACGTGGCACCCACGGGAAACGCACGCGCCTTTCTGTTTTCGGACGAGCCCCTGATCCGGATGCGCAACACGGCCGTGCACCCGGGAAAGGACCGGCTCGAGGACATGATTGCTTCGGTCGAGGAAGGCTATTATCTTCTGGACTATAACAACGGACAGGCGGACGCGACCGGAGAGTTTATGTTCGGCATCACCTGCGGATACGAGATCCGGAAGGGGAAGATCGGCAAGGCAATACTGGACACGACAATCTCCGGCGTCGCCTTTGATATGCTCAAAACCGTCGATATGGTCGGCGACAGCGTGACCTGGTCCTGCAGCGGCTACTGCGGAAAAAAACAGCCGATGCCGGTCGGCATGGGAGGCCCCGCGCTGCGTTGTAAGGTACTGATCGGAGGCAGATGATGAAAACGAGCAAACAGCCCGGACAAATCGTAAATACCGTACTGGAGCACCTGCGTCAGAAGGACGCGGGAGTGGCGTCCTGCCGGGCGTATGAGGAGCGCACCAGGGAAATCAATGTGGATGCAAACGCGTTCTCCCTGATGCGCACCACGTTTGACAGAAGCGTGGAGATCAGTGTGTATCCCGGCGGAAAAAAGGGCAGCGTGACCGTCGGCAGTTTTGATGAGACGGATATTCTCCGTGCGGCGGAGGACTGCCTTGCGGCGGCAGAGGAAGCGGAAGCGGATGACGCATGGCAATTGGAAGACCGCGCGGGGCATCAGTCGTTTTCCGACGGTGTGCCCGAAGGGGATATCGATATGCTTTTTCAGCGGGTCAAAGAGCTTCTGGAACAGATCAAAAGAGAGTTTCCGAAGATCGTGATCGAGCAGCTGGTTGCCGATCATGTTCTGCGGAACGAGTACTACGGTAACAGCCACGGCGTATCCTATGAGCGTGTTCTCGGGGCATATCATCTCTGGTTTATGTTTACGGCGCAGGAGGACGGGAAGGTCACGGGATACAATTACAGTAATATCACGACGGAAAGCCTGGACAAACCCCTGATGGATTGCGGGATGATCCGGCAGTCCCTGGAGGATACGGAGAGGCAGCTGAATCCGGTACCGATGGAGGATCGCTTTACGGGAACCGTGCTGCTTACACCGAAGATTGCAAGAGAGATCATCGGCGAAGCCCTGTACCAGTTTACCTTTGACCGGGCCTTACTGACCGGCAATTCCGTCTGGAAGGAAAAGCTGGGGCAAAAGGTTGCGGATCAGAGGCTCACGGTTTCCTTAAAGCCGCGGGACAAGTCGGTCGTCTGCGGTGCGCGCTACACTGCGGAAGGATATCCTGCGGAGGATTTTGACGTGATCCGGAACGGCGTATTAAACAGCTTTTGTCTTACGAAATACGCTGCGAACAAAACGGGCAACGAGCGTGCCGGGAATAACTCCTTTGACCTTGTGATTGCGCCGGGAAGCTGCCCGTTGAAGAACCTTCTTTCCTCCATCGAAAAGGGCCTGTATGTGGACGGATATTCCGGCGGGGAGCCGGGCCCCGACGGGACGTTTTCCGCCGTGGCCAAGAACAGTTTTCTGATCGAAAACGGCAGCATCACGCATCCGGTGACGGAGACCATGATCAGCGGGAATCTTGCGGAAATGCTCTGCAGCCTGAGAGATCTTTCAGCGGAGCAAATGGAAGACGGCGAGGGCAGTGTGCCGTACATGGCCTTTGACGGATTGCTGATCTCCGGCAGGTGAGACAAAGGAAGCGTTCCCGGCTGTCATTCCAAAAGAAAAACGTTACAATTCGACCCGTGTTATGATATTATAGATGTAGATTCGGAGAAGGATATGGAAAAACGCATTCTTTTTATTTCTGAAAAAAAGACCATGATCGCGAATGCTCTGATCCAGGCGCTGGAGGAGAAGGCCTTTCGCGTGGAGCAGGTCAAGGCGAACGTGACGGAGATCTCCAGGCTGGAGGAACCGCCGGAGATCTGGGTCCTGTACCTGCAGGGGGTGGAGCGGTCGCTGCTCGATCTGTTGTCCTACACCAAGGACCAGATCAAGGAGCACGGGTACCGCCTGTTTGCGATCGGGACGCCGGAGGAGCTGGAGGAGGACCTGAAGGGCTTTCCGGTGTCGGACATCAAAGGCACGTTCAAGCGGCCCTTCCGCATGGAAGAGGTTATCGACCGCATGACAATGGAAGCGATGAATGTGCAGCGCCTGAGCGAAGCCAAAAAGATCCTGATCATCGACGACGATCCTTTGATGCTGCAGACCTTCAAGGAAATGCTGCAGAGCAACTACCGCGTCTACACCGCCAACTCCGGCATGAACGCCCTGCAGATGCTGGTGAGCACGGAGGTGGATCTGATCCTGCTGGATTATGAGATGCCGATGATCAAGGGGCCGCAGATTCTGGAAATGCTGCGGTCGGAATCGCATACAAAGGACATCCCCGTGATGTTCCTGACATCGAATAACGACAGGGAGTCCATCATCCGTGTCATGAGCCTCAACCCCGTCAACTATCTTTTAAAATCACTGCCCCGTTCCGAAATCTTCGGAAAGATCAAGGAGTTTTTTGAAGGACGACCGTTGCTCCGTACGAAAATGAGCGGATGCAAAGCGTCCATCTTTCGATCGTCATTATCCTGACACTTTCCACGGCGGCCCTGACGGCGGAAACCTTTCTGCTGAGATGGGAGCTGTGGATGCCGCCGCTTCTCTTTGCCGGCGTGATCGTTTCCTGGGTGGTATCTGACCAAGCCGGTGGAGATTCTGTCGCTGGAGGCGGCACTGATGAAATATCTGCCGCAGGAAAAGGTGGAGCGCGTGAAGAAAGGCGGCGCGGAGACAAATCAAAGCCCGCAGGCAGAGGCGGCCGCAGAGAGCAAGGCGCCTGCTTCCGCAGACAGCGGAAAGGCGCTGTCGCAGGAGGAGGCCCTGCATTTTATGCGGGAGGAGTTGTACGGTGCAATTCCGGAGTTTGCCGCGGTTTACGATCAGGACGGCATTCTGGGTCTGTTACGGCAGACGGAGGCTTACCGCATCCCGGACGCTGACCGCAAAACACTGGAACAGATCCGGAAGTGCGTAAGCAGCTCCGACTGGAACGGATTGTCGACGATCATCGGAGAAAAGATGGGAGGGAAGCAATGAAAAAAACAGGCGCTTACAGGCAGGCGATCGGCGCGCTGCTGACCATAGCGATGGTATGCGGCCTGATCTCCTGCGGCGGAAGCGGACAGAGCGGAAGCACGGCAGGGGAAAGCACGGCGGAGGCGGTTTCCTCCGCGGAGGCTTCAGATACGTCAACAGGTGCGGAGGGTAGCACGGCGGAGACGGAAAGCGCTACGGCGGACACGGCGGACGCGTCGTCCGCGGAGGATGATGCCGCAATCGAAGCGCTGCTTGCACAGATGTCATTGAAGGATAAGGTGGAGCAGATGATGATCGTCTGCTACCGCGTCTGGAAGGGGGTGCCCGCGGACGCGGGTGCCGGCGGCACGATGACGGTGGAGAATCAGGAGCAGGAGGTGACCGCCGTCAATGTGACGGAGCTGAACGATACCTTTCGCACGGACTTAAGGGAGCACCATTACGGCGGGACGATTCTGTTTGCGGAAAACTGTCATGACGCGGAGCAGACGCTTCGCCTCGTGCGTGACATTCAGAAAACGAGCGTGGAGGGCGGCGGCCTTCCTCTGATCGTGGCGATTGACCAGGAGGGCGGCAATGTCGCGCGTCTGGGCTTCGGCACAACGGGCGTCGGCAACATGGCGCTGGCGGCGACGGGGGATCCCGAGAACGCGCGGAAGATGGCGGGTGTTTACGGAGAGGAGATGCGGCTGCTCGGCATCAACACCAACTACGCCCCGGTGCTGGATGTCAACAATAATCCCCTGAATCCGGTCATCGGTGTCCGCTCCTTTTCGGATTCGCCCGAGGTGGTGAGCAGGTTCGGCCTTGCTTATCTGCAGGGACTGAAGGAGACCGGCACGATCGGCGCGCTGAAGCATTTTCCGGGACACGGCAACACGGCGACGGACAGCCACACCGGTTTCCCGCTCATCGGGTCCACGTATGAGGAATTGAAAAACCTGGAGCTCATCCCCTTTCAGCGTGCGATCGACGCGGGGGCGGACATGATCATGACGGCGCATATCCAGTATCCGCAGATTGAAAAGGAGACCTACACCTCCGTCTCCACGGGAGAAGCGGTGTACCTTCCCGCAACCTTAAGCCGCACCATCCTCACGGAACTCCTGAGAGAGGACATGGGCTTTACGGGCGTGGTGGTCACGGACGCGCTGGAGATGGCGGCGATCGCGGATCATTTCAAGCCGGAGGACGTTCTCTCCCTTGCGATCAACGGCGGCGCGGACATGCTGCTCCTGCCGTCGGTGACGGATGCGGCCTCCCTGGCAAGGGTGCATGAGATGACAGAGACGGCCGTGGCCCTTGCGGAAAACGGGACGATTGACGCGGAACGCATCGAAGAATCCGTCAGACGGATTCTTCGCATGAAACAACAATACGGCCTGCTGGATGTGAGCTTTGAAGAGGTGACGGACGCGGAGGTGAAGGCCGCGACGGAGGGAACGGGAAGCGCGGCGCACAGGGATACGGAATTTGAAATCGCCGTGAAAGCCCTGACGCTTGTCAAAAACGAAAACAATGCCTTCCCGCTGCGACCGGACGGAGATGACACCACGCTCTTTCTCTTTGCCGACAGCGCTGCCAGCCGCGTCGCAACCGGCGAACTGGCGAAACGCTACATCGCGGAAAACGGCATGATCCTTGCGGGAAAGGAGATCAGGGTTCTGGTCAATACAAAGGAAAACGGGGCGCAGTGCCTGCAGGAAGCGCTTGCCGCGGATCACTGCGTCCTGATCAACCGGATGTACGGCGCGGCCAATCTGGACCCCGCAAATGACAACGGCTTTTCCACGGCGGTCTTTGACAACGTGATCCGTGACAGAAAGGAAGCCGGAAAACAGACCATTGTGATTTCCTGTCAGTTACCCTATGACGCGGCGAGATTCCCCGATGCGGATGCCATTCTCCTTTGCTACAATTCCGCTGTCATGCGGGAGATTCCGCCGGATTCGGGTGCCGGAAGCGCCTTTGCACCGAACCTTGCGGCAGCGTTGATGTCCTGCTTTACCGGCAATGAGGTTGAGGGAAAGCTCCCGGTGAATCTGCCCGCGCTGGATGACAGCATGCATCTGGCGGAGGAAGTGCTGTTTGAACGCGAATGGAAATAAGGGCCGTTTCCGGACGGGAAGCGGAGGCGGCCGCCCTTACAGCAGACGGATGCCGTGGGCCTTGCAGTCGGCAAGCATCTGCGTCGGCCAGAGCGAGGACTGCACCTCGCCGATATGCGCCTTGCGCAGGAAGAACATACAGATGCGGGACTGCCCGATGCCGCCGCCGATCGTGAAGGGCAGGGCGTCCTCCAAAATCGCTTTCTGATAAGGCAGGCTTGCGCGTTCTTCGCAGCCTGCTTTTTTTAGTTGCGAAGCAAGGGAAGCGGCATCCACGCGCACGCCCATGGAGGAGAGCTCCAGTGCGATATCAAGCAGAGGATAATATACCAGGATGTCCGCATTCAAAGACCAGTCGTCATAATCCGGGGCGCGGCCGTCATGCGGGATGCCGCTCTTTAAGCGATCGCCGATCTGCGTGATGCAGACCGCGCCGTGCTCTTTGGTGATCAGGTATTCGCGCTCCTTGGGCGTCCTGTCCGGATACAGATCCTCCAGATCCTGTGAGGAAATGATAAAGATTTCGCGCGGCAGGATGGTTTCGATGTAATCATATTCGATCGCCATGAACTGCTCGGTTTTGCGCAGCGCCTTATAGACCTGCTTCACCGTTTCATGCAGCGTTTCCATCGTGCGCTCCTCACGCGTGATGACCTTTTCCCAGTCCCACTGGTCCACGAAGATGGAGTGGATGTTGTCGCATTCCTCATCGCGGCGGATCGCGTTCATGTCCGTATAAAGTCCCTTGCCGACATAGAAATCATATTCCTTTAAGGCATAGCGCTTCCATTTCGCGAGCGACTGCACGACCTCGCCGGTGTGATCCGCGTCATTTAAGATGTCAAAGCCGACGGGACGCTCCACGCCGTTTAAGTTATCGTTCAGGCCGGTCTTCGGATCGACAAAGAGGGGCGCGGAGACACGCAGGAGGTTCAGGCGTGCGGAAAGCATCCCCTGGAAGGTATCCTTGACTTTTTTGATCGCGACCTGCGTGTCATGCAGGTCCAGGGCGGAATGATAGTGTTCCGGAAAGATCAATGCGGACATTTGTTCGCCTCCTCTTTGCGCAGTTCATTCTTATATTATGGTATTATACTATATTTTGTGCTAAAATGTTAAAGTTATGCGGTTTTTTTTGAATCAGACGGAGGGAACAATGGAAGAGATCACGGCAAAAACACCATGGGCGAAGAGCTGCGGCGATGTGCCCATGCATCTGGAGTATTTTCAGGGAAGCATTTATGACGCGGTGGAGCGTACGGCGGAGCAGTATCCGAATGCCGTCGCCTTTGACTTTATGGGGAAATCCACCACTTATAAGACAATGGTCGAAAACATCAATGCCTGCGCGAAGTCCCTGCGCACGCTGGGCGTCCGCAAGGATGACCGTGTGACGATTGCGATGCCGAACTGCCCGCAGGCGATCTATATGTTTTACGCCGTCAACCTCGTCGGCGCGGTGGCCAACATGATCCATCCGCTGTCCGCGGAGAAGGAGATTGAGTTTTACCTGAACGAGTCACAGAGCGTCACGGCGATCACGCTGGACCAGTTCTATCACAAGTTTGAAAAGATCCGCGCCAACACGCAGATTTATAACATCATCATCGCCAGCATCAAGGACGCGCTCTCGAAGCCGCTCAAGGCGGGCTACATGCTGACGGAGGGGCGCAAGATGCAGAAGATCCCGCAGGATGCGCCGGTCATCCGCTGGAAGGAATTCATGCGCCTCGGGAATCACTGCTTTTACAACTACAAGACGCAGCGTTCGGCGAATGACACCGCAGCGATCCTCTATTCCGGCGGCACCACGGGAACCACGAAGGGGATTGAACTGACGAACTTAAACTTCAACGCGCTGGGACAGCAGGTGGTGGCGAGCGCGGAGGTCTTCCGTCCGGGCGACAAGATGCTGGCGGCCATGCCGATTTTCCACGGCTTCGGCCTTGGCGTCTGCATCCACACGATGCTTTCGCAGGGCGGACGCTGCATCCTTGTGCCGCGCTTCACGCCACAGTCCTACGCAAAGCTGATTACGAAATACCGCTGCAACCTGATCGCGGGTGTGCCGACGCTGTTCGAAGCGCTGCTGCGGCTGCCTTCGATGGAGCACGCGGATCTCAGCAGCCTGAAGGGCGTGTTCTCCGGCGGAGATTCGCTTTCGATCGAGTTAAAGAAAAAGATGGACAAGTTCCTGCTGGATCACAAGGCGGCCATCCAGGTGCGCGAGGGCTACGGCACGACGGAGACCGTCACGGCCTGCTGCCTGACGCCCCGTGACCGTTATAAGGAAGGCAGTATCGGTCTGCCCTTCCCGGACACCTATATCAAGATCGTCAAGCCGGATACGGAGGAGGAGGTGCCGTACGGCGAAGAGGGAGAGATCCTGCTGGCCGGACCCACCGTGATGAAGTGCTACATGGACAAGCCGGAGGAGACGGCAAAGACGCTGCGGCATCATGCGGACGGTCTCACCTGGGTCTATACCGGAGATCTCGGTGCGATGGACGAAGAGGGCTTCGTGTATTTCAAGGGCCGCGCAAAGCGCATGATCGTCAGTTCCGGTTACAATATTTATCCCGCTCAGATGGAAAACATCTTCGACGCGCACGAAAAGGTGCAGATGAGCTGCGTCATCGGCGTGCCGGACGAACTGAAGATCCAGGCGGTCAAGGTTTTCGTGATGTTAAAACCGGAATACAAGCCTGGCGAGGAGATCAAAGAGGAGCTCATGGCGTACGCCAGGGAGCATGTCGCGAAGTACGCGATGCCGAAGGAGATCGAATTCCGCAACGAACTGCCGAAGACCCTGGTCGGTAAAGTGGCTTACCGGCAGCTGGAGGAAGAGGAAGCCGCAAAGACGGGGAAAGCATAAGGCAAGAAATTCCGATGTCAGATCAGAAAGAGAAGCAAAAAACAGACGGGAAGAATGAGCTGATTGCGTACGTGGAGCTGACCAATCAGATCCGTGCGCTGTCTTCGCCGCAGGTGGAGGAGATCGACGGCGAGGAGGACTACCGGGAAACGCTCCTGGAGAACTTCGTCCGGATCGGCGAGCTGGCGCGGGCCAACGGCAGGATTCTGGAAAACTATTTTACGCCGCTGATGGACGACAACCGCGCCCTGGACGGCCGCGATGTCGTTAACCTGCGTGACTTCGGCAGGGCGATCCTGGATGCGCGAAGCGCGGAGAGCCTGGACCAGATGATGGTCTTTCTGCAGGCGCAGCGCCTCGTGCAGGATGCGGAAACGAGGGGCGACGTGCCGGTGCTCATCCGCGCACTGGATGACATGGTGGCCGCGTCCGGCGCCATGGCGGTCATGACGCTCCGTCTTTATCCCGTTTCCAGGGATTTCATCAACTACCGGGAACTGGGTCTTGCCGCCGCGGTGAAGCTTTTGCATTATCTGGAGCCGGATCGTTTTGCGACGCTGGGGCCGGAGGAAAAGGAAGCCGTTCTGATCAATGCACGCTATGTCTGTATCCTCTTCCAGCGGGAGGATCTTCTCGGAGATGAGGAGACCAATGCCTCGGATCTGGATACGATGATCCGGGCGCTGAACCTTGCGGACGATCCCTTCTACCGGGAACAGGCACCGGAGTACGACTGGGACTATCATATTTTCCGTGCGCTGCAGTATATCTGCCTCCCGACGGAATACAACAACCACAGGAAGTATACCGCTGCGCAGCTTGCACAGATCGCAGGCTATGCGGAACGGCTGGACGCGTTTTACAAAGAACACTATGAGACACTTTCCGCTGTCGACAGCGAGGACCTGATGAACCTTCTGGTGTACCGGGCCAGGTACCTGACAGGGCGGATGCCCCTGGAGGCTTATCGTGATTTTCTGCGTGAGGCGCCTTCGGGCTATGCCCCGAATGATTTTTCCTATGATGCCTGTATCCTGAAGCTCCTTGCACCGATCGAATACATTGGCACGCTGGACCGGGAGCATCTGACGAAGGAGCAGGAAAACGAAATCACGGGTTTCTACCGTGATCTGATCCTGCATCTGCACCGCCTGCCGCAAAAGGGGACGCAGATGTATCTGCTGGGGGATCTTGCCAATGTGATCAAGACCTATATTGATGTTCCCGGCGGCATGAGCTTTGAGAATTTCTGCCTGGATCTGACGGCCGCCATCCATCCGCCGACCTATGTGCATGTCTTAAGCGTTGCGGATTTCACGGTCTGTCTGACGAGACATCTCTTAAAACGGCATCCGGAGCTCTTTGTCGGCATGCCGGGCTATGACACGCTGGAGGATGTGCTCAAGGGAACGGATGACATCATCGGCTTTGCCAACCATGCGGCGCTCTGCCATGATATCGGCAAGCTCTTTATCGTGGAGACCATCATCACCTACGGCAGACCGCTCTTTGACTGTGAGTTCGGATGGATCAAGACGCATTCGGACATCGGCGCGAATCTCCTGGAGCAGCATGAGACCACCAGACGCTATGCGAACGTGGCCAGGGGACATCACCGCTGGTTCAACAACGGCGGCGGTTATCCGGAGACCTATGACTTTGACGCGGCGCCGGACAAGGTCATGGTGGCGATCGTGGAATGCGCGGACTGCATGGATGCTTCGACGGACAGCGTCGGACGCAGCTATAAGACGGGCAAGACACTGGATGATTTTATCGGCGAGGTGCAGGAGGGCGCGGGCACGCGTTATGCGCCGTACATGGCGGAGCTGCTTTTGCTTCCGGAGGTGCAGTCGGATCTGCGCAAGGTCTTAAAGGGCGGCAGGGATGAAAACTACCGCAAGGCTTACCGGATGCTGGAAGAATTTTTCCATACGGAGGAGGAATAATGTCGGATACATTACAGGAGCTGCGTGACCGCGCGCTCGCACAGATCAAAGAAGGCATCACGCCGGAGAAGTTAGAGGAGGCGCGCGTCGCCTTCCTCGGCAAAAAGGGCGAGCTGACCGCGATGCTCAAATCCATGAAGGACCTTTCCGCGGAGGAGCGGCCGAAGTTCGGACAGGCGGTGAATGACCTGAGAAGCGAACTGGAAACGGCGATCGATGAGGCGAAGAAAAGGATGAAGAGCGCGATGCGCTCGGAGCAGCTCAAGGCCGAGGCGGTCGATGTGACGCTGCCGGCGAAGCGGCAGGCGGTCGGACACCGGCACCCGAATTCGCTGGCGCTGACGGAGATCGAGCGCATCTTCATCGGCATGGGCTATGAGGTGGTGCGCTCCACGGAGATCGAAAAGGATTATTACAATTTCGAGGCGCTGAACATTCCGGCCGATCATCCGGCCAAGGACGAGCAGGACACCTTTTATCTGGGCGGCGATTTCCTTCTGCGCACGCAGACCTCCGGCGCGCAGGTGCATGAGATGGAGAAGGGACGCATCCCGATCAAGATGATTTCGCCGGGACGCGTGTTCCGCTCGGACGAGGTCGATGCGACGCACTCGCCGGTTTTTCATCAGGTGGAGGGACTGCTGATTGACAAGAACATCACCTTCTCCGATCTGAAGGGAACGCTCGCGGTTTTTGCAAAGGAATTTTTCGGGGAGGAGACGCGCGTGAAATTCCGTCCGCATCATTTCCCCTTCACGGAGCCTTCCGCGGAGATGGATGTCTCCTGCTACAAATGCGGCGGGACAGGCTGCCGCTTCTGCAAGGGAAGCGGCTGGATCGAGATCCTTGGCTGCGGCATGGTGCATCCGCACGTGCTCGAGATGAGCGGAGTCGACCCGGAGACCTACACGGGCTTTGCCTTCGGCTTAGGCCTGGAGCGCCTCGCACTGTTAAAGTATGAGATCGAGGATATGAGACTGCTGTATGAAAATGATGAACGTTTCCTGACGCAATTTTAGCGATAAGCTGCCGGACTGCGGCAACACGGATGCCGTGCTTGCACGAAGCAATCCGTAGCTTATCAATATTCTATTTTAGGAGAAAAGGAGAACTCATGAACGCATCAATGTCATGGCTGAAAGCATATGTTCCGGATCTGAACGTGAGCGACACGGAATTCACCGACGCGATGACCCTTTCCGGCACCAAGGTGGAGGGCTACGAGCGCAGGGATAAGAATCTGGAGCGCATCGTCGTCGGGAAGATTTTGAAAATCGAGGCGCATCCGGACGCGGAAAAGCTTGTTGTCTGCCAGGTGGACACAGGAGATGCCGCCGCGCGTTTTGACGTGAAAAACGAAAACGGCGTCGTGCAGATCGTGACCGGCGCAAAGAACATGAAGGAGGGAGACCTCGTTCCGACGGTGCTTGCGGGCGGAAAAGTCGCCGGCGGCCATGACGGCGGTCCGATGCCGGAGGAGGGCATGGCGATTAAGGCCGGGAAGCTCCGCGGCGTGGAATCGAACGGCATGATGTGCTCCATCGAGGAGCTTGGCAGCACCAAGGATTTCTATCCGGAGCAGCCGGAAAACGGTCTGTATATTTTTGCGCCCGATTCCGGGGTGAAGCCCGGAGATGACGCGGCGGAAGCGCTGGGGCTGCATGACACGGTCTTTGAATTTGAGGTGACGAGCAACCGCGTGGATTGCTACGCGATGACGGGCATCGCCAGGGAGGCGGCCGCGACCTTCGGCAAGGCACTGACGCTGCCGGAGGAAACGGTGCACGAAACGGAAGAGAACTGCAGCGATTATATCAAGGTGGAGGTGCGGGACGCGGATCTTTGCACGCGCTACTGCGGCAGGGTCTGCACGGACATCACGATCGCGCCGAGCCCTGTCTGGATGCAACGGCGTCTTGCCTCCTGCGGCATCCGCCCGATCAACAATCTCGTGGATATCACCAACTATGTCATGCTGGAATACGGACAGCCCATGCATGCCTTTGACTTATCGACCGTTGCGGGAAATCAGATCATCGTGCGCAGGGCCGCGGACGGTGAGAAGTTTATCACCCTCGACGGCCAGGAGCGCACGCTGGACAAGGATGTGCTGATGATCTGCGACGCGGAAAAGGAGATCGGCATCGCCGGCATCATGGGCGGTGAAAACTCCATGATCACGGACAGCGTGAAGACCGTGCTCTTTGAGGCGGCCACCTTCAACGGACCGAACATCCGCAAATCCTCCAAGCGCATCGGCCTGCGGACGGACTCCTCCTCCTTCTTTGAGAAGGGGCTCGATCCCGCGAACGCGGAGGCGGCGATCAACCGCGCCTGTCATCTTGTCGAGGAACTGGGTTGTGGGAAGGTAACGAAGGGGATCGTGGAGGTCTGCGCACCGCTGCCTGCCCAAAAGAGAATTGCCTTTGATCCGGAGAGAATCAACGCGCTGCTCGGGACGGAGATTTCCAGGGAGCAGATGCTTGCATACTTCAAGCCGCTGGAGATCGCGTATGACGAAGCGAAAAACGAACTCGTTATTCCCTCCTTCCGGCAGGATTTGAACGCCCTTTGCGATATCGCGGAGGAGGTCGTGCGCTTCTACGGTTATGACAAGACGCCGACGACGCTGCCGGCTTCGACCGTGTCCAGCGGCAAGCGCACAAAGCAGATGGAGGTGGAGGACTGCCTGAAGGAGGTCGCGCTCTATGCGGGATTTTCGGAGGGCTACAGCTATTCCTTCGAATCGCCGAAGGTCTTTGACAAGCTGCAGCTGCCGACGGATGCGCGGGAGCGGCAGGCGGTGAAGATCGTAAATCCCCTGGGAGAGGACTTTTCGATCATGCGGACGCTGCCGCTGAACGGCGTCCTCGGCTCCCTTTCGATTAACTATAACCGTCGCAACAAAAACGTGAGGCTCTTTGAGTGCGGCAATGTGTATCTGCCGGCGGCGCTTCCGCTGACGGAGCTGCCGGACGAGCGCATGATGCTGACGCTCGGCTTCTATACGGATGAGAATAAAGGCAAAAGCGGCGAGGCCTTCTTTGAACTGAAGGGCGTCGTGGAGGAGATGCTCGCGCGTCTCGGGATGCGTGTGCAGGGCGCTTCGGGTGCGCTGTCCTTTTGCGCACCTGCTGCGGCGCAGGACGGCGGCTGTTGCGGCGGGGATGCCGCATGCTGTGAGGCAAGGCCGTACCTGCATCCGGGCAGACAGGCGAGGGTTTGTTTTACGCCTTCCGGTAAGCAGGACAAGGACTGCGTCTGCCTGGGGTACATCGGAGAAGTGCATCCGGACGTCTGCGAGGCGTATGAGATCGGCGCCCGCACCTATGTGGCCGTGATCGATATCCCGGCGCTGATGCCCTTTGCCTCCTTTGACCGCATCTATCATCCGCTCGCGAAGTTTCCGGCAGTCACGCGCGACATCTCCATGACCGTGCCGAAGACCGTGACGCACGCGGCGCTGGAGGAGATGATAAGACAGCGCGGCGGAAAGCTTCTGGAGAGCGTTTCGCTCTTTGACATCTACGAGGGCGCACAGATCAAGGAAGGCTTCAAGTCCATGGCCTATGCCCTGTCCTTCCGCGACGCGGCGCGTACGCTCTCGGATGAGGACGTGGCCGCCGCCATGAAAAAAATCTTAAACGGCCTCGAATCCCTCGGCGCGGAACTCAGGTCATAGACCGAAAGTTACACAAAGTTGCACAAAGTTACACAAGGAAACAGAAGTTGCACAAAGCTGCACAAAGATGCACATGAATGAACACGTATTACGCAACAGCCGATTATGACTTTACACTGCCAAAGGAATTGATCGCGCAGGATCCGCTGGCGGACAGGTCTTCCTCCAGGCTCATGGTGCTGGACCGGAAGACCGGTGCTCTGTCCCACCATGTTTTTTCGGAGATCACCTCCTTTCTTAAGGAGGGCGATCTCCTTGTTTTGAATGACACGAAGGTGCTGCCGGTGCGGCTGCACGGCGTGAAGAAAGACACGGGCGCGAAGGCGGAGCTGCTGCTGCTGAAGCGGATCACCCCTCATCCGGCTGCTGCGCAGCCACCTTCCCCCCAAGGGGAAGGCATGGATGCAGGACTGGATGTTGAAGATGCAATGGGTGATACTGTCTGGGAATGTCTGGTACGGCCGGGGAAGAAGCTGAGACGCGGCACGGAGTTGTGCTTTTTTCGTCATACCGATGCAGAGCAGAGCAAGAGCCTTCTCCCGGGGGGCGCACACCGTCCGGGGGACGGTGGCTTTGCGCCGACTGGTGCACTGCGTCCGGGGGACGCAGGTCTGCACGAGCGGAGACAGGTGGCTGCGCAGCAGCCGGATGAGGGGGTGCCCCTCATGACCGCGACAATCGAAGAGGAGCTTCCCGACGGGAACCGCATCGTGCGATTTACATGGGGTGACGACAGCCCCGGAGCGGGGCAAACGGAAACGGCGCAAAGGCAGGCGCTGACGTTTGAGGAAGTCTTGGACAGGCTCGGCGAGATGCCGCTGCCGCCGTATATCACGCACAAGCTGAAAGACCGTGACCGCTACAACACCGTTTATGCGAAACATGACGGGAGTGCCGCGGCACCGACGGCGGGATTGCATTTCACGCCGGCGCTCCTGGAGGAGCTGCGGGGGAAGGGCGTGAAGATCGCAAGCGTGACGCTGCATGTGGGACTCGGCACCTTCCGTCCCGTCAAGGTCAAGGATGTGCGCAAGCATCATATGCACAGCGAGTGGTATGAGGTGCCGGAGGAGACGGCGCGGCTGGTTCATGAAACAAAGCAGAAGGGTGGCCGGGTGATCTGCGTCGGGACGACAAGCTGCCGGACGCTCGAAAGTGCGTGTAATGAGCCGCCGCGCCCGGCGGCCGATGCA